>NZ_BAFU01000050.1 GCF_000308495.1 Nocardia brevicatena NBRC 12119 | reverse complement strand
GCACGAGGGCCGGGGTGGACTCCCGAATGCCGAACACCATGAAGGCGGGTTTCGGCCGATGACGGAGCTGATGGACGCCGCCCGCAAGGCCGAGGGCATGCGCGGCGGGCCGCACTACGGCCCGTTCATCGAACAGGTACGTACGCTGATGGACCGGGCCCGCCTGGTCTCCCCGTCCGACGAGCTCACCCTCGAGGCGGTGGAGATCCTGGAGAAATTGAACGACCGGCTGGCGCCGGCGGTGGTCGACGAATGGTCGACGCCCAGCTGGACCCGTTTCGATCTGCCGGCGCGTGGGCTCATCACCCTGCCGCCGTACGAGCTCGTACAGCGCACCAAGGAGGGGGCGCACGCGCGGATCACCTACCGCACCTTCTACCTCGGCGGAAACAACGCCGTCCACGGCGGGTACATCTCGCTCGGCTTCGACGACCTGATGGGCGTGGCGGCCGCGGCGTATTGCGACAGGGTCACCCGCACCGCGTCGCTCACCGTGGACTACCGGTCGATCACGCCGCTGAACACCGAACTGGACCTGCGCGCCTGGGCCGAACGCCAGGAGGACCGCAAGGTTTTCATGCGCGCCACGCTGCACGACGGCGACCGCCTCTGCGCGGAGGCACACGGACTGTTCATCATGCTGAAACCCGGCCAACCCTGAGGTATGCCGAATCGCGCCGCACTCCGGCGGCGCGTGTATCGGGATGCGCATGCCTCGGTCCGCAGCCGACCCCGACGCGCGAACACCATTCGACTCGGCACTCCGGTCGTGTGGTTCGGACTCCGTGACCCGAATCCGATCCCCATCACTGTCTGCAGGAGAGATCCTCGCTCGGATCTCGCGCCGACCACCAAGCAGGGGACAGCCCGATGGGCCACACATCACCCACCCGATGCTCGACAGAATCGTCCGTGTCCGCGTCGGCATATCCGTAAGGATCGACATCGGCGACAATGAAGACCCTCACACCGGACTCGGGGACGCGGTACCGGTGAATGTCGGTGGTCGTCGCATCGTTGTCCGGTTCGATGCGATAGTCCAGGCCGGTGATGAAGGCGGCCAATTCGTCGAATTCCACCCGAGATGCGAACTCGCCGTACTGGTTCCGGAGGGACTTCGGCACGGCGGACCCGGCGTGCCGAAGCAGACGGTGTGCCTGTACGCCGATACCGAAGCAGGGCCATGCGCCCTCGTCCTCCCGGAATGAAAGCTCCACGAGTCCGTAATCCCGGCGCATGAGGCCCCGCGCCCTGTCGTCGAGATAGTCCGACCCCAGCTTCGCTTCCAGTCGGCGGGATTCGCGTCGATGCCAACCCCAACACTTCGCCACGCGCGGCGAAACGGACATAGAAATCGAGGTCGGACACCGACGTCTTCTCCCTTGCCTTCATCAGGACCCATGTCCCTGCCCGACCGCGGACTCCACCGTCGTCGACGGTGGGACGGATGGGTCAAGCGTCGGCCGTCGGGTAGTGCGCCGCGAGATACGGGGCGAACGCCGCGTTCACCTCATCGGTGGTGAGTCCGAAATCGTCGAGGGTGTACCGATGAGCCGGCCGCGCGACGCCGGACGTCGATTCGGCGTGCAGCTCGGTCATGGCCGTACGTGCCGCGTCGGTGAGGGTGAGACCGAAGCGATCGTAGATCCCCGCGACGATGCCGATCGGGTCGGCGACGAAATCCTCATAGTACACATCGCAGAACTGCGCGGCCGGATACCGTTTCCGATCCTCGCCGAAGGTGTGGGCGCCGCGGGACCACAGCTCCAGCTGCGTCCGTCCGACGACGGGTCCACGGAACTTCTCCGACCAACCCGCCGTCGCCTGCTCGTTGAGACTGCACACCGACGCGACGATGGTGCTGGGCGCCCGGTGCATCTGGATCACCAGGGCATCCGGGTACACGCGCATGAGGGCGTCCAGGGCGAACAGGTGGCTCGGATTCTTCAGCACCCACTGCCGGTCGCGGTCGTTGAGGCCGATAAGCTGCAGGTTCCGGCGGTACCGGCGGTAGGCGGCGGTCCAGTCCTGTTCGCGCAACCATTCCGAATAGGTCGGCAGATAGGCCAGGCATTCATAGGAGACCGACATGGCCGACTGGCGCAGCAGCTGCCAACACTCCTCCACCTGGTCGGCCGAAATATGGTGCACCCCCATGAATTCCGGATGTTCCACATGGTGCTTGTCGTATCCGGCCTGCAACTTCTGGAAAACCGGGTCCCGTTCCCAGGTCTCGCGCGGTGGGCGTGGTTGCGGCATCTCGGTGAGCCACATCTCCAGACCCTGGTGGCCCGGGTCGGCGGTGAGCAGTCGGTGGATGGCCGTGGTGCCCGAACGAGGCAGTCCCGTCACGAAGACGGGCCGCTCGATCGGGATTTCGGCGTGTTCGGGATATTGTTTCCAGGCCGCTTCGCTGAGCAGCCGGGCGATCAGCGCGCCGCGCAGGAAGGCCCGGTTGACCTTGTTGCCGAACGGGGTGAGTTCGGCGTCCTTCTCATACGATTCCAGCAGCACCGCCAGCCCGGTGCGGTAGTCGTCGTCGCCGAAATCGTCCAGCCCCACCACCTTGGTGGCCGAGGCGTGCAAATCGTCGACGGTGCCGACGTCGTCCCTGCCGATCATGGTGTTGTCTCGCTCCTCAGTGGTGGAATTCGCCGCAGTTCACGTCCAGACACGCCCCGGTGACGGCCCGGGACATATCGGAGGCGAAGAAGACGACGGCGTCGGCGATCTCGTCGGGTTCGGGCAGGCGGCGCAGATCGATGGTCGAGGCGGTTTCGGAGTAGACGTCGGCGGCGGTGACGCCGCGTTCCTTCGCCAGATAGTCGAAATACCATTTCAGGGTGTCGGCCCAGATCCAGCCCGGGGCAACCGAATTCACCCGGATACCGCGGGGGCCGAGTTCGGTGGCCAGGCTCTGCGACATGGCCAGCAGTGTCGTCTTGGCCATCTTGTAGGGGCCGTAGGGCTGTCGGGAATGCCGCAGCACCGCCGAGTTGATCATCACCACCGACCCCTTGGCCTCGGCGAGCGCGGGGGCGAAGAGCCGGGTGAGCCGCAGGGCGGCGAACACATTGGTTTCGAAACAGGCGCGCAGGTCGTCGAGCACCACCTCGGCGAGGTCGGCCATCGGCGGCATGGCGAAGGCATTGTTCACCAAGGCGTCGACCCGACCGAAGGCACTCGTCGCGGCCTCCACCAACTGTTGCGCCGAGGTCTCGTCGGTGATGTCGGTGGGCGCCACCACGGCGCGGCGTCCCAGATCGGTGATTTCCTTCGCCACCTCCGCCAGCCGTGATTCGGTGCGCGCGGCCAACACCACGTCGGCACCGGCCGCCGCGCTACGGACCGCGATGGCGCGGCCGAGGCCGGGGCCGATACCCGAGACGACGACCACTTTGTCCTGCAACAGCATCAGCCCAACATCCTTTCCGCCACCGCGGCCTGCCGGGCGGCGATCCGCGCCGTCCAGTCCTGCGGGGTGATCCGCGATTCCTCGTGGTAGGGCAGCCGGTTCGGCAGATCGTCGAACGACACCACCTCCACGGTCGGCCCGTCCTCGGGTTTCATCTCCCGCGACAGCCGCTGCCAGCGGAACTGCAGGTAGCCGCGGTCGTGGCCGATGCGTTCGATCCAGTTGACCAGGCCGGGGTCGCGTTCGCTGATGACGAGCCGGATCATGCCGTCGGGGTCGACGCGCGCCTGGTCGGCGTTGAGGCTGGTTTGGTGGTTGATGTAGTCCAGCGACAGATACCACATGCTGCCGAGCTGGAAGCCCTGATAGGGCGCGTCGGAGTTGGGCACCGTGAGGATCATGACCTGGTCGTCGGCGAGTTCGTAGTGGCCCACCGAGGAGAACTGGGTGGCCAGGCCGCCGGGAGTCAGGCGCGGTTCGGTCATGGTGTTGACCGGCAGGTTCAGGTAGAACCACTCGGGGAACGCCAGGAAGGTCTTCAGCCGCGAGATCAGCATCTTGCCCGCGACCTCGTAGCGTTTGGCCATCAGATCGGTGGTGATGCGTGGTGGCGCGGCGCCGATTGTGTCGACGCGGGCGATGCGGATGGTTCCCGGTTTCTCGGTATTCCAGTCGCCGAAGACCTCCCGCACTGCGAGCATGGTCGAATCGGGGGCGAGTTGGATGTGGTTGCGCCCGCCCGGCCGCGGACCCAGCCGCAGTTCGAACGATCCGTCGGGGGTGATATCGAGGACGCGGTCGTCGAAGGCGGTTTCGCCGCCGGGCACCTCGGTGGGTGAATAGTTGCCGTTGAGCACCTGGAAGCTCAGGTCGCGGGTGGTGCCGCGGGTTCCGGTGACCACGTATTCGGCGTCGGGGCGCAGGTTCGCGTGGTAATAGAGGGTGTCCGGATTGTCCAGGCCCATCTTAGTGTAGGGCCCGGTGGACTGGACGAAGAACGGGAAGTCCCGTTCGAACGACCACGACATCTGGATGGCGGCGCGGATACTGCCCGCCAGATAGTCGTATCCCTCGGCGAGGTCCTGTTCGGTACGGATATGCGGGGCGCCTTTGATGATCTCCTCGGCGGCGGCGACGGCGTCCGCGAACGGCTGGGTCAGCACGATACTCCCGGGGTTCCATATATGTACCGCTCTGGTACATTTCGATACGAAGGACATTAGAACTTGTTCTAGGAGTGGTCAATGGCACCCGAGGTATCCACATCGCCCGCAGGCCCCGCTCCGGCGGGGATCTCGGGGGCCCGGGACGTCGGGCGCCGGTCCGCGCCCACCCGGCGGGTGATCCAGGTGCTGGACTACTTCGTCGTACGGCGGGGCCGCCGGGCCGGACTGTCCGAGATCGCCCGGGCGCTGGACATGGCCAAGCCCACCTGCCTGGGCATCGTCACCGAACTCACCGCCGCCGGATACCTGACCCGCGACCCGCGCACCCTCGACTACGGGCCCGGCCCGGCGCTTATCGCCGCGGGCCGGGTCGCCCAGGACGTCTTCGCGATCGCCGCCCTCGCCCACCCCGAACTCGAACGGCTCGGTACGGCCTACCACACCACCTGCACGGCCTCGGCGGTCGTCGGGGAGCGGATCAGCGTCCTCGACGGCGCGGGGCCGGGAATGGTGCAGGTGGGCGCCACCTACCAGTTCGCGCCGCCGGTGGGACTCATGTACGTGCTGTGGGATACCAACGCCGCTTTCGACGCCTGGCTGGCCACCCCGTCCACGGTGCCGCTGCGCCAGGACGAGGCCCGGCTGCGCCGTATCGTCGCCGAATGCCGGGAACGCGGCTATCTGGTGGAGAGTATGACCGGCGCGGGCCGCCGGCTGTATTCGCTACTGGCCGGGGTGGCCGCCCGCGATCTGCCCGACGACCTGCGCAGCGCCGTCGCCGAACTGGTCACCGGCCTCGGCGAGCGGGTGTATCTGGGCGCGGATCTGCGCCCCCGCAAGGAACATCCGGTGAGCCTGCTCGCCGCCCCCACCTACGATGCCGACGGCCGCCAGCAGCTGGTCCTCACCATGTATGTGGGCAGGTCCATCACCGGCGCCGAAATCGTCCGCCGGGGCGCGGCGCTGGTGGCCGCCGCCGATGCCGTCACCGCCGCGGCAGGCGGGCGCAAACCATTGACCTTCGATAGAAACGTGTTCTAGTTTTTCAGTGTGAGCCAGCACGCAAAGTCGACGGCCGGCACCTACGAGCTCTCCCATCAGGCCGCGCTCGAGGCCGAATCGACCCACATATTCCGCGAAGTCGCGGCCACCTTCGAACGCCCCGTCCTGCTGTTCTCCGGCGGCAAGGATTCGGTGGTGATGTTGCATCTCGCGGCCAAGGCGTTCTGGCCCGCGCCGCTACCCTTCCCGATCCTGCACATCGACACCGGGCACAATTTCGACGAGATCATCGCCTACCGGGACGAGACGGTCGCCCGGCTCGGACTGCGGCTGATCGTCGGACAGGTGCAGGACGATATCGATGCCGGGCGCGTTGTGGAGGACACCGGTCCCGGGGCGAGCCGGAACCGGCTGCAGACCACCACCCTGCTGCGCACGATCCGCGAACACCGCTTCGACGCCGTGTTCGGCGGCGCCCGCCGCGACGAGGAGAAGGCACGCGCCAAGGAGCGGGTGTTCAGTTTCCGCGACGAATACGGTCAGTGGGATCCACGCCGGCAGCGTCCGGAACTGTGGAATCTGTACAACGGCAAACACCGGCCGGGTGAGCACATCCGGGTGTTCCCGCTGTCGAACTGGACCGAGCTCGATATCTGGACCCATATCGCCGACGAGGGCATCGAACTGCCCCCGCTCTACTACGCCCATCGCAGACAGGTGGTCCAGCGGGACGGAATGCTGTTGGCGCACACCCGTTTCCTGGATCTTCTGGAAGGTGAACAGCCCTACGAGGCCACCGTCCGCTTCCGCACGGTCGGCGACGCCACCTGCACCGGCTGCGTGGAATCCACCGCCGCCACCCCCGACGAAGTGGTGGCCGAGGTCGCCACCGCCCGCGTCACCGAACGCGGCGCCACCCGCGCCGACGACCGCATCTCCTCCGCCGGGATGGAAGACCGCAAACGAGAGGGCTACTTCTGATGAGCACCCTGCTGCGCCTGGCGACCGCGGGCAGCGTCGACGACGGAAAATCCACCCTCATCGGGCGGCTGCTGTTCGATTCCAAAACGCTGTTCACCGACCAACTCGACGCCGTGGAGCGCGAAGGTCGCGAACGCGGCGAGGACTATCCGAACCTGACCCTGCTCACCGACGGGTTGCGCGCGGAACGCGAGCAGGGCATCACCATCGATGTCGCGCATCGCTATTTCGCCACACCCCGAAGAAAATTCATCATCGCCGACACCCCCGGCCATATCCAGTACACCCGCAATATGGTCACCGGCGCCTCCACCGCCGATCTGGCGCTGATCCTGGTCGACGCCCGCAAGGGAGTGGTGGAGCAGACCCGCCGGCACGCCTTCCTGGCCTCGCTGCTCGGGGTCCCGCATCTGGTGCTGTGCGTGAACAAAATGGATCTGGTCGGCTGGTCACAGCAGCGGTTCGCCGAGATCCGAGAGGAATTCGCCGGTTTCGCTTCCCGACTGGACATCGCCGATCTCACCTTCATCCCGGTTTCGGCACTGCAGGGCGACAATATCGTGCATCGCAGCGCCGCCATGCCCTGGTACGAAGGCACTCCCCTTCTGCACCACCTCGAGGAGGTGCATATCGCCTCCGACCGCAATCTCATCGACACGCGACTGCCGGTGCAGTACGTGATCCGCAGCGGCGCAACGGATTTTCGCGGTTACGCGGGCACCGTCGCGGGTGGGGTGTTCAAACCGGGCGACGAGGTCGCGGTGATGCCGTCGGGTTTCACCACCACCGTGACCCATATCTGGGGTCCCGGCGGCATCCCGCTCACCGAGGCGTTCCCGCCGCAGGCAGTCACCGTCCAGTTGGCCGATCAGCTCGATATCTCGCGCGGTGATCTGCTCTGCCGTCCGGCCAACCGTCCGCAGGTGGGTCACGATCTGGACGCCATGGTGTGCTGGTTCGCCGACGATTCCACCCTGCGTCCGGGCGCGACCTACAGCGTCCGACACACCACCCGCAATGTCGTGGCGCAGGTGCGTTCGCTGGACTACCGGCTCGACGTCAACACCCTGCACCGCGACGAGAGCGCGCACGAGCTGGCGCTCAACGAGATCGGCCGCGTCCAGTTGCGGACCCGGCAGCCGCTGCTGTTCGACCCGTACCGCCGCAACCGTGGCACCGGCAGTTTCGTACTGGTCGACGACACCACCGGAGATACCGTCGGCGCGGGAATGATCACCGGTCCCAGCCTGCCGTCGTCGCGGGTGGTCTGGCATGCCACCGCTGTGGGCCGCGACGAGCGCGCCACCCGGGGCGCGACGGTATGGCTGACCGGCCTGTCCGGCTCCGGTAAGTCGACGGTGGCGGTGGAGCTGGAACGGCGGCTGGTGGCGGCGGGCCGGCCGGCCTACCTGCTCGACGGCGACAATCTGCGACACGGCCTCAATTCCGACCTCGGTTTCACCGCCGCCGACCGAGCGGAGAACGTGCGCCGGGTGGGTGAGGTCGCGCGGCTGTTCGCCGAGGCGGGGGTGGTCGCGATCGTCTCGCTGATCAGCCCGCACCGCGCCGACCGCGACCGCGTCCGCGCGGTGCACGAGGCAGCGGGCCTGCCGTTTCTGGAGGTCTTCGTCGACACTCCGCTCGAGGTCTGCGAGGCCCGCGACCCCAAGGGTATGTACGCCAAGGCACGGGCGGGTGAGATCCGCGGCTTCACCGGCATCGACGACCCGTACGAACCGCCGCTCACCCCGGCCCTGGTCCTGCACCCCGCCGACGGCGACCCGGCCGCCATGGCCGCCGCGATCTTGGTTGGGCTCGCCTCGATGCAATGAGAGCCACGCGATATCGCCACCCGCAGTATTGATACAGTAAACCCTACATGTATCGAAAGGGTTGGGTATGCGATCTACTCTGCTGTCCCGGCGGGATCTCGACTTCCTGTTGTACGAATGGCTCGACGTCGAATCGCTGATCGCCCACCCCCGCTATGCCGAACATTCCCGGGAAACCTTCGCCGCCGTCCTCGAACTCAGCGAACAGCTCGCCACCAAGCACTTCGCTCCCCACAACAAGCTCAACGACGCGCACGAACCCACCTTCGACGGCGAGAAGGTCACCATCATCCCCGAGGTACGCACCGCCCTGGCAGCCTTCGCCGAGGCGGGGATGGTCGGCGCCACCATGGACGGCGAACTCGGCGGCGCCCAACTGCCCGCGACCGTGGCCCAGGCCGGTTTCGCCTGGTTCCACGCCGCCAATCCGGGAACCAGCGCCTATCCGCTGCTCACCATCGGCAATGCCAACCTGCTCATCGCCCACGCCGGCGCCGAGCTGGTGAATCGGTTCGTGCGTCCGATGATCGAGGGCCGCTTCTTCGGCACCATGTGCCTGTCCGAGCCGCAGGCCGGATCGTCGCTGGCGGATATCGCCACCCGCGCCGAACCCCGCGCCGACGGCACCTACCGGCTCTTCGGCACCAAGATGTGGATATCCGGCGGCGATCACGAACTGAGCGAGAACATCGTGCATCTGGCGCTCGCCAAGATTCCCGGCGGCCCGCCCGGAACCAAGGGGATCTCCCTGTTCGCGGCGCCCCGGTATCTCGTCGGCGAGGACGGGTCGCTCGGCGAGCGCAACGATATCGCCCTGGCCGGGCTCAATCACAAGATGGGCTTCCGCGGCACCGTCAACACCGTCCTGAACTTCGGCGAGGGCCGATGGACGCCCGACGGTGAACCCGGCGCCATCGGCTATCTCGTCGGCGAGCCGCACCGGGGGCTGAGCTACATGTTCCACATGATGAACGAGGCGCGCGCCGGGGTCGGCCTGGTGGCCGCGGCGCTCGGCTACACCGGATACCTCGAATCCCTCGACTACGCCCGCGCCCGCACCCAGGGCCGCACCAAGGGCGCCGCCGATCCGACCACCCCGCAGCGGCCGATCATCGAACACGCCGACGTCAAACGGATGTTGTTGGCGCAGAAGAGCTACGCCGAGGGCGCGCTCGCCCTTGTCCTGTACTGCGCCCGACTGATAGACGAGCAGCGCATCGCCGAATCCGAGGACGAACGCCGCGTCCGCACCCTGCTGCTGGACATCCTCACCCCCATTGCCAAGAGCTGGCCTTCCCAGTGGTGTCTGGCAGCCAACGATCTCGCCATCCAGGTACTCGGCGGCTACGGCTACACCCGCGAATACAACGTCGAGCAGCACTATCGCGACAACCGCCTCAACCCGATCCACGAGGGCACCCACGGCATCCAGGGCCTGGACCTGCTCGGCCGCAAGGTCACCCAGCACGGCGGCGCGAGCCTGCGCGAACTGGACACCCGCGTCCGCGCCACGATCGCGGCCGCCCGGACCACCGGCGGCGAGGCCGCCGAGTTCGCGGACGCCCTCGAGGCGTCGTGGGAGCGTCTGGCCAGAGTGACCATCGAACTGTTCACCGCAGGCGAGGTGGAACGCGCCCTCGCCAACAGTTCGGTCTACCTGGAGGCCTTCGGCCATATCACCGTGGCATGGATCTGGTTGGAGCAGGTCCTCGCCACCCAGGGCCACCCGGGCGATTTCTACGATGGCAAACGGCACGCGGCGCGCTATTTCTACCGGTTCGAGCTACCCCGCACCGGTCCGCAGCTGGACCTGCTCGCCGCACTCGACACCACCACGCTCGACATGCGCGAAACCTGGTTCTGACACATTAGATACATTTCACAAATTGTGTATCATTCAGCGATGAAGACCGTCACCAGTACGCCGCGCCCACCCGGCCGGCCCGCCTCCGCCACCCGCGAGCAGGTCGTCGAACTGGCGCGGCAGGCCTTCCTGGCCGGCGAACGCGTCGATATCCAGGCCATCGCCGCCCAACTGCGGCTCAGCCGTGCCTCCGTCTACCGCTGGTTCGGCTCCCGCGACGGTGTTCTGGGCGCGGTGCTGGCCGGTGAATTCGAGGCCCTGATCGAGCGCGCCGACGCCCGCCGCCGCAGCAGCGGGGCCCGACGCATCCTGGACGTCCTGGACCGGGTCAATCGCTGGATGGCGGGCAACGAGCCGTTCCGTCGCTATTTCGAGAACGAACCGATCGCCGGTCTGCGCATTCTCACCACCACCGACGGCCCGGTACAACCCCGGGTGCTGGCGGCGGTGGAGACGCTCATCGCCCGGGCCGAGGACGACGGCTACCACCCCCTGTTGGAGCGCTCGCTGCTCGCCTACTCCCTGGTCCGGCTCGGCGAGGCATTCCTCTACAGCGACAATGTCACCGGCCTGCGCGGCGACGTCGACCGGCTGTACCAGGTGCAAGCGGCGCTGCTCAATATCTCCCCCGCCGGCGAATAACCCACCGTCCGAAATGTTTCCCTCGTCGGGAGACAGGGCAAGATAGCGGAGGAACGACCGAAATCGCCGCGGTCGGATAAGCCTCGGCATGGGGGAACCCTTCGGTGGATCGCCGCGTCGAATACAGGTATGGCACCGAACTCGGAAACGGGGGTAACAGGATGAGCGACAGCGACCGCGCGGCGGCACGCGCACGCAACGACGCCCTGCGCGCGGACGTCGACGAACTGTTGGCGACCTTCGAGCGGCAGCGCCGCGGCCTGGCCGAGGCACAGGCGCGGCTGGCGTCGATGACGGTCACCGCCTGGTCGTCGGACAACCTGGTGCGGGTCGAATCCAATACGGCCGGCGTGCCGGTGCAGGTGCACCTGGAACCGGAGGCGTTCAAACGCTCCACGCCGGAGAAACTGAGCCGTTCCATCACCGAGGCCGTCCAGTCCGCGGCCCGACAGGCCACCGAGGCCGCCGAGCAGGCCTACGCGCCGGTCGAGGAAGTAGCGGGCGACGTGCCGGATCTACCCGATCTGGTGCCCGGCGCCCCGAGTATCCGCACCCTGGTCGATTCCCTGTTCCCCGACCCGGCCCCGACCCCACCGCCGGTATCGATGGACCCGGAGGAAGAGGACTCCTACTACCGTGAACGCCGCTATCTGGAAGGTGACCGATGAGCACGATCGAGGTCGATCCGGACGCCCTGCGGGCGAGCCGACCCACGGTCACCCGGGCCGCGGACAAGGTCCTGACCGCGTTGAACACCGCCAAGGCGGCCATCGAGGCCGAGGGCGAATGCTGGGGCGCCGACGATATCGGCAACAAGTTCGCCGAGAAGTACAAGCCGGGCGCCGAGGAAGGTATGGCCGGCATCGACCTGCTGAGCCAGGCCATTACCGCGATCGCCACCGGTATCGGTGGGGTCGCGAGCGACTTCGAGAACCAGGACGACCAGAACGCCACCACCCTCGGAAACGCGGTCCGGTAAGGGTTCGGGCCGCCTCCACAGCTCCTCATCCTCGGCTCGCGGTGCGCACTGTCGCGCTCGCGCCGTCCCTCCTCGAACTCCGGCCACCTCATCCGCCCCCGTCTGTTACGGCGGCGCCGGCAACGATGCCCGGTCAGCCCTCGCGGGTGGTCGGTCGGGCGGCTTTGCCGGACTGGACCTGGAGTACGTCACTGGCGAGGAATTCGGCGCGGTGCTCTCCACGGTCCAGCGGACCGCGACCGTCACCGTTCGCGGCCTGCCGCCAGATCGGACTGTCGACGAAGTGGTTGTCGAACCGTTCCTGGGTGTCGAGGATTTCGAGTGGGCTCGCCAGACCTTTGCGGATGCGGTCGCCCAGCCGGAAATAGTCGAAACGCTCGATACCGGGAGTGAAGATCACCAGAACATCCGCCGATGACGCCGCGGGAGCGGCCCACGCGTGCGTCATGTTCGGCGGTATCAGCAGAAAGTCGCCCGCGCCGATTTCGTGGATCTCGTCCCCGGCGAGCACACGCAGCCGACCGTCGAGCATATAGAACAGTTCGGCGGAGGTCGAATGATAGTGCGGTGGAGGGCCATCCGCACCCGCGGGCAGGAAGGCGCGGTTCGCGCTGAGCTTTCCACCGGTCATATCGTGATCGGCGTAGAGCCGTACCTCCATGGTGTCCAGTGTCTCGGCGTCGTCGTGCCGGACGAGCAGGGCTTTGTCGTTGTTCGGGATGGTCATCGCTTCTCCTGACGTATATCCCGGAACCGTTCCGGGCACTGCTATAGAGGGTGTCGAAGGGCCCGGTATGACATTGCGACCGCCGACGCACCGTGGCGTTCAGCCGGCATCCCATTCGAATCTGTGTGTCCCCGATTCCACCCACTCGACCCGGCCAGATGTCTCCGGCCGCTCCGGGTGGAATCGTCACGTGTAGTTCGATCCGCTCGCCGTCCATCCGCCAACTGCTACGGGCGACGCCGAACGGCGTGGTGACGGAGGCCGCCGCATAAGCGAGGCCACCGCCGAAGAGCGGCCGGACAGGAAGCTCCCGGCCAACGCGGCCTGCAGCAAGACCAGCACCGCCACACCGGTTGACGCGGCGCGCAACAGAATGACCGGCCATCGCGCGGTGGTGCGCGTCGTGGAGGCCGAGGACAGCACGGCGGTCATCGGATACCGGTGAGCTTGTCCGGGTTGGTGATCGAGTAGATACCGGTGATCCGGTCACCTTCCGAAGCGAGGTCCACCACGACCACGGCGAGCGGGCCGCTGCCGGTGAACACCAGCGCGCACGGGTCGTCACCGGCCCGGCGATAGCGGATGTCCACCCCCTCGGACAGAGTCTCGGCCACCGACATGAACAGCGCCGCGACCGCCTCACGACCGTGGACGGGTCGCAGGCTGGTGGCCGGGCCCTTGCCGCCGCCGTCGGTCCACAACGTCACCTCCGGTGCCAGTACCTCCAACAGCGCCGGTAGGTCACCACCCAGTGCCGCGGCGGCGAACCGCTCGGTGACCTGGGCATGGATCTCCGGCGCGGCCCGGTGCCGCGGACGACGGGCGTGCACGTGTCGACGGGCACGGGTGGCCAGCTGCCGCACGGCCGCCTGGGAGCGGTCCAGGATCAGCGCGATCTCCGGATGGCCGAACCCGAACACATCGTGCAGCACGAATACCGCACGTTCGAGCGGCGACAGCGTCTCCAATACCACCAGCAACGCCATCGACAACGACTCCGCGCGTTCGACACCCACGCTCGCGTCATCGTCACCGGCTGCCAACGGCTCCGGCAGCCACTGGCCGACATAGGTCTCCCGGCGGCGGCCCAGTTCGGCACGCCGGGCCAGCGCGGTGTTCGCCGCGACCCGAACCAGGTAGGCGCGGGCGTTCTCGACCGGTTGGGCATCGGAGGCTCGATGCCCAACCGCCCACGCCAGCCACACCTCCTGCAGGACGTCCTCGGTGTCGGCGACACTGCCGAGCATGGTGTAAACCACCGAGAACAGCAGCTCGCGATAACCGAGAAACCGCTCCGTGATCACATCATCGGCGGCATTCTGTGGCATCGACGTCACGGTGAACCTCCTCGGCCGTCTCCTTTATATTCGCGATCAAGGAGGTCCACCACGCCCATCGTGTGACACAGTCGGCAACGCAGGGTGCACAGCGTCCGGATCGGTTGATACGGCAATATTCGAGCCGAAATGTTTCGCGGAGGAGCCGCAGATAGGCACCAGGACCCGGCGGCCGGGCGTAGAGTGTCCGCCCAGTCGGCCGTTGCGCCACAGCGGATTTGCGCACCTGTCGACCCGGCGGCCGCCGTGGACGGGGTTGCGACACTTCTCGCGCCATTGTCGACCCGACGGTGGTCGGAGTGTTCACCGAAAGAGGAGGTCTCATGCTGAAGAGGATCGTCGGTGGTCTACTCGTCACCGGGTCGATGTTGTGGGGTTGCGTGGCCGTTGCTCAGGCCGACGAACTCGAGCCCGCGCCCGGCTGTGTTCAGTACCACGCGGAACAGGGAAGAATTTCGGCTGTCAACCAGTGCGTAGGGGGTCTTTACCTCAAGTCGGATATCGACCGGTGCAAGTATCTGGGGAGGAGCGAAAGCTGGGCGACAATCGACAACAAGCTCTACCGCTGCTCACCTGACGACAACTCCTCTCATCCGGGAACGGGGTCCGCTGCCGGTTAGGCCGGTACCTTTCGCGGTGTGGACGCGGTCTTCTCCACGGTTGCGGCGGCAGGTTCGGTAATTCTCGGTCCGGAAGCCGGCCGGCGCGGATGTGGGTGCAGGAGAATCTGTTCATGAGCACATCCGAGGATTGGAATACCGAGATCATCGCCGAGTTCCGGGCCAATCGGGGCCGAGTCGGTGGCAACTTCGAGGGCGCCCCGATGGTCCTGGTTCACCATCGAGGACGCAAAACCGGCCGTGAGCTGGTGACCCCGATGATGTACCTGCCCGACGAGCACGACCCCGACACCGTCTACGTCTTCGCCTCCAAGGCCGGAGCCCCGACCAACCCGGCCTGGTACTACAACCTGACCACCGCCGGAACCGGCGAGATCGAACGCGGCACCCAGACCTATCCGGTCACCGTGGAAGAAGTCACCGGCGAGCGTCGTGACCGCATCTACGCCGAACAGGCCCGCCGCTATCCCGGTTTCGCCGACTACGCCCGCAAAGCCGACGGTATCCGCACCATCCCGGTCCTGGCACTGCACCGCGCCTGACCGGGCCACCGGTACAGCCTGTTATCCATCGTCCACCTCACCGCTGTCCATATCCTCACCCAACGCCCGCCCCCGCTACGAACTCGAGCGCACTGTCGGACTGCCCGCGGGAGCGTTCCGACATAGTCATCCTGGCGAGCAACTTTGTCCCGCTGGATCACACCGTCAACACGGTCCGGCCGATAGCGGCCCTGACCTCGATGGCAGCATGGGCGCGGTCGGCCTGTTCCAGCGGAAAGGTTTGGCCCACGACCGGTTTCACGCGCCCGGCGGCAACCTCGGCCTGTATACGGACACCCAGCCGATGCCGGTCGTCGACGGAGGAGCGCAGATTGGACAGGCCCACGATATCGATGTCTCGGTCCACGCTCGTGGCGCCGGCCGCGAAATCTCCCGCGGCCGCCCCGTATCCGATGAACCGGCCGCCGTCGGCGGTCACGGCGAGCGCGGCCGAGCCCAGCGCACCGCCGGCGCCGTCGAACACCACCCGGGGGCCGGAGCCGCCGGTCGCGGCCACGACCTGCTCGGCCCAGTCGTCCTGCGAATAGTCGATCACCGTATCGGCGCCGAGGCGACTCGCGAGCTCCAGTTTGGCGGAACCGCGGGCCGCGGCGATCACCTTCGCGCCGGCGCGATGGGCGAACTGGATCAGCAGGGTGCCCATTCCCCCGCCCGCGGCGGTGATCAGCACCTGGTCACCGGCCTGCACGGCGGCCCGCTCGAAGGCGCCCAGCGCGGTACGGCCGTCGTGCACCACGGCGACGGCCCGAGTCGTGAACGCTTCGGGCACTTCGATCAGGGATTGCGCCTTGGCCGGCGCCAGTTCGGCGTATCCACCGATGGGGAGACCGCCACCGATACTGCTGCTCGCGGTTATCGTGGCCACCGTTTTACCGAGCCAGGCCCGGTCGACGTCCATGCCGACGGCGCGTACCGTGCCGGCGACGGCCCCGCCCGGGATGTATGGCGGCCGCACCGGAAACCACTCGGTACCCCAACCGGCGCGCAGCCGGGTGTCGAGGAACATGACATCCGCGGCGGCGACCTCCACCAGCACCTCGCGCGCCACCAATACCTCCGGCCCGCCGAATTCCGTTGCCTGCACTGCTCGCATGAAACCTCCTCGGGTTCGATGTCCCTACCGGACAGCGACCAGCCTGTTACCTCAAGTAAGGTTTAGGTCAAGCGCTCGGGTCGGACGAGAGGCGTAGATCACATCCCCGACACCGAAGGCCCGACATCGACGCGGCAACCCGGACCGAACACGTCCGAGTGCGACAGCATCGGCGACAACGATCGCGTACCGTTGTCGCAACGGATCGGGCACAGAACCTCGGCCCAACCCCCGCGAGCGCGCCGAACATGTCTCGGCCTGCTCACAACCGGTCGTCCTCTTACCCGAGGAAACAACCGAGGTCCGGCCGATAATCGATCCACACCGGTAGAGTGCGGTCGGGTAAGCCCCTGTCGCCGCACCGGCATGCTATATCACACTCGGATCATGACCGTCGACAAACAGGCGCGGCCGGTGTGGCGGACCGTTCTGGCGATGATCTCGGGGGCGATCGCGATCTGGGCATTCGCCGGTGCCGCCGGGGTCGCCACCGGGCTGATCGAATTCGGCGCGGTGATAGACAGCCGGCTGCCCTGGGACAGTGAGCCCTTCGCTGCCGTCATGCTCGCGCTGGTCGTGGGAATGCCGATGGCGGCCACGTCCTGGCTTGCCGGCCACGGCCGGCGCTCGTATCCGGCTGTCGCGATCGCGGCCGGTTCGGCCGCGATCGCCTGGATCCTGGTCCAACTGGTGGTGATCCGGACGGTGATCTGGGTGCAGCCGCTGTGTGTGGCGCTGAGCGTGATCATCGTGGTACTCGGGCTCCGACTGCGGGGAACCGCCTCGACCGCATGAACGGGCCGCTCATATCGACCTGCCGCCGAGCCGAACGAGAGCCCGCTCCACCGTCCGGGGTCGCGGTTACCGCTTCGGAACCGGTCTGCTTTTCTTTCCTCTCCCGTCGGATGTCGCCTCGGAGCACACTGAAGGGAAGCGCTTCCGGATAAGTGGTGCCTCGCCTGCGGGCAGGCGCACGTCTTGTTTCCGCCTTCCTATTGCCTCGGGGCAGGAGCTCCTGTGAACACCTACCCACCCATTACCGAGCACGGCCTCATCAAAGCCCCGCGGACCGCGGCTCTCGTTCCCTCGGCGGCCACATAGGTCGATGCGACCGATGAGCGGCCCCGGCGCCCTCACCCCACCACGCGCGGCGCTCGTTCCGCTGGTTCTTGCGCAGTTCATCTGCGGCTTCGCCGGCTCGAGCCCGAGCGTGATGATCAACGACATCAGCGCGGACCTGCACACCACGGTGCAGGGTGTGCAGCTTGTGATCACGACCTTCCTGCTGGTCGTCGCCGCGCTGATGATTCCCGGCGGCAAGCTCACCGACCGATACGGCCGCAAACGCTGTTTCGTCGCGGGGCTGGCCGTCTACGGTATCGGCGCCGTGCTGAGTGCGCTCGCGCCCGGGCTCGGGGTGCTTGTCCTGGGTAACTCGATCCTCGAAGGTGCCGGCGCCGCATTGCTGATTCCGCCCGTCTACATCCTGGCCACCCTGCTGTTCACCGATACGACTTCACGCGCGCGGGCGATCGGCGTGATCATGGCCATGGGCGGAATCGGTGCCGCGGCGGGGCCGCTGCTCGGTGGGCTCATCACCTCCGGGCTCGGCTGGCGGGCGGCCTTCGTGTTCCAGGCGCTGGTGGTCGCGTCGATAGCGTGGCTCGGTCGGCGCATCGACGACCCCGCGCCCATGGACCCGGCAAAGCCGTTCGACATTCCCGGCGCTGTGCTGTCGACAGTCGGGATGGTCCTGCCCGTCATGGGCATCCTGGCCGCCGATGAGGATGTTCGGCTGATGTGGGCCCTACTCGCGGTGAGCGCGGTGGTCCTGGTGTGCTTCTTCCTGTGGATTCGCGCGGAGGAACGAGCCGGTCGCGAACCATTGATCTCGATGGGCCTGTTGCGCAATCGCACCGCCGCCCTCGGCTTCGTCACGCAGAATCTCCAATGGCTGCTGCTGATGGGAACCATATTCGTGGTGGCGGCGTATTTGCAGGTGGTACGGGGGTACAACGCCATCCAGACGGGCGTGGTCTTCACCGCGGCCACCGTGGGGCTGCTGGGATCGTCGTGGGCGGCCACGCGACTGTCACGTCGGTACCCCCAGCGCATTCTGATCACGGCGGGCTTCGCCGTGACGGTCGTCGGCATCAACGCGTTGCTCGTCCTGGCCGGCCGCGCCGTGAGCCCTTGGGCTTTCGCGCCGGGATTACTGCTTATCGGCGTGGGATCGGGTGTGATACCGACCCCGGCGGTCGATATCGTTCGGTCCGGTTTCGGCGGAGAGCAGCAGGATGAGATCTCGGCTTGGCACGCAGTATGTCCAACCTCGGCTCCTCGCTGGGCATCGCCATAGCCGGAACCATCCTTACCGCCGGCCTGAGCGGTCACGCCTACGCCGCCGCGATGATCACCCTGGCAGCCCTCGGCATCGCCGGATTGATCATCGCGGCCTTTCTACCCGCCCATCCCGGTACGGCTCATCCTCCGTGACCGCGATGGGCATCGACGCGCATACCCTGTTGCATGGGCCCTTGTTCCCACGCAGCAGGGCGTTGGACCGCGACAACGCGGCGAGCCGCATCAGCGCGTATATCTACGGCAATGTGCTGGTCCTGGCCGCCCTGGTACCGATCGTCACGACGGACGAGCACGTCGGAATTCTGGTGGTCCTCGGTACGGCCCTGTCCACGTTCGTCGCCCATGTCTTCGCCGAAGCCGTCGGACACACCGTGCGTGCAGGGCGGACACCGACGAGGGCGGACAGGATGCGCGAATTGCGCAATTCCATCCCGGTCTTCAGTTCGGCGGTACTACCGTGCGCAATTCTCGCCACCGCCTGGTCGGGATGGACGGACCCGAGGAACGCACAGCTGCTCGCGGAACTCGCTGTCCTGGTCCGTATCGGGGGCACCGTGTTCGTCATCGGCCGGTTGGAAGGCGAGCCCCACACGGGCATCCGTCGTGCTGTTGGCGGTGGCCGCCGCGACGGTCGTGATCGTCAAGGTCCTGCTCACCCACTGAGTCCGGAACCGTGCTCGGCTGTGGGTGTACTCGAACGCGCGGTCGCCTCCGGCGCCGCCTTCACCGATCATATGAGCGGTAGCGATCCGGCACCGGCCGAACGGCGCTCAGCCGGTCGGCTCCTCGACCAGCACCACGATTCCGCTCGGCGCTTCCAGCAGCGGAACCGTCCGGGCCGCCGCGTCGCTCACGTGGATACGCGGAGGCCCCGGGGGTTCACCCGGGTAGTACGTGCCCGGCCCGTAGAACCGGCCGTACCGGACCACTACCCCGCCCACATCCAGGACGGCGCTCGTGCCCGGCGATGATGTCGCCGCGGTCGGGCAGGTTCAGGGCGGTGCTCTGGGCGAGGAAGCGCTGCGCTCCGGCCGCCGCGGCGGCCGCTATCAGATTCGTGGTGCCCTCGGTCAGTATCCGGGCATTGGCGGCGGCCATCTCGGTGATCCGCGCGGGGTCGTCGGGCAGATCGGTGAGCTGATGCATCACCAGATCGGGCGCGAAGACCACCATCGCAGGGGTCAGGGTGTCGGCGTCGTAGACATTGCAGACCACCGGCACGCCACCGGCCACGTGGATCGACTCGGCGCGGTCGGGGGAACGAGTGGTTCCCGCGACCTTGTGCCCGGCCGCGACCAGCAGCGGTAACAAGCGACTCTCGATGACGCCGGTCGCTCCGGCCAGGAAGATGCGCACCCGGTCAGGCTACCGTGGCCCGGGGCCGAACCGGCGTTGGTCGACGGGCGAGAGCCGCGGTGTGACGGTCGGAGTGCGACGCCCACCGCCTGGTCGAGGCCGCCGCCCACAGCGCGAACGACCGGGTGGACGTGGGCGGCGAGAACTCCGTTCCTTCGGCTATCGGCGGGGGGACAATCATCGGTGTCGGAGGGCCCGACAGCGGTGTCACGGTTCCGGGCCCCCGAGGCGGCGCAGCCGGATATTGAGGTAGCGCTGTTCCGGGATACTCGCTGTGAGCCGACTCGCCCGCTGATAACTCGTCCTTGCCCCGATCGGGTCGCCCGCCATCTCCAGCAGATGCGCGCGCACGGCGTGCGTGCGGTGATGCCGCCGCATCGTCGGCTCCTCGAGCAGGGCGTCGACAAGCACTAGGCCCTGCCCGGGACCGAACGCCATCCCCACGGCGACGGCCCGATTCAGTGTCACGGCCGGGCTCGGATCCACGCGGTCGAGCATGGCGTAGAGCACACAGATCTGGCGCCAATCGGTGGTGTCCCAGGTCGGTGACTCGGCGTGTACGGCGGCGATCGCGGCCTGCAGTTGGTAGCGGCCCACGTAACCGCGGGGCAGCACCCGTTCGAGGATGGCCACCCCCTCGGCAATCGCGGCGCGGTCCCAGCGGCCGCGATCCTGTTCGGAGAGCGGGATCAGATCGGCGCCGTCGGCACAGGCGGCCGCGCGGGCATGGGTGAGCAGCATCAGCGCCAGCGCTCCGGCGATTTCACCGTGCTGGGGAACGGCCCGGTGGAGGCTTCGGGTGAGCCGGATGGCCTCCTCGGCCAGCGGAGGGTCGTGCACGGAAGCGCCCGCACTGTTCGTATGTCCGGCGGTGAACATCAGGTGGCATACATCGAGTACGGAGGCGATCCGCGTCGGCAACTCGTGCGCGGCGGGCAGTTCGAAACGCGCGCCCGCCGCGCGCAACGTCGATCTGGCCCGGGTCAGCCGCTGCGCCATGGTGCGTTCCGGGACGAGGTAGGCGGCCGCGATCCGGTCGGCGCTCAGCCCCGCGACCGCGTGCAGCGTCAGCGCGACCTGCGAGGACCGGCTCAGACTCGGATGACAGCAGAGCAGAAACAGCCGCAAGGTGTCGTCGCCGGAAACCGGTGATTCCGTGTCGGCGGCGGGTGCGAGGAAGGCGTCGCTCGGCTGCGTCACGGCCACCGCTTCCTCCCGGTCGGCCCGCGACCGGTCGGCCCGCACCCGGTCGATCAACCGTCGGGAGGCGACCCGGATCAACCAGCCACGCGGATTGTCCGGCACCCCGTCGCGCGCCCAGCGCACCGCGGCTGCCTCCGCCGCCTCCTGCGCCGCGTCCTCGCAATCACCCAGGTCACCGTGCCGACGCAACAGGGCGACGAGGAGGTGCGGCGCCTCCCGACGCCACACCTCCGCCACCGCCCGCGCGCTCACTGCTCCTCGCCGCCCGGCCACATGGTGGGTCGCAGTTCGACCGTCTCACCGGGCCCGGAGAACACCGCGGCGATTTCCTCGGCCCGCGTATGGTCTTCCACATCGATGAGGAAGAACCCGGCGAGATGTTCCTTGGCCTCGGCATAGGGTCCGTCGGTGGCCAGCGTTTTCCCCGCTTCCCACCGATACAGTCGCGCCGACTCGGGCGCCCCGAGCGCCTCCCCCGTCACCAGTTCGCCCTTCTCCCGCATCTCGGTGAGTGTCCGCTGGAAATCGGCGGTGATGCGGTCACGCTCCTCCTGCGGGAGGGCCTGGAATTCGGCGAGATAGTCACCGGTCGGATGCCCCCACGGCTGGGGATTGGAGTGGATCAGGATCACGTATTTCACGGTCGGCTCCTCTACTCGTCGTCGGCGGGCGCGGTATACGCCATCCGTACCCGGAACGTCGGAGCCGGGCTCGGAATATCTACATTGTCGGCGCGACGAAATACGGAGGCCGCACAGTCGACGAGCAGTAAACCCCTGCCGAGGCGGCGGATCGAGTGGTTCTCACGCCCCGATACGCGGCCGCGACCGGCAGCGGTGGTAAGCAGGTCCCGAGGGTTGTCGCCACCCGTATCCTCAGCCGGGCGCTGGGATACGGCGTAATCGTCGGATCTCTTCGAGGCGGGTGATCGCGCCGTGGACGGCGCTTTCCGAGAGGTCGAGATCCTCGAGCGCGGCGCGAACGTGCTCGGGACACACCGCGTCGACGGCTCGGAGCACTCTCTCGTCGAGGGGGGCCGCACTGCCATGGTGGAGAGTGACGAAGTCGGAGTTCAGGATGAAGTCCCTGGAGCCACGGGCGGGATCGGGGGTTTCCGGCAGCGAGTAACCGTGGTCGAACGACACGAGATCCCCGACCAGGTCCGGCCGGTAGTTGGAGCGGTGGCCGTCGGAGTTGCCGATGACATAGTGCAGGACGGCGGCTTGCTGCTGTTGAACCGGGTCGAACTCGTCCCACCGCTTCCCACGTCCGAGCTCGATGAACTGCTGAACCGAGCCGGGTCCGTCCGGGCCGGCGATCAGCGCCGTCGGTGGCACTCTGCCGAACCCGAACATCTGGTCGATCCGGTAGGCGGCGACCTCCCGGCAGGCGAGCCGGCCCGGTTCGTGAGTGATCCAGTTTCGGGCTCCGAAGGACTCGCCGGAGAAGGGCTTGTAGACATTGAGCGTTCCCGTGTCGTCGGAAGGCAGGATACGCACGGTATTCGAGGTGAATATCAAATCCTCGTCGAGCGGGTCGTCATCTCGTAGTTGTCGCTGCCGCATCTCCAGCTCACCGGCGGGTGGAGTGTAGGAGTTGCGGTGTTCGGTCGACGACGTTCCGCGATCTTCGAACGTCGTCATACTCTGCTCGTTCAGGAGTCGGCCGGCGGTTGGATCATTGCCCGAGCGGCCATACACCCGATCCCGGAACTCACCTAACGGAGTGGGCATCGACGTTCACCCCCAGACGATCACTCATCGCGGTCAGGGGACGCCGGTGTCGAATCGGGCGTGGTGTCGGGGACGGTGGGATCCAGGACGCCGTATCGCGCGACTCACACCGGAGTGGACGGGGTTTCGTCAACCAATCGGCAGTAGCTCATCCGTAACGGCTGCTGCACCAGTGCGCGCATAAAAGCGGGCCCGGCCGCCGGCAGGACGTTCGGTCCGTCGTCGACCTCGGCTCCTTCGTCGTACCACTGCTGAGCCTGCAGACACCCCTCACCGTCGCTCGAGGTCAACAGCACCCGACCGGCTGCCGTCAGCCGGAACTCGGCCACACGCTGCGCACGACGGGCGACGATTTCGTACACTCCGAGCTGGGTCGGGGTTCGCTGGCCGGCCATCCAAACCTCCATTCTCTCCGCGGCAACCGACACCACCAGCATCTCAGTTTCGGGATGCGACGTCGACCTCCATCATTCCGGTCCGCGCCCGCCCGTTCGGGCTCGATGCGTCACTCGGGGAGACAGGCATGCAGGTGAGTACGTTCATATGGTTCGATGACCGGGCCGAGGAGCCGCCGTGTATTACACGCGGCTCTTCACCGACTCCGAAATCCTCGAGACACAACGCGGTGCGGACGGTCACGCCGCCTCCGTCACCTTTGCGCCGGCCGGCCAACGGTATATCGCGTTCAACGGCGGGCCGCGGTTCACCACCACGGGAGCCATGTCGCTGTGCGTTGACTGTGACACGCAAGAAGAAGTGGACAAGATATGGGTGGACCTCACCGACGGAGGTGAGGAAGGTCGGGGCAGTTCGCTGACCGGTCAGGACCGTCACCGGAGACTGCGGGCCCGTTCCCACCGAACATCGTGTGCGCGGGGTCGGCGGGAACGGGCCACCCGAGCGCCGTCGTCGCGGCGACGAGCGAACGCCCTATCGGGAGATCCGGTCGAAATGGAACGGACAGCGGCTACCACCGAACCCGATGGTAGTTGCGCGGTCGAATCGGAAACCGTGCTCGTCCGGAGCGATGGCCGCGATCCAGTTGCCGTCGAAGGCACACATCGCCGGGGTAAGTTCGGCGGCCGAATGGGCCGCCAGTACCTCGTGGTAGAAGCAGTGCACGACATCGACGTGATAGCGGTTGTCGTCGTCGACCGGACGCTCGAACTCGAAACCGGCTCCGAACGTGTACTTTTCCCGTGCCTTGGACACCTGGACCATCGCCGTGAACGGGTCGGCGGCCGTGTCCAGCATCGCCCGGGTACCCTCCTGGACCGCGAAGCCGGTCGGTTCCACGAACGCCCGGCGCACGACGAGGGCAGCGGGTTCGCGACCGATACGCGGAGCGAGGAAATGATAGGCGACGACCAGTGCGAGGGCCATGCGCAGGTTGTGGCGCGCGGGTTCGTCAACGATACGGTCGGCGTTTGCGGCCTCCAGGTCGACGAGACGGTTGCGCAGTTCGGGGGTCGGATCGTCGTCGATCCCGTGCTCGCGCGCACTCGCGGCGACGGCGGCGAAGAAGGAGTCGACGATCAGCGCGGTGTCCCGTTCGGGATCGGGAACGTAGTCGCCGGCGGTGAGACCGAAGTGGTCGGTGTCCATGTAGCTGTCCTTTTCGAGACGTGTCCGGTCCCGAAACTTCGAGACGTGTCCGGTCCCGAAACACAGCCACCCTGTCCATGCGAACGGCCGGCCGTGCTCGCAACCGAACGAGCACGCCGACGCGCTCCACCGACCTACCGGGCGTCGACGATATACGGATTGTTACCGACGGTAGAATGCCACGGCGACACCGGTCCCGTCCAGACCGAACCGCCGCATACCGCTGGATTCACCGGCCGAATACGCTGTTCAACAGGTCTGCCGCGATCCGGTTCATCGGCGCCAACACATGCCGGTGCACGGCCCGGATCGGGCGCACGACGGCCGCCTCCCACACCGCGCCGAGGGCGCGCAGAACAGGGCACAGCACGGTCCGATAGACGAAGACGCACGGTATGACAACCAGTACTCGCACCACGGCGGTCGCGCCGCGCCAACCATAGGACACGATCGCCGCGACGAGAACCCAGAACGGTCGCAGCACCCACCGCCACAGCAGACGTAGTGGCCATTCCACACACCACCGCCACAGCCACTCGACGGTCACGACGAACGCGTAGAGGGCCGGTCGCAGCACCCACCGCCACAGCAGTTCCAGTGCCGGCAGCAGCAGCAGCCACAGCCATCGTTCGACCGCGTGCCGCAGCGGTCGCAGCAGCCAGTCCATCAGCAGCGCGCCCAGCGGGGTGAGTATCAGCCCCCACAGCACATGCTGTAGCGCCCATCCCCACACCACGTCCTTCACGAACAGCCACAGCGGCCGGACCAGCCAATACCAAACGAATCGGCCCATCGGTACGAGCAGCCTGTCCAAGACGTAGACGCATGCCGCCACGACCGTTCGGCCGCACAGCTTCACCGCTTCCCAGAGCAACCGCACCGGAACCAGCAGCACGACCGCGATCGCCCGCGCCACCCATTCGCCGACCGACACCCGTTGTAGCCGGTCCGGCGGATCTGTCGAGGTCATCGAATCCTCCTCCCTGGCATCATCGCATCCGGTGAATCGGGTTGCGCACGTATTTGTCCGCAACGGGTCCGAGTGGAAACCCCTATCGCGGTGGCGCGGCCAGAACCGCACGAACCCATACAGGCCGAGGCGGCCGTTGCGCTCACCACCGGACACGGACTCGACGGCCGGCACCCGGCGACGGACCGGCCACCGAGCGGATACGCCGGCAGGATGTCTCCGGGATTCGCCGCGTGTCGTTCCTTCACGAGGAAGGCCGGTGCGAGGATCGACGGCGAAGACCCTCGTGCGGTCGCGGCATCCGCCGCTACCGCATCGGCCGATCCCCAGGAGGTTTCCGTGCCCTCGCCCACCGACCGCGTCGCTCTGGTCACCGGAGGCTCCGGCGGTATCGGCCGTGCCGTGGCGCAGCGGCTCGCCGCCGAGGGGATGAGTATCGTCGTGCACTACGCCGGCAATGCCGCTCGCGCCGAGGATGTGGTGGCGGCCATCACCGACGGTGGTGGCACCGCGGTGGCCCTGGGTGGCGACGTCGCGGACTCGGAGCGGATGGCCCGGATCTTCACCGAGATCACGGAACGGTTCGGCGGAATGGATGTCGTGGTCAACACGGCGGGCATCATGCTGCTCGGCCCGGTCACCGAGTTCGACCTGGACGCGTTCGACCGGATGCAGCGCACCAATGTGCGCGGCACCTTCGTCGTCTCCCAGCTCGCGGCCCGCGGCCTGCGCCCCGGCGGGGCACTGATCAACTTCTCGTCTTCGGTGACCCGACTCCAGCAGCCCGGTTACGCCGCGTACGCGGGCACGAAAGGGGCGGTGGAAGCCATGACCCTCATCCTCGCGCGGGAACTGCGCGGCCGCGACATCACCGTCAACGCCATCGCGCCCGGTCCGACGGCCACCCCGCTGTTCCTCGACGGAAAGGACGCCGAGGACATCGACCGGCTCGCCCACCTGTCACCACTCGAACGGCTCGGCGAACCGGCCGATATTGCTGAGGCGGTCGCCTTTCTCGCCGGCCCGGCACGCTGGATCAACGGGCAGATCCTCTACACCAACGGCGGCGTCGCCTGAGACGGTGTTCGAACACGCCCTATCCGCGATAGCGTTCGGCCAGTTTCGCGAAGTCGTCGAGCGCGTGCAGCGATTCCGATTCCGGCTGGGTCTGCAGATGTAAGGTCACGCGTTCGACACCGGCCTCGGCGTAGGCGTCGAGGACAGCCGGGTTCCGCGGAGCGGGAGTGACCGTGACGGGAAGACCGCTGTCGGCGAACTCCGCGAGTTGGGCCTGGACCGCAGCCGCCTCGGACACCCCGTTGGGAATCCAGCCCACACCGTGTCGGACCGCGCGGCGGGCCGCGGCCTCCGCGCCACCGATGTAGATGGGCGGATGCGGTTGTTGCCGCGGTTTCGGCCAGGCGTACATGGGATCGAAATCGATGAATTCGCCGTGATATTCGGCGAGTTCCCGGGTCCAGATCGTGATGATGGCCTCGAGTTGCTCGTCCAGGAGCGCGCCGCGGGTCCTGGGGTCGGTACCGTGATCGGCCATCTCCTCGCGGTTCCACCCGACACCCACGCCGAAGACCACTCGGCCGTCCGAGATCCGATCGAGGGTGGCGACCTCCTTCGCGGTGTGGATGAGATCGCGCTGGATCAACAGCGCGACCCCGGTGCCCAGGATCAACCGCTCGGTGACGGCCGCGACGGCCCCGAGGGCGACGAAAGGGTCCATCGTCCGGTAGTAGACGCGCGGCAGTTCGCCCCCACCGGGATACACGGACTGCCTGGCGGCGGGGATATGGGAATGCTCGGCGAGGAACAGCGATTCCAGTCCTCGCTCCTCGAGCGCGGAGCCGAGTTTCGTCGGGCTGATTCCCTCGTCGGTCAGGAAGGTGTTGACTCCGATCTTCATACCGGGTGCGAACGTCGCGGTCGCATACGAATATTTCTGCCGCCGCCGTGGAGGTGTGCCCTTCCCGGCGGCGGCCCGAGCCCGCCCGGCACGGCACACCTCCGGCGTGTGGGCCCACCAGGGCGAGGAAAGTGGGCCCCTCCCACTCGCCCGCCGACAATACTCCGCTGCGTCACGGCGTCGTCGGACAGACCCCGGCATGCGGCAAGCCCTGACCGGGTGCCGGTCACGAGCGACACACTCCGAATCGGGTCCACCCCGGGCGTGGCCGGCCCACCGGGGGTGCCACCGGCCGCGTCCTCGACATCACGGGTCGATATCCCCGGGCTTCACCAACGCTCGGCCGGTTCCGCGGGGATCGTCGAGCGCATGCGGCGACCCCGACACGGCGGGCGGCTAGCGGAGATGTTCGCTCGCCGCGGCGAGGGCGGCCAGTTCGGCGCGGGAGGAGACACCGAGTTTGGTGTACAAGCGGGTGAGGTGGGCCTCCACCGTCTTCTCGCTCACGTACAGCTCCTCGGAGATCTGCCGATTCGTACGCCCGAGCACCACCCGGGCGATGATCTCGGACTGGCGTTCGGTCAGATCGCCGAGGCGGACCGCGGTATCGTGCGAGCCGTTCCGCCTGCCGCGCGGTGTCCGGGCACCGATGCGGTGCAGTGACAGCCGGGCGCGCTCGGCGAGTCGCGCGGCTCCGCACTGTTCCGCCGTTACCAGTGCCTGGTCGAATTCACGCCGTGCCGTGGCCGTATCGCCGTGCTCGGCGAGCGCCTGACCGAACAGCAGCCGCGCCCTGGCCATTTCCACCCGGGTTCCGCTGGTTTCGTAACCGGCCACGGCTTCCTCGGCAGCGGTCAGAGCGGCGGGCACATTCTTACGGAACAGGTGGATGCGCGCCCGGGAGAACCGTGCGTCCCCGGCTCTCATGTGCATACCCGGCATACCTTCGACGATCTCTTCGATATAGCGGGTGGTCTGTTCGGCGGCCTCCACCCTGCCGAGCGCGAGCTCGCCTTCGACCAGGAAGCGGTAGAAGTACGGCATGGTGGTAGGGAACATGGCACCCAGCTCCTCGCCACCGTCGATGGCGCGGATCTCCCGACAGCCCTGCCGGTAGCGACCGGCCTCGATGAGTGCGCACCCGTAGACGAGCGGCGCATGCCAGGCGAACAGCGCGTCGGGCGCCTGGGCATTGACCCGCATGGCCAACGCTCCGGATTCGAGCGACGCCGCGGTGCGCCCCAGCAGCATCAGCAGCCAACAGCGGGTGGCCTCGGTCAATGCCACTATCGGCGAATTGTCGAGCATGAGGGCGCTGTCCACGGCGCTGGTCGCCGCGACCAGACCCGACTCCAGGTTGCCCTGCATCTTGTGCCCGAGCGCGCGTAAATGCTGCAATTCCACCAGGTGCCGGCCGTGACCGGTATCGCGGGACAGCCGAATGCCCCGTTCCGCGTGCGCGATCGCGCTTTCCCAGCGCTCCATGGAGATCTCGGCGTACACCACATTGGTGAGCCCGTCCAAGAGGTCGGGCGCGACTTCATTGTCGTTCAAGGCGTCCAGGGCCGATACCGCTTCCTGGAGGTAGGCCAGGGCGTCGACCAGCGAGTCGCCGCACTGCATCGTGCCCAGATAGGCGCTCGCTGCGGTCGCCACGAGATACAGGCGTCGGTCGTTCCGGACCTCGGCACTGCGCTGCACCTGCCGGGTGATCCGGGCGGCCTCGTCCCAGTGGCGCATCATGAGGTGGTTCTTGGCGAGTTCCAGCCGCAACGTGGCCGCGGTGAGGCTGGCGGGCGCGGTCAGCGAGAGCGCCGCGGTGAGAAGGCGTTTCCCTTCCTGGGAGTTGCCCACTCCCTGCTCGGCGAGCGCTATCCGCGCCATGATCCCGGCACGATCACCCATGGCCTCGGGTGGAATGATGGCCAACGTCTCCCGCAGCACCGCACCGCATTCGCCGAGGCGACCGGTTGAACTGAGGGCGTCGGCCAACGCCAGCATCAGGGACAGCCGCTGATCGGCGGGCGCGTCGTCGCGGAGCAGGCGCAGCGCGGCGCGGAACCACCGGGCCGCCGCGACCGGTGCTCGCGGCGCCGCCGAAATCCCCGCCCGGGTCAGCACGGCGATGGCTTGCGCGTCGCCGATATCGCCGGCCTGCTCCAGATGGTGGGCCCGCATCGACAGCGCCGCCTGCCGGCGCTCCAGGGCGGCCGCTGCACGGCGGTGTGCTTGTCTGCGCCAGCCGTATCCGATGCTCCCGTAGAGGGCGAGGCGGAGTATGGGATGGCGGAAGGCGAGCCGTCCCGGCGTGGTGGTGGAGTACACCAGCCCGGCCCGGACCATCTCGTCCGTTGCCGACCGGGCCGCAGCCTCGTCCAGTTCGGCGATCTCGAGGGCGAGATCGACGTCGAACACGCCGCCCGTGACGGCGGCGGCGTGCAGCAGCCGGCGGCCCTCGTCCGACAGCGACCGTACTTCCCGAGCGATGGCGGCCTTGATGGCGGCGGGAACGCCCGATGAGTCCGCGGTTCCGAGATCACCGAGCTCGAACCCGCGGGTCGAACTCTGCCGGGACCGCGCGATTTCCTGGAGGTAGAAGGGGTTTCCACCACAGTATTGATGCAGCCGGACCAGTTCGTCGTGGTCGAAACGGCCGGATAGCAGTTTCGCGGCGTCGTCCAGCGATAGCGGCCCGAGCTCCAGCTCCGTGAGGGTTCGGTCGTAGACGGCGCGCGAGAACAGCGCCGAATGGGTTTCCGGTAGCTGCCGGGCCCGGTGCGCCAGCACCAGCGCGAGCCCGGCGATCTGGTGGCGCAGCAGATGCGCGATCACCTCGATCGAGGCGTGGTCGGCCCAGTGAATGTCGTCGAGTACCAGCAGGACGGGCCGACGGGCGGTGAGCCGGTGCAGCAGCGAGCGCACCGCCCGGTGACAGCGATGCCGTTCGATCTGCAGTCTCGTCCGCAGCGGCGTCGCCCAGGTGTTGAGCGAGGGGAGCAGCCGGCCCAGCTCGGCGATATTGTCGCTACCCAGATCCCGTAGTTCGCTGCGGCGCAGCGAACTCGCCGGCTCGTCCAGAGCATCGATCACCACCGCGTAGGGTAGCGCGCGCTCCAGCTCCGTCCCGCGGCCCTCGAACACCTGAAACCCCAGTTCCACGGCGCGGTGCACGGTTTCCTCGAGTAATCGGGTCTTACCGATTCCTGGTTCGCCGGTCACCGCGATGGCCGCTGCCGCGCCATCCCGTGCCGCAATGAGAATGTCCTGGAGCGCCTGTATCTCCACGGCTCGCCCAACCAATGGCACCTGTTTCCGATCCGGTGAGACCACCGATATGTCACCTCCGGACCTATACCGGCTCGGCCATCGAACCACCGAGCTCTGGGCCGGAATCGTAACGAGAACGAGTTCTGTTGTCGCGTCGAACTATCAGGGGTGGGAGGTCCACCCCTGATATAGGGGATTCCCTACTGCCGGATCGCCGGTACAGCATCCCATTCTTGGGGTGATGGCGCCGCCGGCGCGATTCCGTGGTATCCGGCGGTCTGCCGGGCAAGAGATTGGACAGTAGTCCGTGCAGTCGACCGTTGTGTATCCCCGAATGTCGGTCCCCATCGTGGTGGTTCCCCCGCGGCAGATACCGCACCGTGAACTCGTCGATGCGGTACGCCGGGGATACGACGGCGTGTTCCCGGCCGGAAGCCCGCGGGCACGGGCCGTCGACCGGGCGATCGCCATGGCGGGCCGTCTGGCCATCGACGTACACCCCCTGCACCTGGACCCCGGCGAGGTCATGGGCATACGGGGTCTGGCGGCACGTAACGCCGCCGCGTGGGACGCCTTCCGGGCCTATGCGGTGCCCGCGGCCGAGGCGGCGCTACGCGTCGCCGGCGTGACCGCCGACGAGGTCGACGCGGTGATCCTGGAAACGTCCACACTGATCGCCATGCCCTCGCCGATCACCGAGCTGAGCAGGGCACTGTCGCTGCGGCCGGACTGCGCGGCGCTACCCGTGTTCGGCATGGGCTGCCGCGGCGGCGCGCACGCGATCACCATGGCCCACACCTGGTTGCGGGCGCACCCGCAGGACACGGTTCTCATCGTCACGGCCGATACCGCCTCGGCGCATTTCCACATCGAATCGGAACTGGAGGAGACGGCCCTGGTCGGCAGTATCGTGTCGAGCACCCTGTTCTCCGATGCCGCCGCGGCCGCCGTCGTGTCCACCGGTATCGAGGAGGGCATCGAACTGCTCGACGTCGCGCGGTACGAGGTGCCCGGCACACCGGACGCGATCGCTTGGGTCGCCACCGACGAGGGGATGCGGTTCCGGCTGACCAAGGACGCCGTGCGTTCCATCCCGACCGTCGGTCCCACCCTGCTCGGACTGCTGGCCGGACAGGGGTGGACGGGTGCGGATCTGGCCGTCTGTGCCCTGCATTCGGGGGGAAACTCCATCATCCGCGACACCCAGCAGGCGCTCGGGCTGACCGCGCACCAGGTGGCGCCCGCGTGGCTGTCGCTGACGCGCGGCAACCTCATGTCCTCGGCCGTACTGGACGCGATCGCCCTGATCGCCGGCCGGGACGAATTACGTCCGGAGCCGGGCGCACCGGTTCTGGGCGCGGGATTCGGTCCGGGTTTCGGCACCGACGCCTTCGTCGGGCGCGCCCTGCTGCCCGCACTGTGCGCCGCGCCGGCCCGCGGCGAAACACCGGAACGCCACGACGTGGCGATTGCCTGATCCCGTACACGACGGGATCGAGAGAAAGGACGGACATGTCGTCGATGTCGGGTCGACCCGACCGGATCATCACCGTGGAGGAGCACGTTCTCCCGGACTTCCTGGGCGAGTACCTGGACGGTGCCCGCGCGAATCTGGACGCGACGTATTGGGCGGAGGCCGAGCGCAAACTCCGCGATGTCGGCTATGAGCGTTTGACCGATATGGACGCCCACGGGGTGAGCATGCAGGTGCTCTCGCCGACCGCCCCGGGCATCCAGGTGGAGCCGGACCCGGCGAAGGCCACCACACTCGCGGCGCGCGCCAACGACTGGATGGCGACCGTGGTCGCCTCGGCCCCGGACCGGTTCGCCGGATTCGCCACCGTGGCGCTCCAGGACCCGTCCGCGGCGGTGCTGGAGTTGCAGCGCGCGGTCCGTGACCTGGGCATGGTGGGCGTGCTGATCAACGGTCACACCTGCGGGTCCTATCTGGACGAACCGCAGTACCGCGACTTTCTGGCCATGGTGGCCGAACTGAATGTGCCGCTGTACCTGCATCCGGCGAACTCGCCCGATGCCGCCGCGTGGACCGTCGGCCATCTGGAGCTGCGTGGCCCGCTGTTCGGCTGGGGCGTGGAAACCGCGGCGCACTTCCTGCGGCTGCTGTTCTCGGGCGTGTTCGATCGGCCGGAGACCGCCGATCTTACGGTGGTCCTCGGCCACGCCGGCGAGGGCCTGCTCGCGGCACCCTCACGGCTCGACTCGCGCTGGCTGGCCGCCAATGCCGAACGACACGGGTACCGGCTGGATCACCTCCCGTCGCACTATCTTCGGACGAACCTGTTCGTGACCACCTCGGGGGTGACGGACGCGGTTGCCTTCTGGGCCGCGGTGCAGGGATGCGGGCCCGACCGGGTGGGAATGGCACTGGACTATCCGATGGAGGAGATGGCCCCGCAGCTCGACGCGCTGCGGTCACGGTGGCGAATCGAGGCACTCGATACCGCGGCCGACGACGAATTGGTCGAGAAGGTCGCCTGGCGCAATATCGGCCGGCTGCTGGGTCTGCCCGAACCCGCCGGCGCCGACCGGCTCCGGTCCGCCGCCCACTGACGGGACAGACGGTGACCGAAACCACCGCACCCGCAGCGGGCGTCACCCCACCGGTGTCACGCCGCACCGCCTGGCTGCTGAGCGCGGCGGCACTGGCGGCGGCGGGGTTCTGCCTGCGCCCCTCTATCACCGCCATGGGCGCCGCCCTGGAATTCGTGCCGTCCGATATCGGGCCCGCGGTCCTCGGGTGGGTCGTCACGGTGCCGCTGTGGTGCTACGCGATCGGTGGATTGCTGGCCCCCCGCCCGGCGGCCCGGATGGGGGCGGCGCGCACCGTCGTCCTGGCCTTGGTGGTCATGGTCGCCGGTCAGCTCCTGCGGGTGGGCGGCGGCGCGTGGGCATTGCTCGCGGGTACCACGGTCACCGCGCTCGCCACGGCGGTGGTGTCCACCCTGCTGCCGGTGCTGGCCGGTCGTACCGGGCCGGGGGCGGCGCGGATGACCGCCGTCTACGCACCCGCCATCGGAATCGGCAGCGCGGCCGGGGCCTTCCTCACGGCGCCGGTGAGCGCGGTGAGTTCGTGGCGTTGGGGTCTGGGCCTGTGGGCGCCGGTAACCGGCCTGGCGCTGGTGCTGTGGTTGTACGCGCTCCGGCGGGCCGATCTGGCCGGCGCCGAGCGTCCGCCCGGTACCGGCGCCGCGGGGCCCCGGCCGCGGGGACCGGTGCCGTGGGGCACGGTGCTGCGCAGCCGTCTGTCCTGGTCACTGGCGGTGATGTTCGCCGCGTGGGCGGTCACCGCGTTCGCCGTCATGAGCCTGTTGCCGTCGATCTATCACGACGCCGGTATAGACCGGGCCCGGGCCGGGGTACTGCTCGGCGTCGCCGCCGCGGTGGGTATCCCGGTCGCGGTGGCGCTCCCGGGCCTGCTGCGGCGCACGCACCGAGGCCCGCTGCGGGACGGTCCCCTGTTTCTCGCCACCGCCTTGCCTGCCGCGGGTCTACTCGGCCTGTTGTGGTCGCCCGCGAACGCGGCATGGCTCTGGGCCGCCTGCGTCGGCGCCGGGCTCGGAACGCTGTCGCTGCTCTTGGCTCTTGTGCCGTTGAAGGCACCGGACCAGGGCACCGCCATCGCGCTGTCCGCCACGACACAGGGGGTGGGCTACGCCTTGGCCGGAGTGGGAGTCGCGACGCTGAGTGCCCTGCACGTGCGGACCGGCGACTGGCAGGCGGTGCTGTGGTTGTTGCTGGTGATGTGCCTGGTGCAGGTGGTGGCCGGCATGTTCGCGGTGCGCAGCGGCGTACGCGACCCGCAGACGGCTACGACCCCATGAGGGTGTTCATGATGGTGCCGGCGCTGGTGGCCACCGCCCCACCGGCCATGGCGCCCGCGATCATCTTCGGCGAGTGCAATGGACCGCCCGTCCATTTCTCCCAGGCGAGCTTGCCCCCGGCGAAGGTTACCGCGGAGACCCCGGACAGCAGCGTGAACCAGGTGAAGTAACGGGTCATCTGCGTGAGCTTGTCGGCCAGTGGGGGCGCTTCCGGGGTCGGGTTGCCCATTTGAGCCAGAACCGGGTAGCTGTCCTGTAGGGCGGTGAGAATCATGCTCATATCCGTACTCCTTCTCGGGTACCGAATGATCCTGACAACGCCCAGGCCCCCGTCGTCGCCGTTGCTGCGGCCGGCTCCGAGGACACCTGGTGAACACACCGAGTGGTATTGAACACCAATCGCTCGGATTGCGGGGGAAGACTCACCAAATAGTTTCCGAACTGCGGTGTTACGCGGCGTGTCGCGTGTCGACGGGCGCGCCGGCCGCAGAGGGCTCACGATTGGACAAGGATCCAGGTACGACCACAAATAGCCAACGGCCTCACAATCCCGGGGTACACCCGAAGGAATGGATGCGCGGCCGCGTCGACACGGCGTATATCAGCGGGCACAACTGTTTCATCGGGTCGCCGGGTGCTCTGCGGCACTTCACCACAAGCACCCGTTGAATCGGCGACATGGTCGAAGCCCACTTCTTCTCACTCATTTCGAGCACGGCCGACTCACGTTGAAGCCGGTGAAACCACCTCGGTAAGTGCGTTGTCAATACGGCAAGGGTGATTGATGTCCGGGATCATCCGAGCAATCCGGAATGACTCCGACCGCTTGACCGAGACATTGATGCGGTTCGGATAGCGCGACGCGGACTGGAAGGCATTGAAAGACCGGGAGCTTCGCGGCGTCGTCGACAATGTGGTGAGAAACGATGAATCCATGAGGTTCGTTCAATTCTCCACCCTGACGGAATATCGGGAATACAGTACGCGGAACCTGCTGATACAAAATTATCCGGCCGACGAGAAACGGGCGATATTCTGGTATACCGCTCATGGGTGAAAATCAGCCAATCACTATTACGGAGCGGACGAACCCGGAGGCCGTACGTGGACGGACGAACTGCCCGAGATCGACCGGAATATCGAGCTTCTCGACAGGGCGATGCGACCGCTCCCCGATTCGATCGTGGTCACCCACGAAGTCGACAAGGACGCTCTCCGGAAGGAGAACCGCCGACTGGACAAGCTTCCCGAAATCGTGGGCCGCGTCGAAGGTGACAAGTCGTTCATGTCCACCGACAGGCACTCCCGCACCGAACCGTCACCGTAGGTGGCGGGAAATCACCCACCCACATCGGTGCCTGCCGGAGGGCGGTGAGCGCCCAGGGAGAACCGAGTGCGGCGATATGACCTCCCGGGATGACGGTCGGCCGGCTCAGGTAGTACTGGATGCCGACCATCCAGTCGGTCCGCAGTTCACACATCCCGGCCGACGCGGGGTCGGCGTCGAGGGTCTGGCACAGGCCCTGGACCGGTCCATCCGGCCGACCGCCTACGGCGACGCGTCCCGACCCGAGTGAGGAGCCGAGCCCCCCGGATCACCCGCGTACCGCCTCCGCGATCGCGTCGAACAGGGGCCGCCACGTCAGGTTCAACTCCGCGAGGGTGCGCGAATCGTCGGTCGGGGTGGCGGCAGTGAGCAGCCAGGCGGCCTCATAGCTCAACCCGGCGCTCACCGGCAGCACCCGGGAGACGAGGTCGCCGGCCCGACCCAGTCCACGGAAAACCGCGGCGGAAACCGGGATACGCCGAATGGATTTCCCGAGAGCGGCTTCCAGCATGTCCACGATTTCGTCGAAGGTCACCAGATGGCCACCGCACAGATAGCGTTTCGGCCCCCGACCCGGTCGCATGACGGCGGCGTGCACAGCCGCCACATCGCGGACATCGATCATCTGCATCCCGCCCGGCACCCGCGGCGCCAGCCGGGTTCGGACCATCACGTCCCAGCCGGTGGCGGTGATTCCGGCGGACGCGCCGAGCGCCGGGCCCACCACACTGGACGGATAGGTGATGACCACCGGTGCGCCGGTGGCCTGCAGGGCGCGGGCGATACGGTCGGCCGTCGACTTCGTCCGGCCGTAGGCGCTGCGGCCGGGGGCGGTCGGACTGTCGGGACCGATCACCGGGTCCGGGCACGGAAACAGGGCGCTGTAGCTGGCGACATGCACAATCGGGTCCAGCCCGGCGGCGACCGCCTTGGCCAGGACCGCGCTCGTGGCATCGACATTGACCTCCCACATCAGCCGCTCGCGCCGGTTGTCGGTGCCGACCACGCCGGCCATGTGCAAGACCGCGTCGCAACCGTCGAGCAGAGCGTCCACTACCTCCGGAACCCGGATATCGCCGGCGAAGGTCTCGATGTCTCCGATCGATTCGCGCGCCGCGTCCCGAAGGGCCTCGGGCACCGAATCGTTCGGCGCGACCAGGAGGCGAACATCGTGCCCGTCCGCCAACAGCGCCGCGACGCTGTGCGCGCCCAGATAGCCGGTCCCGCCGGTGACCGCGATTCGCATACTGCTCCTTGTTCGATTGCGCCGCCTTCGGCGACGCGGGTCGAGGCCCTCGTGACCTCGGGTCTCCCCTTTCTACGCGCCGTTGCTGCGCGACGTCGCTCCGGGCGGTCCAGACCCGAGGCGGCCCCCGACCTTCTTGGTAGCGCCACAGAGAGATAGCGCTGCGAGATCCGCCACCGGCCGATGACGGGACGCGATCCGCGTCATCGGTGTCGTGGTACCAGAGGGCATCGTAAGCGGACAGAGCGGTCCGGAACACGGCTCGGCTCACTCAGCGGACACCGGTGCGCGTTCCTGTGGTCCCCACCCGGAATCGGCGAAACGGCTGCTTTGCCCGAAGACGCACGGCCGGAATGAGGTTCGGAGCCGATATCCGGTTCTTGGGGAACGTAGACGGAGACGACGACAGAAATATGTGGGGAATCGAAATGAGGATCAAGCACATCGCCGCTCCGCGGTGCTCTCCATCGGCGCGGTCCTCGGCTTCTTCCTCGGCGGGGTCGGCGCCCTGGTGACCGTTCCGAGCGGCACGGGGACCGGGGCGCTCATCGGCTATTCCACCCCCTGATCCACTCGACCGGCGTGCCCCGCGGCGGCCCGGATCGCCGGGCACGCCGGTCTCGGGACCCGTCCGACGGTCCGGCCAGGCGCATCGGGGCCCGACGAGCGAAAACAGCTCCCCTACCCCGAGCGTTCGTGATCTCTGGTCGAACGAACGAAAGAGGACGCCGGTGGTGACCACCGCCGCGCAGGCCTCCGTCGGGCTACGCTCCGAACGGGGACCGATTCTCGGGTCAGTGATGCTCGCCACCGCGCTGGTGGCAGTGGACTCCACCGTCATAGGCGCGGTCGGCACCCTGTTCATCGGGACGGGTTCGACGGTGCGGCAGATCGCGGCGACCCGTTTCCTGATCGGCCTCGGCCTGGGCCTGATCTCCACGCCGACCCTCATCGCCGCCCAGACCAGCGCCGATTGGACCGAGCGCGGCGTGGTGACCTCGGCGAATATGTTTGCCCGGTCCCTCGGCAGCGCGGTGGGAGTGGCCGTTTTCGGCGCCCTGGTCAACTCCCGCGTCGGTGATGCCGACCCCCTTCCCCCGAGCTGCCGGCCGAAGGTGTGCATCCGGTGTTCGTCGCGATGGCGGCGACCATGGTGCTCGCCGCCGCGCTCATGCCCGGCCGTACCGCGCGGACGGCCTGAACATGGCGGAGACCGAGGGTCGGATGGGTCGCTCCCCCGACCGCCCGGACGCCGAGGACGGTCTCGCGGGCTGCTGTTTCCGCTGTCGAGGACCGGGTATCTCGCCTGCGTCCGGCCCTGCCGCCAGCGGGCCGATACCAACTGAGGAAAGGGGTCTCCATGCTTCTACGTCGGCTGGCCCGCCCGCTCCTGGCGAGTGCGTTCATCGTGGACGGGGCCGAAACGCTCCGGAACCCGGAGTCCCGGGTCAAGGAGGCGTCCGCGCTGGTCCACAAGGGCGAGGAATCGCTACCGCCCGATATCGCGACGAAACTGCCGTCGAACCCGGGGGCCCTGGTGCAGGTCACGGCCGTTACCCAGATCGTGGGCGGAGCGCTGCTGGCATTGGGCAAGGCGCCGCGACTGGCAGCGCTGGCCTTGGCTGCGACGGTGGTCCCGGCGACGGTAACCGAGCAGAACTTCTGGGCCGAGAACGACCCGCAGCGCCGGGCCGCCAAGCGGACCGCCTTTCTCAAGGATATGAGTCTGCTCGGCGGGCTTATGATCGTCGCGGCCGATACCGAGGGCAAACCGTCGCTCGGCTGGCGGGGACGCCGGGCCGCCCGGGCCGCGGCCGCGACGGTGGGCGGTGCGCTTCCCCTCGGCGAGTCCGCCAAGAACGGCGCCGGGGAGACGCTGCGCGACCAGTTGCAGCAGGCCGCCGAACGCGGACGTGAACTGGCGGGCGCGGCGGCCGAGAAGGGCGCCGAACTGGCCGAGACCGCGCAGCAGCGCGGGCCGGTATGGGCCGAAGCCGTCAAGCACCGGAGTGCCGAACTGGCCGATGCGACCCGCCATCGCGGCGCGGAACTGGCGGAAATCGCCAAGAGCCGCGGCGCCGAACTGGCCGACACCGCCCAACAGCGCGGACCGGAGTGGGCCGACCGCGCCAAATACCGCAGTGCCGAAATCGCCGATATCGCCAAACACCGCGGCGCCGCCTTGGCCGAGCTCGCCCAACAGCGCAGTGCCGAAATCGCCGATATCGCCAAACACCGAGGGGCGGAACTGGCCGAGACCGCCCGCCATCGCGGCGCCGGCATCGTCGGTACCGCCCAGGAGCAGGGCCCGGAGCTGGTGAGCCGCGCCAAGTATCGCACGGCCGAGCTCGCCGACCGCGCCCGTTATCGCGGCGCCGAAATCGCAGACGCCGCCAAGGCACAGGAAGACGCCGCGCCCCGGAAACGGACGCGCGGCGTGTTGTGGTTCGGCTGACCCCTGTGCCGCGTGCGGTGGGGCGTTAGGAGGCCACGCCCCACCGCACGACCCCTACTCCTCGGTGGACAGCACGTCCACCGGTTCCGCGGCCTCGAATTCGATCACCCGCCGTACCCGGGATTCCCCGACCGGGCCGAGGTCGACGACGACCGCCCCCTCATGGTGGACGACCGATTCGACCACCGCCTCCAGCGGGTTTCCGTCGGTGCCGGCGACCCGGATACGGTCGCCGACGGCCAACGCATCCGCCCGCACCCCGCCCGCGACGGCACGCTGCGTGTAGACCCCGCAGTAGGTGCGACCGGTCATCTCCCCGAGCCCGCGCTGCGCGATGGTCCACCACACCGGCCGGGTGCTGTCACCCGCGTTGCGGCGATGCCAGTACAACACTCGGTCGCGCCGGGCCTCGGCGGCGGCCCGGCTCTCGTGGATGGATACGTGGCGCTGCACCGGCGCGCTGCGCGGCTTCGCGGTTCCCTCCGCACCGTCGACCACGAGCACCCAACTGCTGGAGGTGTCCTGGTCACGGGTGGCGCTGACCCGTTTTGCCAGCGCCTGCCCGGGTGTGGCGCCGAGCCGGTCCGCAACCTCGGCGAGGCTGTCGGCCAGTCCGAGCGCGCGCAGGAAGCCGGCCGCCGCGATCTCGGCGGTACCCAGCCGCTGCGCCAATACCGGCATCGGGGTACGCTCCCGCCACGCGGTGCGGGCCAGATGCTCGTGTTCGGTGAGCCACAGGGACGACGAACCGTGCCGGTGATGTTCCACCACTACCGACCACCAGTCCCATTCCGGATCCGCCAGGCGGTCGCGGATCCAGTCCACCCGTTCGCCGCGGCGCACCCGTTCAGCCGGGGGTATGAAATTGCGCAACGCCGCCTGTACCGCGGTGGAGGTTCGCCCGAGTTCGGCCGCGATCTCGTCCAGTCCGATACCGGCGCGCAGGTCGGCGGCGATCGCCCGGTATTCCGATTCCCGCCATGAGGTCCCGTGCTGCCGTGGCGGCAGCAGCCGTTCCTGTCCGATTGCACTCATCACAGAACCCCCGTTCCGATGTGCCGGCGAGCACCGCGGCGCCCATGGAACCGAGGCTGTGGAAACCGCCCGCCGAACTGTCCTACCAGGACAGGATACGTGGAGGGTACGACAGAAAACGGTCTCCGAAAGCGCCCCGAGAGGGGCCGGGAACGCTGTGTCCGGCGACCTTTTCACGCGCTCCCGGTCCCTCGGCGAGCGATCGATCACCGTACTGTGATCGATCGCAACTAACCCCGCGTGCGGATTCGCGCTCGTCCAGCGGGCCGCAAACCTCCCCGTAGCCTATTCGTCACTCGCTACCGTGATCCGGCAGTCTCACCACCCGGGGGTTGAAGGAGATCGGCATGAGCGTTGGCAGTGCTATCCGGACGAAACTGACCGTGTCCGGACAACCGGTGCCGGCACCACTCCAGGACGTCAGGAAACTGTCCCGCCGCATGGTCGGCCATTCGTCGAGAACAGGCTGCCGTGCGGCACACTGCCGGGCGATGCCATCCACGGAGATATCGTCACCATCACCCGGATCTGTCCGGAGCTCGCGGTCAGCATGCTCGACGGCCAGGACATCCCGGAGAAGACGCGGCGTCTGGAGAACGTCGCCGCGGGGTGGGCGCGCGAGGGCCTCCCTATCGACACCATTCACCACGCGGTGCACGAGGGTTTCAAACCGGGGCGCTGGACCTGGGATGTCGAACGCGACGGTCACCGACTACTCCAGCCTGGTGGACGCCGCCGAACTGGTGGTGGAGATGCTGGACAAGACGTCGGTCTGCATTTCCATGGCCTATGTCCGGGAACTGCGTTCGGTGGTGAGCGAACACCACACCGCGGTGCGCACCCTCGCCTCCGCGCTGTTGGGCGGGCACAGCAACAGCTGTCGACGGCACCGTGCGCCCAGGGGCGACGACGGTGAACCCCGCAGTTCCAGACCGTTTTTCACACCCTCGTGAAGCGCGTGGTGGACAACCTCCAGTGGTATCTCCTCCCGCGCCCAGCGAGTCGCGGCATTCTCCAGCCGCGCCAATACCCTCCTATCCGACGGATCGGAATCGTCCAGCAGTGCCGGCGCCAATCCGAGGCCGATCCGCAGGGCCGTCCCGAAGTCGATGCCACCGTGGGTGGGATCGGGTTCGTCCAACGAGAACAGAGACCGGGTACCCAGCGGTTCAACCGGTTCCGGGAGCTCTGGCAACCGCGGGGAGTCTCCCGTACCGGGGTCGTGCGACCCGCCCGCGTTTATGCGCACTCCCCTCACCGGCGACGATCCCCTGTGGACGAACGTATAGTTCCGCGGCGGAATACTCGTTCGCATCGCTCGTACTTCGGCACATATCGGAATGGAAGCGACAAAAAATTGTGAACCGTCCTATTCACACCTATCCGCGGCCGTGAGCGCACCCCACCGGCCCCGGGGCGTGCGTCCGTGCGCGCGCTCGAGGGCAGGCGAGCGCCCGACCGTATCCGTTAGGGTGCGGCGGTGGATACAGCCGAATTGATCGACCGCAGCACGTCCATCGCGGATCGACTCACGACAACGCAGGCGGCGCCACCGTCCTGGCTGGTGTTCGCCGCCGCCGCGGCGGCGCTGGTACTGGTCGGGTACCGGCCGCTGTGGCGACTGACCCGCAATGTGGTGACCATCGCGCACGAGGGCGGCCACGCTCTGATGGCCCTGCTCACCGGGCGCCGCCTCAATGCCATCACCCTGCATTCGGATACCTCCGGGCTCACCGTCTCCAGCGGTAGGCCCTATGGGCCGGGCATGATCCTCACCGCGTTCGCGGGCTATCCGGCGCCGCCGCTGGTGGGGCTCGGGTTCGCCGCGCTGCTGGGCGCCGGCCGAATCACGCTCATGCTGTGGATCGCCATCGCCGCGCTGGCCGCTATGCTGATCATGATCCGCAATGTCTACGGGGTGGTCTCGGTGCTCGGCACCGGCGCGCTCGTCTTCGGCGTCTCCTGGTTCGGTTCCGACACCCTGCAGGCGGGATTCGCCTATCTGGCCACCTGGCTGCTGCTGTTCGCGGGCTGCCGGCCGGTCCTCGAACTGCAGCGCACCCGCCGGCGGATGCGCGACGGCACCACCGACGCCGACCAACTGGCCCGGTTGACCCGGCTGCCGGCACTGCTGTGGGTACTGATCTTCGGCGCCGTCGCGGTGGCAGCGCTCGTGGCGGGGGCGAGCCTGCTGCTCTCGGCCACCGCGGGAATCTGTCTGCCGATCCCGAACGGCGCCGACTGCCCCGCGAGCTGATTTCCCGTACACCGAAGGCGGATCCGGAGCTACACCGCGTACGGCCGACAGCGGAGGCGGAAGTTATGTCCGGCCGACGCTCTCGGCGGCGACGAGTTCCTTCTTCCAGACCCGGAACCCTTCCTCGGTGCGTCCGCGGCGCCAATAGCCGGAGATCGAGGCGAACTCGGCCGGTACCCCGCGTTCCTTCCGGATATAGGGCCGCAGATTGTGCATTACCGTCTGCGCCTCACCGTGGATGAACACTCCGACCTGGCCGGGCAACCAGGCGGCATTGCGCACGACCGCGATGAGCGGCGCACTGTCACCGGTCCGGTCCTCGCCCACCTCGTGCGCGGCCCCGCCGCGATGCACCCAGGTCACTTCCACCAGAGCCTTGGTGGTGAGCGCGAGTTCGTCGGCGGCGTCGGCGACCTCGATGAACACCTTCGCAGGCGCGCCCTCGGGCAGGGCCTCCAGGGCCGCGGCGATGGCCGGCAGCGCCGATTCGTCGCCGGCGAGCAGATGCCAATCGGCGTCCACGCGCGGAGCGTAGGCACCCCCGGGACCGTACATGTCGATCCGCTCCCCCGGCTGCACCGAGACCGCCCAGGGTCCGGCGATGCCCTCGTCACCGTGTACCACGATATCGATGGCGACCTCGCGGGCCGCGGTATCCACCGAACGGACCGTATAGGTGCGCATGATCTCGCCCGCGGGCCGGTCGAACAGCAGCTTCACGTATGCGTCGGTGAATTCGTTCGGGGTGAAGTCGTCGAACCCGGGATCTCCGAGAACCACCCGGACGATATGCGGGCCGACCCGCTCGGTCCGGATCACGGTCATGGTGGTGCGCTTCCTGGCCATCCGGCCTCCTCCCTGGATTTAGGTATGCCTAACTCAACGTACCAGCCGTATTCGGCCAGGTGGTAGCACTCGCCCCAGGCTCTGCGAAACATAAGGTGAGGGCCCAGATTTGGGCTAATCTCTCAGCAAGCTCTCAGGGAGGGGTCCGCTATGACCGCAGCGACCGTCATTCGTCCACTGGCGCCGAGCGAACAGATCTACGCCTTCGGCGAAGTCTTCGTCGGATATTGCGTCCGGGTATCCGGGCGGCTGGATATCACCGCGCTGACCACCGCGTTCGACGCTCTGGTGGCCGCGCATCCGACCCTCGCCGCGCAACTGGTGCCGGATCGCGTTCTCGGACACGCGCTGGTGGCCGCCGGACCGCCCGAGACCGAACTCACTGTGGCGGAGGGGGATCCAGAACTGCTGCTCACCGGCGCCGATCCCGACCAACGACGGTCGCTGTGCACGGTGTGCGTGGTCCGCGGCATGGATACCACGAGTGTGACCTTGCTGATCCACCACAGTATCGCCGACGCCATCCACGCGCTGGCGCTGTTCGAACAGCTGTGGGCCGGTTACGGTGTGGCGGCGGCGGGCGGGATGCCGCGACCACCGGCAGCGCCTTTCCCCACTCCGGTGGAGGAACTGCTGCGCGCCCGTGGAGTTCGCAAGCTTCCCACCCCCGACCCCGTCATCGCCCCGCCGGAACGGGACGGAGAGCCGCCGTGCGCCGTGGGGCCGTATCCCCGCCTCGTCACCTCGCGCTGCCTGCTGAGCCGGGAGGCGACCGCGGCCCTGGTGGATTTCGGGCACCGCACGGGTGTGACCATCCACGGCCTGGTGTCCGCGGCACTGCTGCTCACCGAGGCGGAGGCGAGACACCTTCCGGTACACGACCTGACATGTTCGTATTCGGTGGACCTGCGCCGACGGGTGCATCCACCGATCGGCCGGATGGAGGGCACGAACGTCCTCGGGTTCACCGGCTACGGGCCCGCCGCCGATACCGAACCGACCCTGGCCGGCCTGGCCCGCGGAATCTGCGACGCGCTCCGCGAGGGGCTCGCGTCCGGATTCATCCAGCAGACTCCGCTCCAACTCCCCGAGACGACCGCCGCCCCGGCGCCGGGCAGGACCGGCGCGGTCATGACCACGAACTGGGGCCGTATACCACCGTTTCCGGTGCCGCCGGGCCTGCGGTTCACCGACTTCCGATCCACCATGATCGCCAAGCCCGATCCCACCGGACGTCGCCGACAACAGCCGGGTGGCGGAACCAGCATCATCAGCACCTACCATGGCAGGCTGAGTATCGAAATCCACCATCCACCGGAGTTCACCCCGGTGCAGTTGCCCCGAATAGCCCGCCTCGACGCGCTACTGGGACATTTCCGGCCCGATGGGCTCAGATCCCCTGCGGGGAGGCGAGTTCGAGAACGGTGATGTCCGACGGCGCCGCCACCCGGACCGGCGGTCCCCACGCGCCCGCGCCGCGGCTGACGTAGAGCTGAGTGGCACCATAGTGCTCCAACCCCGCCAGTGTCGGATTCGCCAGGGCAGCAATGAAATTACCGGGCCACAGCTGCCCGCCGTGTGTGTGCCCGGACAGTTGCAGGTCCACTTCGTGATCGACGGCGTCGTGCACCAGGCGGGGCTGATGTGCCAGCAGCACACAGGCTCGGCTCGTATCGCGGCCGGCCAGCGCCGCCGTGAAATCCGGTCCGCGGCCGAGCTTCTCGCCTTCGATATCGTCCACCCCGGCGAGGTCGAAATCGGGGAGCTCGACCCGACTGTTCAGCAGGACACGCATCCCCAGCTCGTCGGCGATATACGCCATCCAAGCATCGGCATCGGAGTAGTACTCGTGGTTGCCCGGCACCGCGAAGATGCCCAGTCGGGCGCGCAGACCGGCCAGCGGAGCCACCTCGTCGCGCAGATCGGCCACCGTACCGTCGGTCAGGTCCCCGACAACGGCAATGAGATCGGGGGCGGTGTCGTTGACGGCACGCACCACCATCTCACAGAACTCACCGCCCAGCACCGGGCCCAGGTGCAGGTCGCTGACCAGGGTGATGCGGAACCTGTGTGCGGTGGCGGGCAGTTTCGTCAACGGCACGGTGACCCGCCGCACCAGCGGGCCGTTCAGGACACCGCGTGTTCCCAAGCCGACCGTCGCCACCGCGGCCGCCACCGTCGCACCAGCGGCCAACCGGGAGACGAACATCCGCCGGGATATCCCCGTCCACTCATCCGACCGGGGCACGTTCGACGACGGCTGTCCACCGTCGATCTCGTCCGACTGCTCCCCGGCCCCCACCGTCCCGGCGGGCGCGTGAGCCGCCGAGGAATCCGATGCTTCGCTCATGGGATCACCGGCCGCCACCGCCACACCGGCCGGTTCCACCGTGGGCGCCGGTACGGTCGTCCCCCTCCCGGCGGCGGGAACGGGAGTCACGGCGCCCGGTGCGGCGGCTGCCGGCGCAGACGGCGAGGCGGCCGCCGCCACGGTGTCCGCGTCACGACGCGACAACGAGCGCAACAACAGTGGCCGGACCACCTCGCCGATCAGTACACCGATGAGCAGGTACAGGAATACCGCCGTCCACAGCAGTCCCGGCCACATCAGGAATCGGATCGCTCCCCAGGACGCCCCGGCCAACATCAGCCCCAGCGCGGTGGTCATGAGCACGGCGCCCAAGGTCAGGAGTGCACCGCCGAACCACCGACCGAAGGTCCGGGGCAGCATGGTGTCCCGGACGAGTCGCCGCCACAGGTACCAGTGCAGCACTGCGACCACCACCGGTGGAACGATCCCTGCGAGTACGGAAACCATGGCCACGGTGGAACTGCCTCTTCCTGACTTACTGCACCTGTGGCTGCTGAATCTACCGTTACGGCGCGTCACCCGATACGCCCGCCGGGCCGTGCCGTGATCGACCCATATCGGATGGGGTCTCCAGCTGTTGGTTGATATGTAGATAAATATCAGTGTTCACTAGGTATCGTCTGTAGGCGAAGCTTTCGGAGTGGGCGCGGCGGAACGGTATCCACTACCAGACCGCGTGGGAATGGCACGGCGGGCAAGATGCCCGTACCGGTCACCAAACTCCCTCGGGGAATTGGCTGGTCGACGAACCCGCGCTTGACCGGGACGGTCGCGCAGTCGCCTACTGCCGCGTTTCGTCGGCGGATCAGAAGACCGGCCGACGGGTGGTGATCACCCATACCGACGAGATCCTCGACTATTTCGGCAAATGCGCGTCGTGCGGCTATCCGGCGCATGCGTCGGCCATCACACGCGTCTACGACAACGGAGACACAGAGTGTCCGGTGACCGCCACCTGCGCCCTGCCGTGCGGCTGGTCGGATCGGGTGGTTCCCGTCACCATGACGGAGCGCTCGGTCCGTTCTCGCTGAACTCGGCGATATCCTCGGCAAAGATCTGGTCCCACCGCGTCGCCATCCGTTTGGGCGGGCACACGCGGAATGGCGGGTTGTCCTGCCCCGGTCCCATAGGCCCCCGGAATCCGGAGCGGATGCCGACATCGTGCTCGGCCCGGCGAGAAGCGGCTCACACCGTGCCGGGACCGGCCGTATCGGGGAGCCGGGGATGCGGCACGATGGTCGGTATGGAACTGCGTATCTTCACCGAACCGCAGCAAGGCGCCGACTACGATACGCTGCTCCGGGTGGCCAAAGTCACCGAAGACCTGGGTTTCGGTGCTTTCTTCCGCTCCGATCACTACCTGAGCATGGGCGATGCGGACGGACTGCCCGGCCCCACCGACGCCTGGACAACCCTGGCCGGCCTGGCCCGGGAAACCAGCCGGATCCGGCTCGGCACCCTGGTCACTGCCGCCACCTTCCGTCTGCCGGGGCCGCTGGCCATTCAGGTGGCGCAGGTGGACCAGATGTCCGGCGGGCGGGTCGAGCTCGGGTTGGGTACCGGATGGTTCGCCGATGAGCACACCGCATACGGAATCCCGTTCCCGGACGACAGGTTCGGCCGCTTCGAGGAACAGCTGGCCATCATCACCGGACTGTGGGAAACGAAACTCGGCGATACCTTCGACTTCGCCGGTAAATACTACCGGCTGAGCGACTCGCCCGCGCTGCCGAAACCGGTGCAGCAATCGATCCCGGTGCTCATCGGCGGTCTGGGGGCGCGCCGCACCCCGCGACTGGCGGCCCGCTACGCGAGCGAGTTCAACATTCCGTTCGCATCGATCGAGGACAGCGCCGCCCAGTTCGAGCGGGTTCGCACGGCCGCGGCGGAACAGGGCCGCGAGCCGGGCAACCTGGTCTATTCCAACGCGCTGGTGGCATGTGTGGGCTCGACCGACGCCGAGGTCGCACGGCGCGCCGCCGCCATCGGCCGAGAGGTCGACGAACTGCGCTCCAACGGGCTCGCGGGCTCCCCGGACGAGGTGGTCGACAAGATCGGCCGGTACCGGGAGGCCGGCTCCGAGCGAATCTACCTGCAGATCCTCGACCTGTCCGATCTCGCGCACCTGGAGCTCGTCGCCGAACGGGTCATGCCGCAACTGTAACCCGCCGACGGGCGTGGCCGGCTGCCCGTCAGACGCCGCCCACACCGTCGAGCAGATGCTCGAGGGTGTCGTAGGCGGGAATGTCGACGATGTCGTACACCTCGCGAGAGACCGGCACATCGTGTTCGGAGACGACCTCGGCGAACCGGGCGGTATCGCCGGTGCGGAACCCGTGTTCGGCGGCCAGTGCCTGCAGCGTCCCATCGGCGGACAACAGGCTGCCGACCTGCTCACCTTCCGGGTTCAGCGGTACGAGGGTGTGCCGGGAATGCACCGTCGGCGACGGATACAGCAGCACCATATCCGGCATGATCCGGCCCTGAACCGTCGCCGCCACGTATTGGGCCTCGTAGATCCAGGCCATCGGCGTAGCACCCATACCGACGGTGAGGTACTCCTCGAACGGTCCCTGGCTGGAGCCCTCGGTGTACCCCTGGGCGAGGAACAGCCGCCGCAGCATCGGCAGCACATGCTGTTCGGCGGCGGGCCCACGCACCACCGCGTTCCCGTTGAGCACGTAGCTCGCCATCGCCACATACATGGCCGCCGAGTTGGAGGTCCGCGCGTCTGTGGTGGAGATCAGGATGTCCTTGCGTACCGGATAGGCGGTGTTGCCCTCCAGGTCCGTCCATCGGGCGCCTCGAGCCACCATATCGAGGTAGGCTCCGATATCCAGGGTCGGCACCGGACCGTCGTGTCGCACCGCGTCGGCGCGGTTGAGCAGGTCCACGATGGGCCCGAAGGTGGCGATCGCCATCGGCGAATAGAACGGCGAGTACTGGATGCCGACGCCTACCTTCTGCTTCAGCCGTTGCGCGGCGGGCAGGCTGGAGGGAAAGGCGAAGGCGAAACGGTTCAGGTCGAGGGAGGTGGAGATCTCCCGCGAGCCGGCGGGCAGGACCTCCACCCGCAGGCCATGGCTCTCGAATACGTCCACCACGCGCGGATCGGTGAAGAAATCGACCTTCTCCGAGCCCACCACACCCGATACCAAGGTCGGCGGGGTTGTCGCCGAGGCGAAGGGGGCGGGAGCCGGGTTGGACTCGGGTCGGGTGGCGGCCCAGACCGCCGCGCCCGCCGCGACCACACCCACCCCGGCCAGAGTGAGCACACCGCGTCGGTCGCTCACCATTGTCCGCAAGTTGTCCGGCAGGTTACGGGCGGGCGAATTCTTCTCGACATTTCCGTTATTGTTATCCGAATAAACCTCGGCGGCGGCGAGTTCAATCGCCTCGTCGGCTGATTCCACGGTGTCTTCGAAATTTTCGGAATAGTCGTTCGGCGCCAGTTCGCGGCGGACGATGCGCTCCACGAGAATGGGAACGAAATCACGAACCGGCATGCCTTCGAAGCGCTTGTGCACGTCGTGGACGACGGTGCCCACACGGTCGGCCGAGTAGATCTCCGTATAGTCCTTCACCAGGCGATTTTCCAGTTCACGAATCGCCTTCTCTTCGCGGACGGTATCGAGTTCCACCTATTACTCCTCGGCGCCGGACATACTCTTTCGGAACGGCTCGGGCCGAACCACAAACGACAACCTTACCGCCCCAAGGGATTCCGGTGCTCCCAGCTCTGGACGGTGGAACCAATTCCGGTCCAGAATTCATGTCGCATTTCCCTGGTGCGCGGTTTCCTCCAGCACGGCCATGGCGGCGTTGTGCCCGCCGATTCCGCTGACCCCGCCGCCGCGCACCGCGCCGGCCCCGCACAGGAACACATTGCGCAGCCCCGTGGCCACGCCCCAACGGGAGGCCGAATCATGGGCGGTGTCCGACCGGTACGGGAACGACAGGTCCCCGTGGAAGATATGACCCCCGGGAAGTCCGATTTCGCGTTCCAGATCGAGGGGTGTCCTTGCCTCCAAACAGGGCCGCCCCTCGGCGTCCACGGCGAGGCAGTCACGGATGGGCTCGGCCAGGGCGGCGTCCAGCTGCGCGAGGACGGCATCGACCGCCGATTCACGCGCCGAATCCGGGTTATCCTCGAAAAGCCTTGCGGGAGTGTGTAATCCGAACAGAGTCAGGGTGTGAACCGCATCCGTTCGGGGTCCGAGGATACTGGGATCGGTGAGCGTATGGCAGTAGATCTCCGACGGCGGAGCCGTGGGGAGCCGCCCACTCGCCGCTTCCCGGTACGACTGTTCCAGCCGATCATAGGATTCGGCGATGTGGAAGGTGCCGGCGAAGGCTTCCCGTGGGTCGACGGCGGTGTCCCGCAGCCGCGGCAGCCTGCGCAGCACCATATTGATCTTCAGTTGCGCGCCTTCGGGTTTCGGGATGTTCGCCGACCCGAGGAGCCGGGCCAGTTCAGCAGGCGAGGCATTCACCAGGACGTATCGCGCGCCCACCACGCCCGTGGTGAACCGCACCTCCGCGGTGCGGCCGTCGGTGTCGAGCCTGGTGACCGCGCAGTCGGTGACCAGCTCCGCCCCGACGGCCCGCGCCGCGTCGACCAAGGCGTCGCGAAGCGCGCCCATCCCGCCCACCGGGACATCCCAGTCGCCGGTACCGCCGCCGATCACGTGATAGAGGAAACAGCGGTTCTGTGCCAGCGACGGATCGTGGGCGTGGGTGAACGTCCCGATCAGAGCGTCGGTGAAGACGACACCTCGCACGATATCGTCGGCGAAATACCCCTCCAGGGTTTCGCCGAGCGGGCGTTCGAACAGCGCGTCCCAGCTCGTCGCGCCCACCAGGTCCCGGAGTTCGCCGCGGGTGGGCAGTGGTTCGGTCAGGGTCGGGAACACCTTTCGCGCGACCTCGCCGGTCATCGCGTAGAACCGCCGCCACGCCTCGTATTCGGTGTCCGAGCCGGTGACGCGGGCGAAGCTCGCCCGCGTCCGCTCGGGCGACCCGTTGTTGACGAGCAGACCACCGTCACCCACCGGCGTATACGAGGAAATCCGTCGCCGGCGCGTAGCGAACCGCAGCCCCAACTCCCGCACGATCCGGGCGGGGAGCAGGCTCACCAGGTACGAGTAGCGCGACAGCCGCACATCCACCCCGGCGAACACCCGCTCCGACACCACCGCTCCCCCGAGTTCGCCGGTCCGTTCGAGTACCAGCACCGATTTCCCGGCCCCGGCCAGATAGGCGGCGGCCACCAGGCCGTTGTGTCCACCGCCCACGATCACCACGTCGTATTGGGAGCGCGTCACCATCGGTCATCGATATCACAAGAGACGCCGTCCCCCAGGAATCCACCTGTCCGGCCGGAGCGTCCGACACCGACCATCCCACCGCGCCGACCCGTCCACAACGCCGCGCACGGACGCAGCGGGAACAGCGGCACGGCGCGGTGATGACCGAGGTCCGCAGAGCAGAGACCGAAACGACCACCCGGGTTCCGCGGACGCACAGGCCGGAGCGACCTTCACCGCCCACACTCCGAAATACCCTGTGGCCGTGAGGCCTGTTTCGCGGTGAAGGCAGCTTCGCTTTATCGCGGGATCGGCTCGTGGACCGGTCTGCTCCTGACAGGCTCCCTGACCCGCGGCCGGTGCGCTGTGGCGCGCGATAAGGAGCACGCGCAGCAGTTGGTCATGTCATTGATCGACTCGAATGGAGGGGTGCAGCATGGTCCAGGAGGAATTCCTAGCCGAACAGCCCTCCGAGTACACCGCCGCTCTGCCCGGCTTCCTGTCCCCCGCCGGTACCGCCGAGGAACCCGCCCGGCGGCAGTTCCGACGGCTGGACGATGACAAACCCCTGCCCGGCGAACGACAGGGTTATCCCCTCACCGGTACTGCGACCGAGGAACAGGCGGCCGAAGCCCATGGAGTCGTTGCGTTTGATCCCGGTCCGCAGGCTCGACGACCAGGCGATCGCGGCCTGCGGGTCGGCATAGGTGGGTTGGTCCACGTTCAATACCACCGGGGTGCCGTGACTGGTGATGGCGATCCGGCCACGACCGGTGAACACGCAGTTGAACAGGCCGGCATTGCTCGCGAGGCCGGCCGCGCCCTGCACCATGCGGACATCGTAGGAGAGGGTGGGGTCGAAGGCGAGCACGTTCGAGCCGTTGATGGTGAGGCCGTCGGTACCGTCCAGGTCGATGAGGTGCACTTCGGAGGCACCATTGGCGAGGAAGAGATCACCGCGTCCGGATACCTTCATCAGCGGAACGCCCTCACCGGTGAGGCGCTCCTGGATGGCCCGGCGGATACCACCCGAACCGAGCGCCTGAAAATGCAGATCACCCTGGTAGGCCACCATGGACCCGGCGCGGGCCAGCACCTCTCCGTTGACACCGACCTTGACCATCTTGCCGCCCTGTTTCTGGATACCGAGGCCGCTCACTTCGGCGTGGCTCGGATCGAACAGTTCGCTGTGCATCGGCAGCGCTCCTTGCTGAGGTGATGGGGCGGGGGTCGGGGGGTGGGCGGGCGTCGGGTAGCCCGGATGCCCGGCTTGCGGATAGGGGCTGCCGTACGTTGCCGGATAGCCGGCGGGTGGCGGATATCCGCCCGGTCCGGGTTGTGCCGGTGCGGGCGGCCGACCGGGGGCGGGGGAATACCCGGGTGCCGGCGGATAACCGGGCGGGGGCGGGTATCCGCCGGCCGTCGGGGGCGGATAGGCGGACGGGGGCGAATACGCGCCGCCGGTGGAGGGTCCCGGGACCGGTGGTGAATACTGTTCGGGCCCCGGCGGACTCGTCGGCCTGGCCACCACGGTCGGATCGGGAACGGCCCGCCGCGCGGGGGTGGCCGGCGCCGGCTCGTCATCGATGTTCACCCCGTACGCGGTCGCGATTCCGGCCAGCCCGTTGTCGTAGCCCTGGCCGACGGCCCGCACCTTCCAGCCTCCGCCGCGGCGGTAGATCTCCACACACACCACACCGACCTCGGTGGTCAGCCCCGAGACCGGGAAGGTGAGGGTGCCCGACTCACCGGCGATCGTCGCGACCAACGATCCCACCGCACCGAAGGTGGCGGGTCCGCGGCCGTCGAGGCTGGCGGTGATCACCACCTTGTGGATATCGCCGGGCAGAGCGGGTGTCTGCACATCGACCATATCCCCGCCGCCCTGACCGTGCCGGTAGGTGACACCGGGGCCCACCGGCTGATTGAAGAAGACGAAATCGGCGTCGGAGCGGACCCTGTCGTCGGCCGCCAGCAGCAGGGCCGACACATCGACCGACGCCGAACAGGTAACGGTGACCGTCATCCGCGGACCGGGAGCGGGACGGTTCTCTCCGCGCGAGAGAGTGCTCATCGCGCACCGCCACGACGAACAGCGGCCCGGGCGGCGACCGTCCGGGCGAATGACATGTGATCCACGGCATCGAGTTTGCCGTGAACCGTTGTCGACGCGCCAGCGGGGCCGGAAATCCCGCACTGTAACGCCCGGACCGTTAATCCTGAGAGAACTCATAGGAACGCCACAGCCTATGGCCAGGCGCGAAGGCCACCCTGGGAACAGGTTCACAGCTCGCGATCGGGAGGTGCACGATGGTTGAAGTCGAAGTCACGGGTAGCACTGTCACGGTTCACGTCCGGGGTGCGCACCGGCTCTTGGCGCTGCGTGACCACCTGACCTTCGATATCTCGAATATCACCGCGGTCGCCCCTGCCGAGATCGACCGGCGCCCGCCCTGGGTGCGCGCTCCCGGGACCTTCTTCCCCGGCGTGATCGCCGCCGGGACCTTCCGCGGTAAGGGACGAAAAGAGTTCTGGGATACCTTCTTCGACGGCAAGGGCATCCGTATCGAACTCACCGGAACCGACTACACCCGCCTCGTCGTCGACGTCGACGACCTCGAGGGCACCATGCGCACCCTGCGCCGCGCCGCGGCGGCGTGAGCCCGGTCACCTCATGACGGGCGTCAACGTCACTACCGGGATCACCCGTGCGGTGACCCGGGCGTAATCGGCGAACTGCGGCGTGATCTCTCATGGCCGATAGAGGCGGTCGCGTTTCGGGACGGGGGCGATCTACCTCGGCGAGTGCCTCACATCTCGTCGTCCCGATCTCGACGGTGACGCCGGGATGAGCGCACAGATTGTGGTACCGGTCCGGGTCAGTGGGCGCGCTCGCCTTGGACGCCACCACGGCGAAGCGGTCGCCGCCACGGCCGTAGACACCGGTTCGTATGCAGCCGACCGGGTCTTCGTACCGCGCGCGGTGAGGAGCAACTCGTATCCGGTGAACGGTCCGCCGACGCGACCGTGACCGGTCCGGAATTCTTCGATGATGTCGTTATCCATGCGGCCACGACGATCATACTTCGATCATACTTCCCGGCGACGGATCAGCCGTGGACAGCGATCGGATTCGGCTTGCCGAGCCGCTGGTTGACCCGGAAGGCGCCTCGGCTCCCGTGGAAGACCGTCATCAGCAGCGCGCCGGCGCCCGCCGCCGCGAATCCCGCCCACGGGTGTGCGGGCAGGGTCGCCCAATAGCCGAGCAGGACGGCCTGCATGAGCCCGAGCGCTCCGGCCACGGCATCGGGGAGCGGCCCGTTGCCCATCACATTCGGAAATTCCTCGCCCACCACGCCCTTGACGAAATGCGGGATCGCGTTCGTTCCCAGTACACCCGCCGCGAAGGCGAGCAGTGCCGTCTGCACCATATCGATCAACTCCTCCATTCGGCCAACGCTTGTAGACCGAAACTAGTCGAAGTGACTCATTCGGTCAACACTCGTTGTCCGAAATTGGAGGCGCAGAGACCCGTTTAGGCTGAGTAGGTGTCCGAGCCGTCGACGACCCGCGCCGAACAACGCCGCAAGACCCAGGAGCGCATCCTCCGCGCGGCCACCCGCCTCTTCGCCGAATCCGGCTACGAGCGCACCACCATCCGCGCCGTGGCCACCGCCGCGGATACCGATCCCAGCCTGGTCATCCGCTATTTCGGCTCCAAGGAGCAGCTGTTCGCCCGCGTCGCGGTACCGGAACCGGACGCCCCGGTGAGCGGTTCCCCTGAACAGGCGGCCGAACAGCTGCTGGTCGCTCTGGCCGACAAGCTCGCCGCCCCCGACGCCGCCACGCTCGCCGCCATCCGCACCATGCTCACCCACACCGACGCCGCCGACAGTGTGCGCGCCGCCATGTCGGAACGGCAGCACCAGGCCGCCCGGCACCTCACCGACGCGGATGCCGACCTCCGCGCCGGACTGATCGGCGCGCTCACCATCGGCGTGGTGATCGCCCGCCACCTGCTTCGGCTCGACTCGCTGAGCGACGCCCCACCCGACCGGATCATCGACCTGCTCCGCCCGGCCGTCCACCGGATCGCGCACGACGGCCCGCCGCCGGCCTCCTGACTCCGGCGACCGGCGACAACCGGTGTCGTGTTCGCCTCCGCCCGGTGAACGGTGGGTATGGTTCCAGGCGGCGTCACCACCGGCACGACATGCTCGATCGGCTTCACGGCAGTACCGGATCGCGGGATGCACCGCGTTCGCACGGACCTGCTCTTCCGGCTCCACTTCCACGGCCCGCGGAAAAGATATGACCGAGTTCAACGGGAAAGTCGCCACCGACGCTCCCGGCTCCGTGTACACCTCCTCCAAACACGCCGTCCTCGGAATGACAAAGGCGGCGGCCGTCGAATACGGTCCGCTCGGGCTACGGATCAACGCGGTACAACCGGGTGTCATCGCCACCCACTCACCGAGATGCCGGCCGACGCCCGCGAATACCTCGAAAGCAAACACGCGACGAGACGATTCGACCGGCCCGCGGAGGTCGCCGGGGTCGTAGCGTTTCTGCTCTCCGACGACACCTCGTTCGTCATCGGCGCCGGCTACCTTGTGGACGGCGGCTACACCGCGCTCCGAGCCGCCCGCGGACGACTCGGACCACGACGGCAGGCCGCTCCGGCGGTGAAACTTCTCCCGAACACAGACAGTCCCCGGTAGTCGACGTCGAATTCCGAACCTCGGTCGTCACCGACGGTCCCGTTTTCGACTGACTTGCCGGGGGCCTGGCCGGATCCTGAATCCTGTCACCACGGTCGGTGGACGTCTCCACCGGTCGGGCAGCATTCTTCGGTGTTTCCGGTGTGTATACAAGTTTCCTCCGTATCCGGGCTCAGTCAAGACCTGTGGACCGATGAATTCGGCGAGTACGCAGAAAGTTCTCGTGCTCGCGATCCTCACGGTGGAAGCGCAGGGTGCAGGCGGTCAGATGTGTTATTCCGGCGACGAGGTCCGGGGCGGATACGGGTTCGGCGATGATGGGATCGCCGGTCCTGACGCGGTAGCGGCCGTCGGTATAGTCCATCCACCAGAACCCGCGGCCGAAGGATGGACGGGCATCGACAGCCGGCCCGGGATGGACACGAATCTCGCCCATGGACCGGCGGGGGCGTTTGAAGATCCGGTTCAACCGCGGCACATGATATCGCCGGTCGGCGGCGATATCCGCACGACAGACTCGCACCGACTCGTGAGTCCCCGCCGCGACATCCGGCAGCACGGCCACCGCCCGGGTAGGCACCTCCTCGGGCATGCAGGCCGAGACGAGCACGTCACCACCCGTACGCGAATCCGGACCCGGCAGTTGGACGAGAACCGCGGCACGACCGTGGCCGATCGCGCCGTGGAAACGACAGATGTCGGAGATTTCGGCACCGTCCGTATCCGCGCCGCTGTAGCCGACGATTTCCACTCGTACCTCGGGTTCGCGCAGGGTATCGAGCACGCCGATCAGATCGGGCGAGTAGGACTTCGCCGGCAGCCCCTCCACCGCTGCTTCCCGCTGCCGACGCAGATCGTCGAAGTCCATGGCGCACGGGCGGAAACGCACGGGATACGGCAGGCGGTCGTGGCCGAACGCCGACCACAGGATTTCGAACTCGAGCCCGGTGAAACGCCAAGTGGGCATCGGATCACTCCTTCGCCCACACGGGCTGCACGGTCACCGCGCCGGAGTTGGAGCCGATGAGTTCCGCGCCGTTCTCCTCGGTGACCAGATACTCCTTGACCACCGACCGGCTCTCCCTCTCCTCATCCGTACCGCGGGCCGTCGTCGGGACAGCGCTCCATGGCAGTCCCACCACTGCGGCTCGGGACGGCGGTGTCCCGGCGGCCCCGGCGGGGGACACCCCGGCGGTTCCGGCACTTCGCGGCGGCGTATCCGCGATCCCGCGGCCGGGCTGCGGTGAAACCGACGCGATCGGGGACCCCGGGTTCCTACGGCCGGGGATCCCGGGAGCGGACGAGGCCGCGGAATCGGTCGCACCGCCGGCACGACCGGAGGCGTTCGGACCGCTCGGCATGTCCGAGTCGTCCCGGATGCCGGGAAGGTCCGGTGCGACGAAAGGAGGTGGCGGACTCGAGCGCGCGAGTGAACCAGCGCTGTCGGCGAGGGAGTGGGCGGGCACGGTCGACGAACCGCCGGGCGGAAACCCAGCCGCCGGCTTGCCGCCCTCGACGGGTGAAGGAGCATCCACTGCCTCGGGTGCCGTGGTGTCTGTTGCCGCACCGGATGTCTCGTCATCCACGCCCCGATCCTGCCCGAGATCATCGCCCTTCTCCGGGTCGCTCCGTTCCGGCCGGCCGGGCTCGTATCCACTCTCTCGACCGTCCTGCCCATGGCCGCTCTCGCCCGGTCGGCCCTGTTCTCGGCCGCCCGGCCACGGCCCCTCATCCCCTGACCGCGGCCATCCGCCGTCGGGCCACGATCCTTCGCCGTTCGGCCGACGCGCTACGGACTGCCCGCCCGTATCGCTGCCGTCCGATCCGGGCGGCGCCTCGAAGGATGCCTGGTCGACCACCATGGGCGGGCCGGGCAGAACCGGAACACCGAGATCGGCTCGATGGGCAGCCGGGGCATAGACGGTGCGCAGAATTCTGCGCGCCTCGTCCTCCGCCTCCTCGAGGAGGTAATCGCCCTCCTTCAGGATTCCTTCGGTCGGAAGGGCACTGTCGCGCGGGTCGGGACGGGCGCAGAGCGCGGGCACCAGGGCACGGGTCAGACCCAGTCCGGTTGCCATGTCCTCCAGTCCGAGCGCTATCAGGTGCGCGGCCAGTGCCAGCTCCGCGACGGCCTCGGTACAGCGCCGTATACCATCGACAGCGGCCTGCGCTGCCGAGCCGGTCCAACCCGCGCGCCCCGCCATGCCTTCCACCGGTTCTCGGAATCTCTCGTCGAACGCGTGCGCACCCTCCAGCAGTTCGGTTCCGATATCACGCCATACCCGACCGGCGGCGTGGAGGGCGGCCGGATCCATCTGCTCGACAGCGGCAACCAATTGCTCCAGAGTCAGGGTGTCGTAGTCGTCCGGGCCGGGAATACTCGGTGATTCCATTTCTCCCCGGAAGTTCGAGCCGACCGGTGTCCTGTCCGCGAAGGCTGCGAACCGTTCCTCGTCCCATCGCCGCTGGGCATCGACGATTCGCTGCCGGTAACCCGCACGGCCGATCATCACCGGACCACGCCCATGATCCGCCGCTCGGTCGACCGGTCGGCTTCCGATGTATCCGCCAGCGAGGCCGCGACCGTACGGGCGACCAGGCGTATCGTTTCGATGTGCTCTCGGAGAACCGCATCGATCGACCCCGGTGTACCGGCTCCCTTGAGCGAGAACTTCTCTTGTAATGCCCGACCGGAAGGAAACGGGCCGAATCCGTCGACAACGGCGATGCGCTCCACCATGTCGTGGATGGATTCCAGATGGGCGAGGAAGTCATCGCACGCTCGCGCCAACTCTGTCCCGACCTCCGGATCGAGTATCAATTCCCTCGTTTCGGCCCGCTCCGACAACCGATACCGGTCCCGCGAGTTCGCCCCCGCCATATCCGTTCCTCCCCTGGTCCGCTCGTTTCCGCGACCCTATCGCCCACCAGGAGCCCCGGACAATGCCACCGAAGCCGTGCTGTGGACAAGCAAAATTTCACAATTCGCCCACGGGCCACTGGTCCGTGACACCGATATCGGCCGTCGACGACGGCGAATGCCGGCACCGACAACTGCGGCGGATTATTCCTCCGGAACGTTCGCGGCAGGTTTCGGCCGGCGGGTGAGCCACCCCGTCACCGGCTCGACAATCCGTGCTGCGATGGGCCCGAGAATCGCCATCAACAGCACGTAGGTGGTCGCCAACGCGGCGAACTCGCCCGGCACGGCCGCCGCCGCCACGGCCAGACCCGCGATGACGATGGAGAACTCACCACGAGCCACCAGCGCCGTCCCGGCGCGGGCCCGCCCCAGCGGCCCGGCGCCGGCGCGGCCCGCCGCCCACCAGCCGGTGGCCACCTTGGTCACCGTGGTCACCACGGCCAGCAGCACCACCCATCCCAGCACCGGCGGAATACTGCGCGGATCGGTGGAGAGCCCGAACAGGACGAAGAACAGGGCGGCGAACAGATCTCGCAGCGGTTCCAGGATCTTGAGAGCATTGTGTGCGGTGGAATCGGAGATCGCGATACCCAGCAGGAATGCGCCGACCGCCGCGGAGACCTGGAGCGCGGAGGCGAAACCGGCCACCAGCAGTGCCGAGCCCAAGAGCTTGAGCAGGAAGATCTCCCGGTCCTCACTGGCCACGAGCGCGGAGACATATCTGCCGTAGCGCAGGGCCACGATCAGCACGACGGTGACCGCGAGCAGCGCGATGCCCAGCGTTTTCAGACCGGAGAGGAACCCGAGCCCGGCCAGGACCGCGGTGAGCACCGGCAGGTAGGCGGCCATGGCCAGATCCTCGAACACCAGGATCGACAGAATCACCGGGGTCTCCCGGTTACCGAGCCGGCCCAGATCGTTGAGCACCTTGGCGACGATGCCCGACGAGGAGATGTAGGTGACACCGGCCATGGCCAGTGCGCCGGTGGGGCCGAGCCCGAGCAACAGTGCCACGATCACCCCGGGTGTCGCATTGAGCACGAGGTCGAGCAGACCTGCGGGCCATGATCGCCGCATTCCGGTGAACAGTTCGGCGGCGGAGTACTCCAACCCCAGCAACAGCAGCAGGAGGATGACACCGATTTCACTGGCGATATGGATGAATTCATCGGCTTCGTGCAGTTCGACGAACCCGCCCTTGCCGAACACCAGGCCGCCGACGAGGTAGAGCGGAATGGGCGACATACCGATGCGGGCGGCGATCCGACCGAGCACACCGAGCCCGAAGAACACCGCACCCAGCTGGATCATTGCCAGCGTGGTTGAACTCATCCGCCGATCAGCCCTCGGTCAGGATCTCGGCGGCGGCGTCCAGCCCCGCACTGGTTCCGACCACGACGAGCATATCGCCGGCGGTGAGGGGGAATTCCGGCCCCGGTGCCGCATGGACCTGCCCGGCCCGCATCACGGCCACGATAGAAGCCTTGGTGCGAGTCCGCATCCGGGTGTCGCCGAGGGTCCGACCGTCGTAGGGGGAGCCGTCGGCAATGGGCAGCTGGCGGGTATTGACACCCTCCATGTCCTGGTGTTCGGCCCGTAGCTGCGCGACCAGTTGCGGCGCGCCGAGCAGATTGGCCAACGCCCCGGCCTCGGCCTCGGTCAACGGGATCTGCGTGGTGGTGTCCGGGTCACCGACCTTGGTGAAGATCAGATCGATGGTGCCGTCCTTGTGGTCCACGACCCCTATCCGTCTCCGGACACCGGAGAGCGGAAAATCCTTACGAACACCTATTCCCGGGAGGGGGGTCACATCCACGTTCACACCATCCACCCTATCCGGAACCATCGGGCCCGTTTACAAGCACGCTGAACAGCGCAATCACGCCTCCGGCCGGTGGACTCCCACCGACGGGAACAGGGTGTGGCGCGCGAATATCGTCCCCGTTTACGCTGCCGGGCAGGACTCGGCGGCAAACAGCGGTCCGAGTCAGGAGCGAAGCGGCGAGGCGGACACCATGGGACAACACACTGATGCCGCCCGTCCTACCGATGTAGGCGTCCGGTCCCGCGCCCTTCCGGCTCCATTGGACACACGCCCACCGCAGTGCGCGATGGAGAGTGCGCTATGTCTCCTCTCGTGGTGAATCTCGGCGAAAAGGTCGAGAACAAAAGCGCCCCGATCCTGGAATCCTATGTTCAGCAGGTGGAAGGGGTGCTCGGCCGGTGGGTGGAGAGGCTCGGCAATGGCAAGGCAAATCCGGTCGAGCCCACCATGCTGTCGGCTCTCGCCGACGACCCCGCGATATCGCCCATTTCCCACGAGCCACATCCGGGCCTGAGGAGCGAGTCGGAAACATTGACCGCACACCAGGCACTGGCCTCCCGGTTCCAGCAATACCAGGGAGAATTGAACGCCTCGGACGGCAAGGTCGGCACTATAGCTTCAAAGGCCGCCTTGGCCAGCAACTCCGCCTTCAGGGCAACCGAAACCTTCCTCGCCGAGGCCGGCGATATTTTGGACGGATTTCCGTCGATGAGCGGGCTCAAGGCCAACGTCAAGGCGAAGAAGCAGTTCGAAGCCATCACCGCCATCGATGAAAAGCTCGGCACGGCAGAAAAGGCAGTGTCGGAGGCGTACAACCAGTTGCACGACCCCATCGATATGCCCGAACCGTCCGCACCTCCGTCCATCAACGGCGGCAGCCTTCCATCCACCAACAGCGACAGTCCTCTGTACCTCAACAGCGACAGTCCTCTGTCCACCGACAGCAGCAGTCCTCTGTCCATCAACGACGGCAGTCCTCTGTCCACCGACAGCGGCAGTCTTCCGCCCGTCAACAGCGGCAGTCTTCCGCCCGTCAACAGCGGCAGTCCTCCGCCCGTCAACAGCGGCAGTAAAGGCGGTAGCGTGCCGTTTATACCGCCCCTTATGCCGATGTCACATTCGCCGTCGAGGCGTTCCTCCCATTCCAGAGGCCACGGCGTGCAGTACACGACCGCCGTGGGACACGCCGACCCTCTCGGCGGAGGAGAGAAGGCCGCGGCCGAGAAGATCTACGAGCGCCTGCGACAGCATGGGCTGACCCACGAACAGGCCGTGGGCATCCTCGGCAACCTTCAGGTCGAGGCACCGGGGTTCGACACGGGCGCCTGGAACGGAAGGGAGAGCTCCTACGGCCTGGCCCAATGGCGGGGTGGACGGTTGGAGGGGCTCTACGAGTTCGCCGCGCAGCATCCGCTCAAGGATCCGAGTAGTTGGGAAGTCCAGGTCGATTACATAGTCCACGAACTGCATACGAGCGAATCGAACGCCTACGCCCATCTGCAAACCGCGCAGACACCCACCGCGGCCGCGACTGCTTTCGACCAGTTCTACGAGCGGAGCTCCGGCGAACACCGCGGCCGACGCATCGCCAATGCGAACCAGTTCTCCCAGACCATGCGTCTGCCCGCTCCGGGAAGCAGCTTCCAATCGGAACGGCCGGCCCCGGACGTCTCTCAGATGGCGTGAACCACGGCCCCTGGTCGGTTCGTCCGATGAGCCCGGCGGGCCCGCCGACCTCGGCTTCCCGATCTGTCAGCGTCCCTGTTCGGCGGCGAGCACCACGTGACGCATGAGCAGTGCCGTGGTCACCGGTCCCACTCCACCGGGAACGGGGCTGAGGCCCGCCGCCTTGCCGCGTACCGATTCGGCGTCGACATCCCCCACTATGCTGCCGTCGGCCGCCTCGTTGGTGCCCACATCGATCACCACCGCTCCGTCGCGTACATGATCGCCGGTGACCAGACCGATCCGGCCCGCGGCGGCGACCACCACATCGGCGGCCGAGGTCACGGCGGGCAGATCGGTGGTGCGGGAATGGCAGATGGTGACCGTGGCGTTCTCGGCCAGCAACAGTTGGGCAAGCGGTTTGCCGACTACATTGGAGCGGCCGACGACCGCGACATGCCTGCCGGACAACAGGATCTCGTGGTGTTTCAGCAGTTCCACCACGGCCTCGGCGGTGGCGGGGGCGAAACCGTCGACGCCGGCGGCGAGCAGGCCGAGTGAGAGCGGGCTCACACCATCGACGTCCTTGTCCGCGGCGATGGCGGAGGAGACGTCGTCGAGGGTGACCCCGGCGGGCAGCGGGGTCTGCAGCATGATGGCGTCGGTCTCGGCGTCCGCGCTGCGGGCGGACAGTTCGCCGCGAATGGTGTCGACACCGACGTCGGCACCCAGGTCCACGGTGTCGCAGTCGATTCCGAGGCGTGCCGCCGATTTCCGCAGCGAATTGACGTACCAGACGCTGGCCGGGTCGTCATTGGCGACGACCAGCGCCAGTCGCGGGGCGCGGCCCCAGCGCTGGGTCAGCGCGGCGGCGCGTGCCGTGGTGTCGGTGTTGATGGCGGCGGCGAGGTCCTTACCGGGCAGCGATGCGGTGTCCACGGGGGTCCAGCCTATCGTCGTCCGAATCGCGCCCATGACGGGCCGCCGTGCTTCCCGCCGATGCGGGGCCACCGGGCCTATCGTAGGTAAGCTCCATCTCAGCACACTGCCCGTTCATCTACCGAAACCCCAATCCCTCGTGGAAAGGCGTCATCAGTAGTGAAGATCTCCAGGCATATGCGGCATCTGATGGCGGCCGTCACCACGGCCGTGGCCCTCGCAGCCGGTTTCGCGAGCTCTCCCGCCCAGGCCAGTGGTCCGGACACGGATGCCCTCTACAATTCGGCGCAGCGGCATTTCACCGCCGGTAACGACGCCGCTGGACGCGCGGATCTGCGCGCCCTCATCGATCGCGATCCCGTCGACGCCGAGGCGCTCTCGCTGCAGGCCATCTGGTCGCATTACGCCGGCGACCTGCTCGCCTTCCACAACACCATGGCACGCCTGCGCGCCGTGGACGGCGGCTTGGCGGCGGGCACCGACCGGGTGATCCACGCGGTCGGCGCGGCGGTGGCCACCCTGCCGAATCCGCTGCCCGCGCTGGCGGGGCCGCAAACCGGGATCGTGGTTCTCGGCTTCGGTCTGCTGCCCGACGGTTCGCCGCGGCCGGAACTGGTGAACCGGCTGACCGCGGCATGGATCCAGTCCATCGCCTCACCGTTCTCGCCGATCATCGTCACCGGCGCCAACCCCAGCAATGGGATCACCGAAGCGGAGGCCATGCGCAACTGGCTGGTGGGGCACGGGGTGCCGGCCCAGCGGATCCACATGGAGAACCGAGCCGGGTCGACGGTGCAGAACGCGCTGTTCAGCAGCCGGATCCTGCGCGATCTCGGAGCGACGGGCGCGGTGGTGGTGACATCGCCGAACCATATCCGCCGCGCAGTGGCCGACTTCATCGTCGCGGGCACACACGTGGTGGGCGCGACCACCTCGCTCGAGCAACTGGTCTCCCAGCTGCCGCCCCCGAGCAAGCAGGCGCAGCGGGGAATCTACCTGGACGCCGGTCGCACACTCCAACTCACCACCGCCCGCTGAGCGCGTCGAAGCCCGGAAGAGCCCGGACCGCCGTCTCACCGTCCGGGCTCTTCCGGGGCGGTCCGGCACAAAGATAATTCGGATGCGCCCACCTGTACGGAACCGACACACTGACCTGGTGCATGCGCGTGATACGGCGACGGTGGCCGCCCTGCTGCGGGCGGCCGGCTGTGTATTCGCCGAGGACGAGGCCCGGCTGCTGCTGGCAGCGGCGGGATCGGACGGGGAACTCGACGACCTGGTGGCACGACGGGCCGCCGGGGAGCCGTTGGAGTATCTACTCGGTTGGGTGGAGTTCGGTGGGATCCGGATCGGGCTGCGTCCAGGTGTCTTCGTGCCGCGACAGCGCACGGTGTTCCTCGTCGACGAGGCCGCGGCCCTCGTCCGTGCCCGATCCGCTCGTCCCACGGTGGTCGACCTGTGCTGTGGATCGGGTGCGCTGGGCCTGGCCCTGGTGCACGCGCTCGTCCGACCGGTGGAGTTGATCGCCTCCGATATCGACCCGGTCGCCGTGGCCTGCGCCCGCGACAATCTCACGCCGATCGGCGCACGCGTGCACCGGGGCGATCTCTTCGACGCGCTTCCCGACGAGCTGCGCGGCCGGGTCGATATCCTGGTCGCCAACACCCCGTATGTGCCCACCCATCGGATCGCGCAACTGCCGCCCGAGGCGCGCGACCACGAACCCGTTACCGCGCTCGACGGCGGACCGGACGGCCTGAACGTGTTCCGGCGGGTGGCCGCCGGGGCGGGCACCTGGTTGAGCCCCGGCGGCCATCTGCTGATCGAGATCGGCGTGGACCAGGCCGCCGCGGCCGCCGCGATCCTCACCGAGCACGGCCTGGTCCCCCGTATCGCGCACTCCCCCGAACGCGACGCCACCGTCGCCATTGGCCGGTTCGATGGCCGGGGCGCTACTTCCGCCCGGTGAACTCGTCCATCGAGTGGTACACGCCCACCGTGTCGAGGAAGAAGTCGCGGATCCGGATGGGCAGGAATCCCGACAGCACCTCGTTGAGACGGGAGGTCCACGGCAGGATCACCACCGGAGTGCCTTTTTTCATCGCCTTCCATGAGGTCTCGACGACCTTGTACCGGTCCAGGATCGGGGTGAGCCAGAAACCCTTGGCGCCCTCGAACATTCCGGTATTGATGTAGGTGGGGCAGACGGTGGTGACGCGGACATGCCGGTGTCCGGCCTGTCGGAGTTCGATCCGCACCGAGTCCGACCAGCCCAGCGCCGCCCATTTCGAGGCGGCGTAGACGCTCATCCGGGGATTGTGCACCAGGGCCGCCGACGAGGCGATGGTGAGGATTCGCGCCTCGGATCCGTTCGCGACCATGGCGGGCAGGAATTCGAGAGTGGTATACATCGGTGCCAGGGAATTGATCGCCATGGTCTTCTCGATATCGGAGCGATCGGCGGTATCCCAGAAATATGTGTTGCCGCGCACGATTCCGGCATTGTTGACCAGGACATCGATATCGCCGACCTCGCCGCGCACCGTTTCCGCGGCCGCGCGGATGGCCTCGGCGTCGGAGACGTCCACGATGTGCCGGTGGATCTGTACGCCCTTGCCCGACAGTTCGGCGGCGGTGTCCCTCAACGCGGTTTCGTTGATGTCCCAGAGCACGACCGCGGCAGCGCCCTCACGCACGGCCCGCTCGGCGAACAACTTGCCCAGGCCCATCGCGGCCCCGGTGACAAGCACCTCCTTGCCGGCGACGGTAGCGAGTTTCATGGGTTCATATCCTTGTCCGAGGAGTCAAGGCTCGGTGCGGCCTATTTCTGTCGCAGGGTTTTCATGACCCAGAAGTAGAGCGTCATTGTCTTGGCCCACAGTTCTTCCGACATTCCCGGCAGCGGCGCGATCCGCAGCAGCCGCTGTGCGGCGATGGTCTGGGTGTCGATGTACTTGAGCAGACCTTCGGGCCCGTGCCGTCGGCCGGTGCCGGAGATTCCGAGGCCGCCCAAGGGGGCGTCGGCGCTGCCCCAGGCCGCGATGAAACCTTCGTTGACGTTCACCGATCCGGCCTTGACCCGTGCCGCGATCTCCCGCCCGCGCGCGAGGCTGCGGGTCCATACGCCGGCGTTGAGGCCGTAGGCGGTGTCGTTGGCCTGTTCCACTGCCTCGTCGTCGCTGCTCACCTTGTACACCGAGACAACGGGACCGAAGGTTTCCTCGCGATGGACGGCCATCGCGGGGGTCACATCGGTGAGCACGGTCGGCTCGTAGAAGTACGGGCCGAGATCGGGACGATGTCTCCCACCGGTGAGCACGGTGGCCCCCTTGGCGACGGCGTCGTCGACATGCGCTCGCACGGTGTCGAGCTGACGCCGGAAGGTGAGCGAACCCATATCGCTGCTGTAGTCGAGATCGGCGCCGAGCTTCAGCTTCTGCACATTTTCCACGAATTCGGCGACGAACCGGTGGTAGACCGCCTCGTGCACATAGATCCGCTCCATCGATTCGCACAGCTGCCCGGCGGAGGAGAAACTGGCCCGGACCGCGGCTTTGGCAGCGGCCGTGACCTTGGCGTCGGCCAGTACCAGCAGGGGGTTCTTGCCGCCCAGTTCCAGGGAGCAGCCGATGAGGCGTTCGCCGGCCTGTCGGCCGATGGTGCGGCCGGTGGCGCTGGAGCCGGTGTAGTCGACGTAGTCGGCGCGGTCGATCACCTCGGCGCCGATCACCGAACCGCGCCCCAGCACGATCTGCCACAGATCCTTCGGCAGGCCGGCGCGTTCGGCGGCGTCCACCGCCCACAGCGCGGTGAGCGCGGTCTGGTTGTCGGGGCGGCCGACGACGGCATTGCCCGCGACCAACGCCGGCAGCGCGTCGGAGACGGCCAGCGCGAGTGGATAGTTCCACGGCGAGATGACAGCGACCACACCTTTGGGTCGATGTCGCACCCGTACCGTGGTGAGCCCGGGAAGCACTCCGCGCGGAGTACGGTCGGACAACAGGCGCGCGGCGGTGGCGGCATAGTACCGCGAGTTCACCGCCACATCGCCGACCTCGTCGAAGGCGTGCGCCCGGGATTTGCCGGTTTCGGTCTGGACGATGTCGAGGACGATGTCCTGTTCGGCCAGCACGATGTCGTGGAAGCAGCGCAGGACGGCGGCCCGTTCGCGTACCGGGACCTTCGCCCAGCCCTGCTGTGCCCGGCGAGCGCGCTCGAAGGCAGCGTCGATATCGGCGGTCGAGGACTGCGGCAACTCGGCGATCGGGAGGCCGGTGGCGGGGGCGACCACCTGCACCGACGCGGCGCCACCGGCCGCGGCCCGGTCGAGTAGCGGCCTCACCAGGTCCGGGGGCAGCGCGTCGGTATCGGCGAGCCGGGAAGCGGTCGTCATGGGCGACGTACTCCTGGGAGTTCTCGGCTATGCGGGCGGAGCCACATCTCCTGGATTCATTGAACAGCGGTGTTAGAGTAATGGCCGTGCCGTATACGGTGTCAAGCACTTCGTTCCGGACGATAACCCGAGCCGTGGCCGGACTGTGCGGTACCACAACCGACCGCCGCCGACGCCGATGACAAGGATGGGCACCGCACGCCGGGGACGACCACCACAGACGCGGGAGCAGGCCGATCACGTGCGTGCCCGGATCGTGCGGGCCACCGCCGAGGTGTTCACCCGCGGCGGGTCACGGGGGCTGAACGTCGCACAGATCATCGAGCAGGCCGGGCTGGCGCGACCCACGTTCTACCGGTACTTCGCCAACGCCACCGAACCCCTGCACGCGGTACTGGACGCCTCCAATACCGGGCTGGTGGGCGGTATCCGGGATGCGCTGAACGTATCCACGGAAAGTGTGGAACTGGGCATCCGTCTCATCGACGCCTACCTGGACTGGGCACGCGGCCACGGCCCCATGCTGCGCCCGCTGTTCGCCGAACTCCACGACACCGGTTCGCCGGTTTCCGGCTACCGCAACCGGGCGCTCGACGATATCCGCCAGATCGTCCGCACCAAATTCGCCGAACTCGACCGGCCGGTTCCGGCGCCGCTGGACCTCGACGCCGCGCTGCACGTCTGCGAATACATCGTCTACCGCGTCTCCGCGGATACCCACCCCGGCGCCGAACCCGATCCGGAGACCGTCGCCGCCGCCCGGCTCACCATGATCCGCGTCGTCCTGACGACATTGGGCAATACCGACGATGTCCGCTATGCCCTCGAACTGCCCGGTATCTTCCCGGCCCCTCCGTCCTGAACCTCGCCCCGCCGGCCTCCCGGCTCAGGGCAGGTATTCGGCCAGTTCGAACGCGGTGCTGCCGACCTCGATATACGGGCCGATCTCACCCGCGCGGAAATATGTCACCATCACCGGAACCCGCGCGATATGCGTCATACCCGCCGCGAGCAGACGACGCTCGGCCGCCGCCACATCCGAGGTGAAATACACCAGATGCACCGGCGTACGGTCCGGTGCGCAGACCTGGACGGGCGCCGGGTCCGGGCTCTCCACACTCAGGTGCGGCGCCCTTTCATCCGATGAATGCACCTGGTGCACGAGCGGGCGCACCCCACCGTCGGTGTACTCCCACGGCAATGGCACGGCCATGGGTATCTTCCAGCGGATCCCCAGCGCCGACCCCAACTGGTCGCGCACCGCCGCGATATCGCACGGAATCAGGGTGAACGACCGCACCGAGCCGAGACCGCCCGCTTCGGCCGGTTCCGCCCAAGGAAACGACGGTCCGGCGATCAATCGAATCAGGACACCGCCGGCACCGCGCCAGAACGTGAAGTCCTCCGCCTCGGCGACGAGCCGGAACCCGTTGGCCGCCAACCGCCGCCCCACCGCGTCGAGATCGGCCACCGCGTACGACAGGAACGCCGCACCGGGTTCGGCCCAGGGGCCCACCGCGGGCGATGCCTGTTCGAAGATGAGAACCGGCGCTTCGTCCACCGACCGCGTCCGGCGCAGCACGACCGAGCGGGGCCGGGACTCACCCGCCAGGGTGACCGACACCGTTTCGGTCACCGCGGAGATGAAGCGAGTACCGATACCGGATTCGAAGGGCGCGGCGGCGGTCTCGATCCGGGGCACGACAAATCCTATGTGCCGCGGCACCCCGAGCGGGGTGCCGCTCTCCGCGTGGGACGAACCCGCGGGGTCGATGGCCGGAACCACACCGAAAGGCAGCAACGCCATCAGCGCGCCGAACCCCGCGATGACGAGCTTCCTGGTTGTGCGCAGGTTCATTCTGTTGTAATCCTCAACACCCGGACGCCGTGACGCGTCTGCTCGCCGAGATCATAGATCGGTGCCCGTTCGGCGCGCCTGTCGGGAAATCCCTACTCCGATCGGACGGCCGGGCCGATACTGAGTCCACTCGCGCGCAAGACCCGGCGGTCTACGGCGGCGCGGATGGCCTCCTCGGTGCCGATGACGCGGACATGACGATGGGCGCGGGTGATGGCGGTATAGAGCAGTTCTCGGGTGAGCAGGGTGGATTCGGCTTCCGGGAGGACGATGCTGACCGCGTCGTACTGGCTGCCCTGGCTGCGGTGGATGGTCATGGCGTAGACGGTGACGACGGCCGGGAACTGGGTGGGGTGCACCAGATAGGGTTCGTCGCCGCGCTGCAGCGCCACGCGCAGCGAACCGTCGGGAAGGCGCAGGACCACGCCGGTATCGCCGTTGTAGATGCGGGCTTCGTGGTCGTTGGCGGTGACCAGCAGTGGCTGGCCGGGGTACCAGGTGGCGTGAGGGTTCTCGGGCCCGACACCCGCCACGACGGACCATTCGGCGGCGAGGCGGTCCCAGCGCTCCACACCATAGGGGCCCTGCCGGTGGGCGCAGAGCAGCCGATGGGATTCGAAGGCCGCCAACGCTCCGGCCGCGTCCCCGGCCAGGGCCGCCTCGGTGACCCGTCGGGACGCCTCCACCACGTCGGCGCGCACGGCGGCGATGTCCTCCGGGGCACACAGGGCCAGGGCCTCACCGCCTGCGCGCAGCAGGTCCAGTGCGGTATCGCCGTCACCGGCGCGGACCGCGACGGCGAGGTCGGCGATACGTCCGCCGAAACGGCGGCCGCGGGTGAGCCGGACGATCCCACCGCGGAGCCTGGTGCGCTCCAGTTCGGTCAGGGCCTCCGGATCGTCCGCCGGACCGGCCGCTGTGCCGAGGATTTCGTCGAAGAGCGGGTTGGGGGCATCGGTGACCGGGGCGGCGACCAGATCGGCGAGCACCGCGCCCGCGTCCACGGACGCCAACTGGTCGGGGTCGCCGACGAGTACCAGTCGGGTATCGGGGCGCAGCGCCGCGAACAACCGACTCATCAATGTCAGCGAGACCATGGAGGTTTCGTCGACGACGACCACGTCGTAGGGCAGCCGGTTGTGTTCATGGTAGCGGAAACGGGTGTCGCGGCCGCGCTGCCAGCCCAGCAACCGGTGCAGGGTCGCCGCGGTGAGCTCCCCGAGGCCGAGTTCGGCGGCCTGGTCGCGGACCGCCTCCTGCAGGCGGGCCGCGGCCTTCCCGGTGGGCGCCGCCAGCGCGATACGCAGTGCGGGCCTGTCCGGTTCCGCGGCGCGGTGCGCGACGAGCAGCGCCAGAATCCGCGCGATAGTGTGGGTTTTCCCGGTGCCGGGACCGCCCGCGACGACCGTGGTCCAGTGGGTGGCCGCCAGCGCTGCCGCTATCCGCTGCCGATCCGGGGTCTCGGTGGGCGGACCGAACAGACGGTCCAGTTCGCGGCGGACCAGGGCGGGATCGATATGCGGGTGTCCGCCGGCCCGTTCGGTGAGGACGCGGCGGACGGTCTGTTCCTGCCGGTAGTACCGGTCCAGATAGAGCAGCGGCCCAACCCCCGGTCGGGTGGACTCGACCAGCCGCAGCGGCCGCAGCGGTCCCGCCGAACCCCCGCGCACGAGGGGACTGGCCCGCAGCGCGCCGATAACGGCCCGCTCGTCTGGCCACGGCAGCGCGTCGGGGTCCAGGGGCGTTTCCCGGTCCTCTTCGATATCCACGCCGATATCCCGTATCCGGGACAGGTCCAGACACACGGATGCGGACCGCACCGCCCGCACCGCCAGCGCGGCCGCGAACAGTACCGATTCGTCCTGTTCCCCGCCGAGCCGCCCCAACCGCAGCGCCACGTGAACATCCGCCGCCGACAGCACCCCGGCCTCGTTGAATTCCCGCAGCAGCCCGGTCCCCCGCTGCGCCACCTGGATGGGTATCACGCCGACCCCCTCGCCCGCGGCCCTCGGGGCGGAGGGGAACCGATTGCCGCCTGCCCGGGCCGGCCGGTGTCGGTCATTCTCGACACGGCCCACCTCCGGCCAGCAGATCCGAGAGTTCGGTGATCAGCGCGACGGGCGGGCTCCAATCGAAAACGCCCACGCCCGGTGGGGTTTCGGGCCCGACCATGCCGCGGACGAACAGATAGCGGACACCGCCGAGATGACGGGCCGGATCGTAATCGGGCAGGCGCCAGCGCAGGTACCGGTGCAGGGCCACGGTGTACAACAGCGCCTGCAGCGGATAGTGCGCACGTCGCATCTCGGCGGCCATCCGGTCGCGGGTGTAGTGCGCGACGGTGAGCTCGCCGGTACCGAGCCGGTTGGTCTTGTAGTCGACCACCACGAAACGCTCACCCGCGATCCGCAGGACGGCGTCGATACTGCCGGTGAGGTAGCCCCGCAGCGGGATATCGTCGAGGGTGGCCAGCTGGTCGGCGTAGTCGTGGAAATCGTCACCCGGTGCCAGGTGCGTGCGGAGCAACTCGGCGATGCGGTGCGGACCGGCCGAATCGGCGCCGGGAAGGTCGCCTCCGGCGAGGGGGAGTTCGAATTCCAGCTCACACAGGCGGTTCCGGGTTCGGATATCGGCGAGGGCGCCGAAACCGAGCGGGGTCCGCAGGACGGCGAGCAGGGCGGTTGCCAGCAGATCGGGGTCGGCCTCGGACATCGTCTCGGTCACCAGGTCGGTACACCGTGTCCGCACCTCGGCGGCGAGATCGGAGGCATCGGTATCGATCCGCTCCAGCACGCCGTGGACCAGGGTGCCGAATTCGGCGCCGAAGGGCAGACCGTTCATCGGAGAGGGTGCGCCGGGTTCGGGTTCGGCCGTGACGAGCGACGGACCGTCGGGTTCGTCGGCGGGACCGGGACCGTCCTCCGGTTCGGTGTTCGGAACCATGGCATGCGCCGCGGCGGTGAGCGCCGAATACGATGTGCGCCGCCAGTGGTGATCCAGGACACGGTCGAAGGTCGCGGCGGTGAGCTCGACGGAAACGGTGTCGGCGGGTGGGCGGCGTGGGGGCACCGCACCGACACCGTCCACCGCGGTCACCGATATCGTGTCTCCGGCCGCGGCCGCCCGCTCCGAGATCCGCCGCAACGCGACCGCGTCCGCGGGGACCGCCACCCGCTGAGCGATCTCGGCCGCACCGGCGTCCCGCCCCAGCAGAAGCCGGTGCAGCGGGGAGACCGCGGTGGTGAAAGTGGGTGCCCACCAGGCGACGACCTGGCATTTCGCCCTGGTCAGGGCGACATAGCAGAGCCGCAGTTCCTCCCCGCCCTCTTCCTGCTCGGCGCGACGTCTCCGATCGGCACTGCCGGGGGCCTCCTGGCCCCCCACATCGAGCACCCGGACACCATCGACGTGCAACAGCAGGGTCTCGGCATTCGGGTTCTTCGCGCTGTCCCACGCGAACGGCAGGTAGACGACTGGGAATTCGAGTCCCTTGCTGGCGTGCACGGTGGCGATCTGCACCGCCGCCGCGTCACGGTCCAGGCGACGGTTGCGGTCGGTGACCGCGCCGGAGGCCGGATCCCGGATTCGGTCGGACAGCCAACGGGTGAGGGCCGTGAGCCCGAGCCCTTCGGTCACCGCGACCCGGTCGAGCAATTGGGCGATATGCCGCAGATCGGTGAGTTCCCGCTCGCCGTTCTCCACGGCCAGCAGGCGTGGCGCCAAGCGGGTATCGGCCGACAGTTTCTCGAAGAGCGCGGCGAATCCGGCCCGAGCGAACAACCGAGCCGCGTCCCGCAGCCGGGCGCTCTCCCGGCCCACCAGATCCGCTCCCTGCTCATCGATCTCGGCGATGGTGTGACCGAGCAGCGGGGTACCGGCCGCCAACCGCACCCGGTCGGCGCGATGCGGTTGTTCCAGGGCGCGCAGCACCCACAGCCAGTCCGTGGCGCTCGCGGTGGCGAATACGCTGGTGCCGCCCGCCAATACCGACGGCACCCCGGCCCGGTCCAGTGCGCTGCGCACCACTTCGATCTGCGAGCGGGTGCGGACCAGGACGGCGATATCGCCCGGGCCGAGCAGACGATGAACCCGGCCGTCCACCTCGCCCCTACCAGAGCCGGCCGAAATCCCCACGGAACTTTCCGGGATGGCGCCGACCGGATCCCGTGGCGGATCCGCTGCCGCGTCGTTCACCGCCCGGTGTTCGACGGCGATCCGCGTCCCTGATTCCAGCAGGCGCACGATATCGGCGGCCACATCCTCGGCGACCTTCGCCCGCATCCGGCCGATGCTCGGAAACCCGGACTTGTTCAACGGCCCGGCCCCGGTGCGCGGCAGACAGCGCAGGCGCAGTGGGGTGAGCAGATCGGCGGGCCCGGACAGCCGGGACCACGGGCGGGTGGGGGTGATCGACCCGACGGTGATCTCGGCGTGTCCCAGGGCCGCGCCACCGAGCAGATGATCGAGCGCCGCCAGCAGACCGGCGTCGCTGCGCCGGTTGGTGGTGAGCTCGCGGCGATCGCCGGCATGGGTGACGGCGTCGAGATAGCTGAGCACCTCCGCGCCACGGAACGCGTAGATGGCCTGTTTCGGATCACCCACCAGGACCAGGGTGGTGCGGCCGTGGAACGCACGGCGCAGGATCTGCCACTGGAGCGGATCGGTGTCCTGGAATTCGTCGACCAGCACCACCCGGTACCGATCACCGATCCGACGGCAGGCGTCCGCACCGTGTCGCGGATCGGCCAGTGCCTCGTGCAACAGCGCCGGCAGATCGTCGAAATCGCGGATCCCGGACAATCGTTTGCGCCGATCGGTCTCGACGCGGACCGCGGCGGCGAAAGCCACTCGCTCCCCGGCTACGCCGGCGGCCTCCGGCGCCAGGCGCGCCTGCCGGTCGGCGACCGCGGCCAGTGCCAACTCGTGGGCCACCCGCATCTTGAACGGCGGGCGGGTTCGGGCATACCGGCTCAGGTACAGGTCGTCGGCGACGGTGCGCACCAGATCGTCGATATTGTCCACCAGCCGGACATCCGGGTCCTGTTCGCCGGCCAACCCCAACTCGTCGAGCATACGCCGGCAGAAACCGTGGGTGGTGGCGATAGTGCCGGCATCGAAGTCCGACAACGCTGTCAGTAGCCGAGCCCGTCGGCGCCACACCTCGTCGGGGTCCGCGGCGGCCAGGTGTCGCGCCAACTCGTCCGGTCCGATGCGGGCCGTGTCCGGGTCCGCCAATGCCGCGGTCACCGCGACGAACCGGTCCCGGGCGCGTTCTCGCAGCTCCTGGGTGGCTGCCCGGCTGAAGGTGACCAGCAGCAGTTCCGAGATGTCGACACCCAGTTCGGCGACATACCGCACGGCGAGGCCGACGATGGCGAAGGTCTTCCCGGTTCCCGCGCTCGCCTCGAGCACGGTGGTGCCGGTGGGCAGCGGGCCGTACAGGTCGAAGGCCGTACCGGAGGGGATGTTCCGGGCCGGCGGTGGGCTCGTCGCGGTCACCGCTCCCCTCACCGTCGGGGGCGCTGACCCGGGTGGACGGGTCGCGGTCATGGCGCCCCCTGCTGTTCGGCGCGCAGGACCGGCACCCACAGCCGACGCGCGAGAGAACCGAAACGGGTGGGTTCGGCGGGTTCGCCCGGTGGCGCGGGGGCGGCGGCGAGATCACCCAAGCGGGGCGTCGGGCCCCAGAGGTAGCGCAGGTGGTGGTCGGTGTGTTCGCCGTAGCGGGTGGGACCGTCGGGGCTGCCGAGGAATTCGTGTTCGGCCGCCTCCAGTGCCTCGTCCGGCCCGGCGCCGCGGAATCGACGCTCGGCATAGGTGGCGGTCGCCGCGGTGACGATCGGCAACGGTTCGGTGAGACCCGAATCACGCAATGCCACCAGGTCGCGCAGGATCTCGCGAGCCTCCGGGACGGCGGGCGCGGTGAACTCGCAGCGCCAGGCCGGGCGGCCGAATCTGCCGCGGCCGGTGATCACCGCCCGCCAAGGCCGGCCCCGGGTGTCGTCGCCGACGGCCAACGCCAGCAGCGCCACCCATGCGCCGATCCGGTGTTTGGCCGACACCCGCGAATACGTGGTGCGCACCAGGAGGTCGCCGTGGACTTCGGGAACGGTGCCGGTGAGCCGGCGTCCACCGCCGAGGTCCACGGTGATGTCCACCGCCCGCGGCGGCGGTTCGTAATCGTTGCGCGCCGCCCGCACCAGGGTTTCGACGGTGCGCTCCACCTCGTCGAGTACAGCACCGCCGAGTCCGGCCGGGGGCAGGGTTCCGCGCCGCCACTCCGCGGCACGTAGGTCGGCCGGATCGGCGCCGGTGAGCCGAGCCGAGAGCAGGCGCTCGCCGAGCTGCCAGCCGGCCAGTCCGTCGAGTTCGATGGGAAGCCGGTCGTCGACCTCGGCGTCCCGGTCCGGGACCCGCAGCCCCAACCGCTGCCCCAGGAAGCCGCGTATCGGGTGTTCGATGAACGAGATCAGTTCGGCCAGTCCGATATCGGCCGGTTCCATCGCAGGCAGCGGTGTGTCCGACAGACGCGGGCGCGGTGCGGGCGGTTGCCCGTATGCCACCGCCCCGGCCAACGCCACCGCGTCGAAACTGAAGGGCCGCTCCGGCCGGAAGTTGCGAGGGTCATGGGCCTGCAGCGGATGTCGGGTCACCACCCGTGCCATACCGTCCGGCCCGACATGGGCACGCAGAACGTCCAACAGTTCGGCCACCGGGATGGCGGGCGGCCGGTGGGCGCCGGTCACCGGATCGGCGCCGGTGTAGAGCAGCAGCAGCTTCTCCCGCGCGGCCAGGATCGCGTCCAGCAGCAGCTGCCGGTCCTCGACCCGCGCGTCCCGCTCGCCGGGCTGCGGATTCCGCGCCAGCACATCGTCACCGTCCACCGTGGTGGCGCGCGGGAACACCTCGTCGTCCACCCCGAGCAGCACTACCACCCGATGCGGTACCGATCGCATCGGCACCAAGGTGCATACGGTCAGCTCGCCGGTGCGGAAGTTGGTGCGGGTGGGCCGGGTGGCGAGCCGGTTCCGTAGCAGTGCCGCGATATCGTCGAGCCGCAACTCGATATCGCCGGCGTGCGCGGTGGCGGCGGCCAGTTCTCGATGCGCCTCGGTGCGCAGCCAGGCCTGTGGTTCGGGCACATCGGTGAGCAGGTCGAGCGCGCGGGCCAGGATCGCCGACCACTGCGCGGCCGGGCGCGGACCGCGCAGATCCCGTAATACCACCGCCAACCGGTCCACGTATTCCGCGAACCGGCCGGCCAGGTCCACGTCGTTGCTGTCGACATCGCCGAGCGGCAACGCCAGATCGAGCCAGTCCGCGGAGGTTTCGCCCGCGGTCACCCCCAGCAGTATTCGGTCCACGGCGCTGTTGAGGGTGTTCTGCGCGAATTCGGCCAGTCCGAACGCCTGCCGCTGCCGCTGCCCGATTCCCCACCGCGCCCCGGCCTCGACCGCCCATTCCCGCAGCCGCTCGATATCGTCGTCGTCGAATTCGCAGCGGCGGCACACCGTTTCGGTTGCCGCCAGATCCAGGACCTCGGTCACGGTGACCCGACCGTCCGCCATATCCAGCAGCTGTCCGACCACCACCAAGAGCGGATTGGCCGCCGCGCGACCGCGGTCGGCCAACCGCACCCGCAACCGGTGGGCCGGGTGCTCCGAATCCTCGGGGGCGTCCACCGCTTCCGCGGACCGCGGGCCGAACGCGGCCCGCACCAACGGCGCGTACGCCTCCACATCGGGACACATGACGAGCACATCCCGCGGTTGCAGGGCGGGATCGGCGGCGAACAGCCCGAGCAGACATTCCCGCAGCACTTCCACCTGCCGCGCGGGCCCGTGGCACACATGCACCGCTATTGTGCCGTCGCCGCCGTGAATCTCCGGCGGCCACCGATCGTCGCGAATATGCTCCTGCAGGGTCTGCAACAGAGTTGGCGGTTCGCACCCCGAATCGTTCCCCGACCCGTCCGGCGCGTACTTCGCCGCGGTGCCGTGATGGGTATCGCTCGCGATATCGGGAAGTCGCTGCTGGAGTTCGCGAATATCCCGCCCCAGCGCGGACAACAGCGGATGCCGCACCGGCGCGACGGCACCGGCCCCGGCACCCGGATCCGTTCCTCCGCCGTCCGCGTGGCCCGCGCTCTCGGCATTCCCGGAGGCGTTCCCGGATACCCACCGCGACAATCGGTCCCACAGGACCGGACTCGGATGCGTCAACCACAGATGCACGTCGCGGTGCGCCGCCAGGGCGGAGACGACCGTGAGCTGATCGGCCGCCGCCCGGGTCACCCCGAAGAGGGACAGCCGCACCGGCAGATCCACCACGTCGGGCTCGGCCCGCAGCCGATCACAGGCGAGGGTCAGCCGTTCCGCCGGCCCGGGGATATCGATGGCCGCGCGCAGGCGGCGCCAGAGGGTCGCCTGCCAACGCAGATCGTCCGGGAGTTGCCGCCCCGCGCCGTCGGTATCGGCGCCCGTCGCCCACTCGGTGAGCACCGACGGGCGCCGACTCGCGTAGCCGTCGAACAGCGCCGCCAGCCGCCGGGCTGTGGCGTAGCGGCGGCTCCGACGGTGCTCCGCGCCGGCGTCCGGCCGTGCGACACCGAGATGCCGTGCCGGCACCGCGCACCACGGCTCCCCCGCCGATTCGTCGATGATCCGCAGCAGCGTCCACACCATACGATCGGGTGCCCACGGATCGTCGTCCGGTGCGATACCGGCCGCTGCTGCGAGCACCTCGGCCACCAGCGCGCCCGGGGACGGGAAGGCGATATTCGCTGCGACCCCGTCGCCGAACCCGGCTGCCGTGACACCGAGCGCCGACGAAAGCTGTTGCGCCAGCCACCGTTCCACCCCCTTGGCGGGTACCGCGACCACCTCCGTGGCGAATGGATCCGGCAGCGGGGCGGTGAACAGTTCGGCCAGCGCCGCCGCGAGCACGTCCGCGCGCTCGGCGCGGTGGATGTGCAGCGGCATGTGTGCCCTTTCGTCCGGTCCCGGCGATCACCACCCTCCGCGCCCGGCCCGCTCGTCTCGGTGCGGGCGCATCGTCCACCCGTTATACGCCCGACACCCGACGGACACCATCGCGCCCCCACCGGCCGCTGTCGCCGAGGCCCTTGTACCCGGAATCGACCCGTCCGCACGTGACGTGTCCCACATGCGACGCCGATACTCGGTCGTGTCGCGGCGGTTCCGCTCGGCCGCTGTGCCACAGTGCTGCCCGGGAGGAGGAAGTCGGGGTCTGCACGAAAGGCTGGTTCACACTCATGGATGCGATGGTGATTCCCCTGGTCCCGAAAGATGGATTCACCGTCCGTCGGATCGGCGACCGGTGGGAGTTGGTCAACTCGCGCCACTACGGCCGTCTGGTGGTATTGCACTGGTGGCCGCGCGATCGGCACACCGAGGCATTCGAACACTGCCATCGACTCAACGGGCGCACCGTGGCGGGGGTCTCCGCGGCACATCGCTGAGCGCGCGACACTCCCGTTCACCTCGAAAACATGCGCGGCAGACGGCAGTGTGCCAATGTGTACGCTCGTGCGTTATCTGTCTGTCACCGAGGCTGCTCCCCGCCTCGCCGCGTCCGCATGCGTTGTCGCGGCCGCCGCGATGGCCGTCACCGGCGCCCCAGTCGCCCATCCCCATGCCGCCGCCGCACCGCCCGCGCTCACCCAGGGCTGCGCGAACGGCTTCGACTGCGATATGGCCGCGCGAATCGAGAACGCCAACGCCTACATAGCGTCCCGTCCCGGCGTCACCGGCTATGTGCTGCGCGATCGCCAGACCGGCGCCGTCTACGCCGGCGATCATGCCGAGGACATGGTGTGGACCGCCTCCACCATCAAACTCGCCATCGCCTCCGACCTGTTGAACCGGGCCCGGGTCGGCGCGATCAACCTGTCGCCGGAAGACCGCGGTCTCCTGGAGTCGATGCTGGCCACCTCCAATGACCAGGCCACCGACATGCTCTGGAACAAATACGCGGGCATCGACCGGATGGCGTTCAACAACGCCTTCCGCGCCAACGGGATGACCGGTCTGGCCCCGCAGCCCAATCCGACCGGTCCCGGCCCGCACTGGGCGTTCCAGAAGTGCACCGCCGCCGACCTGGATCGGCTGATGTCGCATGTATTGGACCGGATGCATCCCGATGACCGCAACTATCTACTGGACCGGATGCGGTCGGTCGACCACAACCAGCACTGGGGTGTATGGGGCGCGGGCGCGAGCATGCGGCCCGGCCTGAAGAACGGGTGGTCGGAAGAACAGGACGGTTGGGTGGTCAACTCGGTCGGTTTCGCCGGTCCCGGTGAGCGCTACACGCTCGCGATCATGACCGCCATGGGCAGAGAGGGCGGCTACACGGAGGGTTCCGCCACCGACACCAGGGTCGCCGAGATCCTGCTCGCCGGACGCTGATTCCCGGGTACAACCCACCTACGAGGCAGACACCGGGCCTGTTTCCCCGAACTCGTGGAACAGGCCCGGCCGCGTATTCGGCGAAAGACCTGCCGTTCAGGCGAGCCGCTGCAGATGCAGTGGGGCGTTGTCGCGCGGATACGGAATGGTGCTGAACCCCCAGGGCATCCGGTAGGTGTCCGGGATATGCCAGCGGTAGTCGCGCACCATGGCGGAGATGATGGTCTTCACCTCGAAACTGCCGAAGTGCATGCCGATACATTTGTGTGACCCCGCGCCGAACGGCATCCACGCCAGGCGATGCGATTTGTCCTCGCGGCGTGCCTCACCGAACCGCTCCGGGTCGAAAATCTCGGGATCGGTCCAGTATTCGGGCAGCAGGTGGTTGACCTGATAGGCGAGGTCGACCGGGGTGCCCGCGGGTATATAGTGGCCGAGGATCTCGGTATCGCGGACGGCGCGGCGCACCATTCCCGGTACCGGCGGCATCAACCGCAGACTCTCCTTCAGGACCAGATCCAGGTTGTGCAGTCGGTCCAGGTCGGCGATGGTCGGGATACCGCCCGCGGAGTCCAGTGCCCGCACCTCTTCGCGCACCTTCTCCTGCCATTGGGGGTGTTTGCCCAGGTAGTAGGCGACAGCGGTGGCCGTGGTGGTGCTGGTGTCGTGGGCCGCCATGATCAGGAAGATCATATGGTTTACCACATCGGCGTCGCTGAACACCTCGCCGTCCTCGGTGCGCGCGTGGCACAGCCCGGAGAAGAAGTCGGGAGCATCGCTGCGCCGCTTCTCCGGGAGCATCGAGTAGAAGTAGTCTTCCAGAACTCTGCGCCCGCGGATCCCGGCTCCCCATTTCCCGACGGGCAGCGGATACCGGACTATCGCCAGTCCGGCGTGGGTGCACGCCACGAACGCCTTGGTGAGGGCGCGCCGCTGGTCACCGACCTCGACGGCCATGAAGGTCTCTCCGGCGATATCGAGGGCCATCTCCTTGATCGCGGGGAACAGCCGCACCGTAGCGCTCGCGCCGCGGCCGGGCGGTACCCAGCGTTCGATCGTCGAGCGGACAACCGGGGTGAGCTCGGCCAGATGCGCCTCGAGGCGTTCCCGGGTGAACGCCTGCTGCATGATCCGGCGGTGGAACATGTGCTCATCGAATTCGAGCAGGAGCAGCCCGCGTCGGAAGAACGGACCGATGAAATAGTCCCACCCCTGCCCGAAATCGCGGCGGCGCCGGCCCAGCACCTCGTCGAGCGCCTCCGGGCCCGCGGCCAAGACCCGATCCAGCCCCATACCACTGTTGAGGGTCACCGGTCCGTAGCGGCGGTAGCGATCCATCATCTCCGCCGGACCCCACCGCATGTAGTGCAGGCTGCGCCCCACATACGGCAGACCCGCGTCGCCGCCGATCGGGCGGGCGGTACTGCCCTGCGGCGGAGTGGCCAGGGTTCGCGGTCTTTCCGGCACCCGGGCGAGGACCCGGTCGATCACACTCTTCCGGGGCGGCTCGATGAGCGACGAATTCTCGGTATCGATATGCGCGCGCGACGCGGACGTGGCACGGGCCACGGTGACCATGACGAACCTCCTGAGATATAGAGTCCATCGTATTCTCTCTGTGTCACGCATCTCGGAAATTCCATCGAATCGCCATGACGCCGCGCAGCCGACACCCGCTCGGCCGTGATGTCCCACCGGAACCCCGGCGTGACCCCCGTCCGACCATGACGCTCACCGGCAGGACGACTACCGTGAGCGGTGTCCGCAGAGATCACCGGGACACCGCCCGGTCTGGCGAGGAGCGACGATGAGCACTGAACCTGTCGGAAACGCCCGGCACCAGGTGGTGGTGATCGGCTCTGGTTTCGGCGGCCTGTTCGGGACCGAACACCTCAAACACGCCGACGTCGACGTCACCCTCATCTCCAAGACCTCCACCCACCTGTTCCAGCCGCTGCTCTACCAGGTGGCCACCGGCATCCTGTCGGTCGGCGAAATCGCCCCGGCCACCCGGCTGGTGCTGCGCAAACAGAAGAACGCCCGGGTACTGCTCGGTGAGGTCACCGATATCGACCTACAGGCCCGCACGGTCACCTCGTGGCTGCTCAACCGGGACACCGTCACCCCGTTCGACAGCCTCATCGTGGCCACCGGCGCACAGCAGTCGTACTTCGGCAACGACCATTTCGCCACCTTCGCCCCCGGTATGAAGACCATCGACGACGCCCTGGAGTTGCGCGGTCGCATCCTCGGCTCGTTCGAACAGGCGGAACTGGCCACCACCCAGGAAGAACGCGACCGATTCCTCACCTTCGTGGTGGTCGGCGCGGGCCCCACCGGCGTGGAACTGGCCGGCCAGATCGCCGAACTGTCCGACCGCACCCTGGAAGGCACCTTCCACAACATCGATCCACGGGAGGCACGGGTGATCCTGGTGGAGGGCGCGGGCGCGGTACTCGCGCCCATGGGCCCCAACCTCGGCGGAAAGGCCCAACGCCGGCTCGAACGAATGGGCGTGGAGATCCAGCTCAACGCCCTGGTCACCGATGTCGACGCGCGCGGGGTCACGGTGAAGGACGCCGACGGCACCGTCCGCCGGATCGAAGCGGCCTGCAAGGTGTGGTCGGCCGGTGTGCAGGCCGGCCCGCTGGGCAAGATGCTGGCCGAGCGCTCCGACGGCACCGAGGTCGACCGGGCGGGCCGTGTGATCGTGGAACCGGATCTCACCATCAAGGGTCACCCGAACGTCTTCGTGGTGGGCGATCTGATGTTGGTGCCCGGCGTCCCCGGCCAGGCCCAGGGCGCCATCCAGGGCGCCACCTACGCCGCCAAGCAGATCAAGGCCGGACTGAAAGGCCACACACCGGAAGAACGCAAACCGTTCCAGTACTTCGACAAAGGCAGTATGGCGACGGTCTCCCGGTTCAGCGCCGTCTGCCAGGTGGGCAAACTGGAGTTCGGTGGCTTCCTGGCCTGGCTGGTCTGGCTGGGGCTGCACCTGTACTACCTGATCGGCTACCGCAGCCGGATCGTCACGGTGATCCAATGGTTCGTCACCTTCCTGGGCCACGGCCGCGGCCAGATGGCGGCCACCGAACAGTGGGTGTTCGCCCGCCTGGCCTTGGAGGCGATAAACGGCACCGGCAACGACGCCGACGAACAGGCGGCCCTGCGCAGAACCCTCGGCTACCGCCCCCGGCCGAAATCCGGTGCCGGCGAACCGACCGGAACCGGGGCTACAGAGATAAGCGATAAGGCCGGCTGAGCGAATCGGCCCATCCGCAGGCCCATCCGGATCCGAATGCCGTACAAACACGGGACTTCCTCCGGAGGAAAGGCCAACATGGGCAAACACAGCGTTGTCGCTCCGCCGCGGCGCACGGTGGGGTCGATCGTCGTAGCGGGCGCTTTCCCGCTCGTCATGGCGTTGGTCGGTAACGGCACCGCCAACGCCGCGCCCCAACCCGACCCCCTCGGCGTCGAACAACCCGACCCGGCGCGGATCGTCTCCGACGCGGTCACCAGGGCCGTCGTCGACGCGGTGACGCACCTCGGCCTCGAGCCGGTACCGGCACCGCTCCCCCTCACCGCCCCCGAGGGCACCATCGGCCCGCGGCACCGCAAGCCCACCCCCGCGCTGCACATTCCTGTCGGTACACAGCCCATAACGCCGGCCGACACGCTCGCCGCTCCCCTCGCCGCGGCCCCTGTAGCGCAAACCGCTACGGCCGTTGCTCCCACCGCCACCCCCGTGGCGCGCCCCGGATCGGACCAGAGCTACCTGGCACCACTCGGCCGACTCCACGCGCCGGTCCGGGTGCCGGCGGTCGAACCGATCCAAGCGCCCCCGGGCAAGCTCCGCGTCGGCAATATCGTCATGGATTCCCCCGGCATCGATCCGACGCCGATCAATGAGGGCGCGGCCCAAGTCGAGGCCGGTCTCGCCACATTCCTGGATTCGGTCGGTATGGAACGCAGCCGCTCCGACCGTATCGCCGCCCAGACCCTCGGTTCGGCCGCCATCGGGGCGTCGGTCGGTTCCACGGTGGCCTCTCCCTTGGCGGCCACCTCCGCGATGGTCGGGGCGGTCGCCGGGTTCATCTCGGGCATACCGTTCCTGCCGATCGGCCTTCTCATCGGCCCGATCCTGGGCGGGGCCATCGGCTATGCGGTCATTGCCGCCCCCGCCATGGCCGTCGGTGCGGCGGTCGGCGGCGCTGTCGGCGCGGCCGACGGCCTGGCCGCCGCGCCGTACGGAGCCCCGCCCGCCGAAACACCGGCCGTGCCCACCCCCGCGGCACCGTAACGCACACGCTCCACCCGTCAGCCGTCGTTCGGCGACACATCGGTTCTCGCCGAACGATGGCTGCGCCCGGTCCCCGGCCGCGCGTGCCGCTCCCTCCTACCGCCGCACCACATGGTTCGATCCGAGAGTGGTCGATGAACAGCTGCGTCACGGACACCATCCGCTGGCCGGAGGGGTGCGGTGAGCGATATCGTCATTTGCGGACTGGGCCCGGCCGGCCGCGCGCTCGCCCATCGCTGTCTGGTCCGGGGACTAACGGTCACTGTGGTCGATCCGAATCCGCGCCGCCGCTGGACCGCCACCTATGCGGCGTGGTCGGACGAGCTGCCGGGCTGGCTCGACCCCACAACCACCGCCGCGACGGTGCCCGAGCCCGTGGCCCACGGCCGGCGGGCGCATCGAATCCCGCGCCCCTACACGGTATTCGACACCGGCCGGCTCCAGGAATCCCTGTATATCACAGGCGCGAGGCTGATCACCGCCCGCGCGGCCGCGGTCGGTCGGCATACGGTGACACTGGCCTCGGGCGCCGCCGTCCGAGGCGACCGCGTCGTCGACGCCCGCGGTATCACCCGCGCCCCGAACCGGGCCGAACAAACCGCCTACGGTCTGGCCCTCGACCGCTCCGGGGAATCACTGTTCATGGACTGGCGCGCCGACAACGGCGCCTCCTCGACCGCTCCGCCGTCGTTCCTCTACGTGATCCCGCTGGGCGACGGCACCACCCTGTTCGAGGAAACCTGCCTGGTCGGGCGCCCGGCGCCGCCTCCCGCCACGCTCGCGCGACGATTACACCACCGGTTACGGGCACGCGGTATCCCGGTACGCGGTGACGAACGCGTCGAACGAGTCCGTTTCCCGATGACCGGCGGGCGTCCGGGTCGGTCCCGCTTCGGCGCGGCCGGCGCGTTCCTCCATCCGGCCACCGGATACAGCGTCGCCGCCGCCCTGTCCGCTGCCGACACGGTCGCCGCGGGCCGCTCCGCGTGGCCTACCGCGGCGCGCACGGTGCACCGACTCCGGCTGGCCGGCCTCCGGACCTTGCTCGCCCTACCACCCGCCGAGATACCGGCCTTCTTCGACGCCTTCTTCGATCTCCCACTCCCCGATCAGCGTGCCTACCTGTCCGGCCGCACCGACCTCACCGGCACACTCACCGCCATGACGCACCTGTTCGCCGCGCTCCCCACCTCGACCCGGACCCGGTTGGCCGTCGCGACACTCGCATTACCGACTCTCTCACCGACCCCACCCGGTCAGAGAGCCTGAAGGAACCAGTCCAACCTCCCGTACACCGGGTCCTCACTGCTGTGGTGGTAGGTGAAACCCACCCGGTGCGCCACCGCCACCGCCAATTTGTTGTCCGGATGGACTCGCAATACCGCCTCGTCCGCCATATCGTGTCCGGCGAGGTAACGGCAGGCCAGCACCAGCGTCCGCACGCCCATCCCCTGATGCCGCCGGGCCGGGTATATCCCGTAGCACACATTGGCCTGCCGCACGGCCAGGAATTCCCGGGCGAGTTCGATGGCCATGGTCCCGACCGGCTGCCCGGCCGTATTCACTACCATGAACACCTTGTTCGGCCCATCGGACGCCCATTCGTCCGCGCACTGCCGGAAACAGGTCGCCACTTTCGTCGCCGGATTCGCTCCCCCGTAGAACCGCCGCAGTATTTCACCGTCTTCCTCGGCCATATGCACCGAGGCGTCGGCGACCTCGATCGGACGTAGACCGATTACCCCATCCGATATCAACACGTGATCATGATCGACACAGAAGCCCTGTCGGACAAGTGTCCTCCCGGCGCGCCGCAGGGAAGGTCCCCGGTGACACCCCATGCGGTAGATATGCGAATCGCCTGATACGCGGCCCGTGAACTTCGCGGAACGTTTCGAAAAGAGTGCCAGGGGGATACTCGTGGCATGAGCGAACACGTCGAGGGTCCGCCTCAGCTGGTATCCGCCGCGGTCGTGGTAGGTGTCGACGGTTCTCCCGCCTCGGACCTGGCGGTTCGCTGGGCCGCCGAGGTGGCCGCCCAGCGGGGGCGCAGGCTTCTGCTCGCCCACGGGATGAATGCGGCCCCCGCCAGATCCATGCTCGTCGCCTACCAACCGATGGTGCCCGAAGCGATCGAAACGCTGCGTGCTCACGGGGAGGCGGTCCTGACCGGCGCGCGTCGGACCGCACGGGAGGTCGCCCCGGATCTGCCGGTGGAGACCCAACTCTCGGAAGACAGCCCGGCGGCGCTGCTGATCGGTTTGTCCGAAGACGCGTATCTGGTGGCGCTGGGCTCCCGCCCCGGCGGCACGCTCGCGCATATGGGCTCGACGACGCTGTCGGTCGCCGCCCACGGTAGCGGCAATATCGTCGCCGTACGGGAAACCGATGGCCGGCACAACGGCCCCGTGGTGGTCGGTGTCGACGGCAGCCGGGTCAGCGACGCCGCAGTGGCGTCCGCCTTCGCCGAGGCCGCCGAACGCAAGGCCGACCTGGTGGCGGTGCACGCTTGGAGCGATCTCATCTTCGCCGAATACGCGAGCACCGCCATGATCGAAATCCCGGTCGCGGACCTCACCTCCGCCGAGCAGGCGGTCCTGGCCGAACGTCTGGCGGGCTGGCAGGAGCGGTACCCGGAGGTCACGGTGCATCGGCGGGTATATCCGTCGTCGCCGCGACAGCATCTGCTCGAATGGTCGGAGACCGCGCAACTCGTGGTCGTGGGCAGCCGGGGCCGCGGCGGGTTCCGCAGTCTGCTGCTCGGCTCCACCAGCCATGCCCTCGTCCAACGTGCCCGCTGCCCGGTGATGGTCACTCACACCCGCTGACTCCACCGGCCCGAAACCGAACCGACGGCCCTGCCGAACCTCCCGACTACATTTCGGCGTGGGCCGGCGGCCGACGACGGCCGGTCGGGTGCACACCCGCATCAACCCAACAATTCGTCCACGTAACACCAGCGCCACGCCTCCCCCGGCTCCACACTGCGGATAACCGGGTGGCCCGTGGTCGCGGCGTGCCGACTCGCGTGACGTCCGGGTGAGGAATCGCAACATGCGATATTCCCGCAGGTCAGACACATACGCAGATGCACCCAGCGCTGCCCTTCGACCACACATTCGGCGCACTGCTCGGGCGCGACGGTTTCACGGAGCAGCGGCGCGGCCCGCAGATGCGCGCAGTCGGCGACGGACGCGTCGCCGACCAGCGGTTCGGCGCGGTCCGGTTCCTCGATATCGTCGAACCGGTCGATCATGGACTCCTCCAGATCGAACCGGGACAGCACATGCTGCAGGATCTCGTAGTCCACTTCCCCGGAATCCCGCACCTGCAACACCGCTTCCCGTTCCGCGCGCAACATCTCCAACCGCAACCGCCGATATTCCGCGGTCGGGGTCGCCTGCTCGGATTCCGGACGGCCCAGTTGTTCCCAAACGGCGTTGGTGCGCATGGCCGACCGGTCACGCAGCGACCGCACCACCTCAGGGGGCGTACCCGAACCAACGGCCCGATCGAGCGCCTCCAGTCCCGCGGTGGCGGCCTGACTGAACAGGGTGGCCTCCCGCAGCGCGTCCTCGGCGCGGCTCGGCCCCCGCAACTCCAACAGTCGTACCAACCACGACAGCGACGGCCCCTGCAGTAACAGGGTGCCCGCGACCACCACCAGCGCGAGCAGTTTCAACACCGGCAGCTGCGGAGTATCCTGCGGCAGCAGCAGCACCGCCGCCAGCGTCACCACACCGCGCATCCCCGCCCACGACACCACCGTCGAATAGGCCACCGGCTCTCCGGGCCGGCCGATGGCGCGCCGCACCAGCATCCACCCGAAAACCCATATCGGCCGCGACACCGCGACGGCGAGCAATACCGCGATCACGGTGATCACCAGCGTTGTATGGTCCAGCCCGCTGCTCCACGCGTCGTCGACGATGCCGCGCACCTGCAGCCCGATAACCAGGAACACCGCGCTTTCCAAGATGAACTGGACGGTGCGCCAGTTGGTATGTTCGGCGAGCCGCGAGGCCGCACTCTGCCACACCGGTGCACGGTGGCCGAGGATCATCCCGCAGACGACCACCGCGATCACACCCGAGGCGTGGACCTCCTCGGCGGGCAGATACGCCGCGAACGGGGCGAGGAACGACAAGGTGGTGTCGAGTACCGGGTCGGTGATCCGCCGCCGCAACATCCCGAGCAGCCACGCCACCGTGATCCCGACCAGCGCACCCCCACCGGCAGCCATCAGGAAATCCGCCCCCGCCGACCACACCGACACCGCTCCCGCCGATGCGGCGATCGCGGTGCGCAACGCCACCAGCGCGGTGGCGTCGTTGAACAGCGATTCCGCCTCCAGAATGGAGACAATCCGGCGTGGCATCCCGATCCGGCGCGCGACCGCCGTCGCCGCCACCGCGTCCGGCGGTGCGACCACCGCCCCCAGCGCCACCGCCGCGGCGAACGGCACGGGCAGCAGCCACCACACCACCGCGGCCACCGCGAAGGTGCTGAACAGCACCAGCCCCACCGACAGCAGCGCGATACATTCGAGATTGGTCCGGAAGTCGACCAGCGATGTCCGGATCGCCGCGGTATACAGCAGCGGCGGCAGTAGCCCCAGCAGCACGATCTCCGGTTCGAGATGCACCGCCGGTACGAACGGCAAATATGAGGCCGCCACCCCGACCAGGGTCAGCGCCAGGGGTTCGGAGACACCGAACCGTCGCGCCAGCGCTGCCACCGCGGCCGCCGACGCGACGAGTACGACCAATCCGACGGCGATATGCACCGTGGCATTCTCGCAGAACGGATATTCAGGGAAACGCCCGCACTCCGCCCAGCGAGCCGTCCCGCCGGAATCCGGCCCGAATACTTTTTACTGAATCGATTAGTTCACTATTTCTCCGTCGTCTCTGCCGATAACTCACCGACAACGGAGGCACACCATGGGCACAGTATTCGCGGACGCGCGCATGTCACTGGACGGCTTCATCGCCGGACCCGACGAAACCGGCTTCGACGAACTGTTCGCCTGATACGACGCCGACCCGGTACAACACCCCAGCGCCAACCCCGACGCCCCCTTCACTTTCGTCACCGACGGTGTCCTCGCCGCCGTCGGACTCGCCCGCGGAATCGGCGGCGACAAGGCGGTCGGCGTCAACGATGGCACCATGACCCGGCAATGCCTGGAAGCCGACCTGATCGACGAACTGCGGATCGACCTCGTCCCGATCTTCCTCGCCTCCGACACCCCCTTCGCCGGCGAACTCGCCAACGCACCCATCGTCCTCGACGACCCGGCAATCATCCCCGACCTGCGGGTCACCCACCTCCACTACCACGTCCGCCGCCTCTGAACCCGACTCACTCGGGCGCCGGGACCAGTGTGTTCTGTCGAGCCGCCGTCCACCACCGACCATTCTTCTTGACCAGCACATACAGCGCGATCATCGAATGATCGATATCAATGGGGTCACCCGAGGCCGTCACGGCCCGGGCGACCTTGTGCGCGATCGCGACATCGGACCGCAGAAAGGTGATATCGGCGAGTTCGTATCGGACGAACTGATCCTTCAAGAACCCGGCCACCCCGCGCCGGCTCGCCTCGAGCAACGCCTCCCGGCCCGTGATCAGCACACCAGCCGCGTTGACAGCCGACGCGTCGGCGGCGAAGTCCGCGACCATCAACTCGGCGTCGTTGGTGTTGTACGCGGTCTCGACATTGCGGATGATCTGCTCGATCGCGGCGATGTCCTCGGCATGATCCTCGGTGGTGTTCGCGAGCATTAGCGGTGTAACCGTCTTCGATTCCATGCACCGACTCTGCAACCTCAATATAACTTCACGTCAAGGAGTTGGCGGCGGGCACTCCAAAACACCCACTTCTACCAGGCGATTAGCTCTCTGGAACCACACTGCGGTAATCTCTTCGAGCGTCCCGAGAGGGACACAACGGGCTGTGGCGCAGTTTGGTAGCGCACTTGACTGGGGGTCAAGTGGTCGCAGGTTCAAATCCTGTCAGCCCGACAACGAAAACCCCTCCTGACCTGCGGTCGGAGGGGTTTTCTCGTTGTAGTGATCTGAGCGTTTCCAGCACGATCTCACAAAAATCTCACGTTTTCACCCCTACCGGCCCCGCGCCCAGCGCTCAAGGACCTCGCGGTTGTCGGGAACGACCTCGGGTGTGTCGATGTAGTGGGTCTTGGCGACCTCGCGGGTGTTGCCGAGTTGGCGGGCGGCGCGTTCGGGGTCGCCGTAGGCGTGGTCGACCGCGGTGGCCGCGCCTTTGCGGAAGGTGCGCGGGGTGACCCAGGCGAAGTTGTCCCCGCGGGCGGCACGCCAGGTCCGACCGAAGTTGTTCGGGTTGCGCGGCGCGCCGTTACGGGCCGGGAACAGCAGCCCCTCGGGTCGGGCCGTGCGGTGACCTCGAGGTCTTTCATCGCTTCTCGGATCGCCTCGACAGTGCGATCGGGCAGCAGGATGCGCCGCCACCCATTGTCGGATTTCGGGGTGGGTTTGCGGAGCCATCCGCCGGTGCCCGCGCCCTTGACCTCGACGAGGGTGCCCGTGACGTCGAGGTAGGGGTCGACGGCGTCGAGGTTGATGTCGGCGAGCAAGAGGGCGAACACCTCATGGGGGCGCATCCCGGTTCCGGTGATGACGTCGACGATCCACACCACCGTCCAGTCGCGGGACGGACCCCGGGTGTAGGCGGGGGTGCCGGGAATCGCTTCCCCGCTCGCCCAGGCGCGGACCTGGGCACGGAAGGCCGGCAGGGCGCTGTGATCGCGGATCTTGCCGCGGGCCGGGCTTCTGCGCCGGGTGAAGGGGGCGACGTCGTCGATGGGGTTGGTATCGATGACGCCGTGGCGCACGGCGATGCCCATCATCGCACGCAGGATGATCTTGTGTTGTTTGGCCTTGCGGCGAAGCCCCATCGCCACCAGGCGTTTGAGGTGCCGGTCGAGTTCACCGGCGCCGGCCTGCCAGATCTGGAGCCGTCCCACCGAATTCTCGACCTTGACGGTGGTTGGGTCGGCGCGCTTGTCGTGTGAGACGTAGATCTCGCGGCGGTAGTCCTCGATGTTGCCGGCGGTGTAGGCGTCGTCGCGTTCCATCTCCGCGAGCAGTTCGGCAGCAAGATCGATCAGCTTGGTGGTGCATGTGATGCGCGCATGACCGTGCTGCTCGCTGTAGTTCCGCATCGCTTCAGCGAGCCGGTTACGTGCCTCGTCGGCGCTGGAGCCCATGCGTTCGATCTGGCGAGGTCCCCACGCGCTGTAGAAACGCACCGTGGTGCGCCAGCGCCCGTTCTTCTGCCTCTTGGGCTTGGTCGGCACCCCGAAGGTGCCCACTGGCTTCGGCAGCCTGCCGCCCATCACCAACCTCCACTCAACCATTTGTTGCCAGAAATTCGCTATATCCCCGGATCCGCCGGGCTTCGACACAGAAAACTCCCCGTTCGCCGCAAAATCCCCAGCGTCTTCGATATGGCGAGACCAGAGTGAAGCAGGCCTTGAGCACGATCTCAAACACTTTTTATTTGCCAATGGTTAGCTGTAGCTCGACATGGTGCGGTCGCCCATGCCCGCCTCACGCGATATGACCTAACGGTCGGTAGCACCGCTGCTGCGATCGAGTTGCTCCTGTTCCCAAGCGAGCAGGTCCTCCAGCCGATACCGCCGGTATCTGCCCATCCGCGCATAGCGGGGGCCTCGCCCGGCGGCAGCCCAGGAGGCCAATGTCTTCACCGGAAGTTTCAGACGCTGAGCCACTTCCTCGCTGCTCAGCCACACATTGTCGGCTGCTGCACTCCTACCGGAGCCCTCGTGGGATTCACCCGTAGCACGACCGGGCAGGGAGGTAGGGGGCACCGAGGAAGTATCACGCCGCATACCGGCACACCTCGGTACGAGCTTCCGATCGCGGGCGTAACAGAGCCTGGCGGAGCATGCCGCCACCGATCGCTCCGTCACGCGCACACATTGCCACCACGAACCGTGGTAGCCATCTGCGGGCGAGCACGGCTCGTGCCACGAGGCTCTTCAGGACGCCGACCGTGCTTCTTGGCTCGCACCGCTCGCTGCACCGGATACGCGTCGACGGTCGTTCGAAAAAATGGCCTCGCCGTTCATCCGCTTCGAAGCGGGCTGCAGCAGAAAGAAGAGGTGGGCAATCAGATTTCGACATGACGGACTCCTCTTGCCCGTCTGCTGATCGTCCCGTACTCCAGCGTACCGCACCCGAACTCCCCTGAAGAGTGGTTCGACATTTCCCCTCCGTCTCGTACGCGCTGCTCCAGGGCCTCAGCGCATGCACTGTCAACACTCCCACCGCCTCCCATAAACCCACCGCTACAGGCTCATTCGATCCATGCGTTCTCCAGAGGACATCTATGACCATCGATAGCACCGCGTCGGTCACCGACGTGCCCGCACCAGTTACAGTCCGCACGGTCGGAGGCCGTGCGCATGCTTTCTTCTGGACCGTGCTCGGTACGGCGGCCGCGGTCAGTATCACTGGCAACGCCACCCAGGCCATCCTGCACAGCAACGCACTCCCCGCCCTCTCGGCGGCGGTCGCGGTGGTCCCACCGTTGGCGCTGCTGGCCGCCGTGCACGGAGTCACGGTGTTGCTGTGTGCGCACGCTTCCGCTCGCGCCACCCATCTCGTGGCGACCGCCATGACCGTGGTGATCGCTGCGGGCGCGTTCTGGCTTTCATTCACCGCGCTACGCTCGCTGGCCGTCATGGCCGGAGTCCCCCACGGTGAGGCGTGGCTGTGGCCTCTGATCATCGAAGGCTCCATGGCCCAATCCACCATCGCGCTCTTGGCCTTGGCGCACTCGAGAACCCCACGCGGGCGTGGTGCGCACACCGGCACGACACCATCCACCGAACCATCGGCCACCCACACCGTCACCGCCCGTGCGCACGCGGTATCGGCTGCGCCGGTGCGCGCATCCACCAGCGTGCACACCCCGGCCTCCGACCCCGAGGCCCAACATGATGAGTTCACCGCGTTCGCACGGATGCTGTGTGCGCGCGATCCCGTACGACGCCGCGACCCGACCGTTGTCGCGCAAGTGCTGATACATCACCACATCGACGGTTGGACCCGCACACGGATCGCCAAAGAATTGAACAAGAATCGCTCGACGATCAGTCGAATTCTCAGGGACGCAGCCGAGTACACGAACGCGGTCGATCTGCTGCGCACCGTCGCGACCGACGCGGAGCCCATCACAGAGCAGGTCCTCGCCCCCGCGCCCACAACGGACGCAGGCGAAGCTGCACCCACCCCTGGTGCGCGCAGGTGAGATGACCTCGTGCGCAAGCACGCTAGAGATGCTGTGAGGTGTGCCGAAACACCGCAACCGCTCGACAGTCGGCGCCTCAGGGTGTTGGATACCGTTGAGAGTCTTCGTTGCAGGTATCGGCACCACACGCGCGCTGCCATCGTGCGGCGTGGGAGGGGAACCCCGGCATGGACCTCGACATCACCTGCCCGCACTGCGGCCACATCGACTTCGTCCAGAGCGTGTCCGCCCTGCACGCGGACGGCGTGTCAACCAGCTACGACACCCACGAGTACTCAGGAGTGGGGGTCACCACCGCAGGGTTGGTGCCCGTCTTCGGTACCGCCAAGTATCGAACGCACCCACACGACCGCACTGGCCCAAAGCCTTGCACGAGACCCGCCCGGAAACCCAGTGGCCGACTCACCGTCGTCGGATTGCTACTGCTGATCCCCGCCGTGCTCGCGCTCATCCCCGCCATTCTCACGGTGGTAGTCGAAGACCCCGAGGTGAGCCGCTGGACCTAATGAGATCTAGCGGGTAGCCCGTCCCACCGCTTCTCGGTCGGGCAGACTCGCTACTGGTAGCGGCCGGCAGGTGAGCACACGTTGGACCAGGACTTCGAGTCCCAGACTGAGATCGTGCCCCTGTCGGTCGGCCGGGAGGACGGATCGCTGCTGGGATGTCGTGCCCACCCACCATGGGGTGTGAGCACAGGTTCATTAG
>NZ_BAFU01000051.1 GCF_000308495.1 Nocardia brevicatena NBRC 12119 | reverse complement strand
GATGTCTATGTTCCCGATAAGCTCGACGACGGCGGAAGCCTGCTCTTGGAAAACCCATGGGGAAAACAACACTCCACCGGAATGACACTCGATATCCTGCACGAAATGAACGCGAGTCTTCACTGGGTGAGTCCCAACCCCTGACGAGACCGCGAGCAGGACGATTCCGTTCATACCATCGTCCACCCACTCGCGTGGAGTGGGCGGTGACCATGTCCCATCACGGCCGAAAACACCGGCACAGTCGACGATGGTCGACCGTGACCAGGCCAAGGGGCGGCCACTGCCGCTCACAGGACGACCGGGTGAAACCGAAGGATCCGACTGCCTACTCGCTATACCAGTAGAACCCTTCCCCGGTGGCAAGGCCGAGCTTGCCCTTGTCGATGTAGTTGGTCTTCAGCCAGTCCGCGAGCCGGCGCTCGCCCTCGCCACCGTGCACGAGGATGTTGTAGGGCGTGGTCAGGCCGATGATGTCCAGGATCTGGAACGGACCCATCGGCGCGCCGGTGGCGATACGCCAGGTCTTGTCCACCGCCTCCGGTTCGGCGTAACCGCCCGCGGCGAGCGCGGCCGCGCAGTTGAGGAATGGCACGAGCAGCGAGTTCAGCACATAACCCGCCTTCTCCTTGTGCAACTCGATCGGCACCATGCCGATCTTCTCGGCGAAGTCCACCACCGCCCGGAACACCGCCGGATCGGTCTGCGGCGTGCCCATCACCTCGGCGGTGTTGAACCTCCACACCTGATTGGCGAAATGCAGGGCGAGGAACCTGTCCGGCCGGCCGGTGAAAGTCTTCATATCGCTCGGCAGCAGGGTCGACGAGTTCGTCGCGAAGATGGTTCGGCTCGGTGCGAGTTCGCCGAGATGTGTATAGGTCTCCCGCTTGATGTCGAGTACCTCGGGCACCGCCTCGATCACCAGATCGGCCTCTTTCACGGCGGCGGCGAGGTCGGTGGTGAGTGCGATACCCGAACGCGTCCGCTCGACCTTTTCGTCGGTGGCGCCGGACACCTCCTCGCGGTAGGGTCGCGGCGAGTCGGGCAAAGCGATCCCGCGCCGCGGCCAGCGCTTCGTCGCTGATGTCGTACGCGGTGACGTCGAAGCCGTGGAACGCGGTCTGCGAGCCGAGCACCCCGGTCCCGAGGACCGGTCACCGAGCGGATCTCGATGGCCATCGTGTTCTCCTCCCATTGACGAGACACGGCCGTCTCGCGGCGTTTGCCGTCGCATTACCCGTGGTCATCGCATGCAATCACGCCAACCGCCCCGCGGACTCGCCGAGCCTCTCGGCGAACGGTCCCGGCCGGTGACCGGCCTCCGAAACGGGTGGACGCCCCGGCCGTCGAGCCGGGGCGTCCACCATCCGATCGGGTCTACCGTGGTCAGCCGTTGTTCTTGGCGGCCAGTGCCTTGGCCTCGCGGCGGCGGCGGTGCAGAATCGGCTCGGTGTAGCCGTTGGGCTGTTGGGTGCCCTCCAAGATGAGATCCTTGGCGGCCTGGAAGGCGATACTTCCCGCGAAGTCGGGCGCCATCGGCCGGTAGTTCGGGTCGCCTGCGTTCTGCCGGTCGACGACCGGGGCCATCCGTTCCAGGCCGGCCACCACCTCGTCGGCGGTCACGATGCCGTGCCGCAGCCAGTTGGCCATGAGCTGGCTGGAGATGCGCAGGGTGGCGCGGTCCTCCATGAGCGCGACGTCCTTGATATCGGGCACCTTGGAGCAGCCGATGCTCTGGTCGATCCAGCGCACCACATAGCCCAGGATGGACTGGGAGTTGTTGTCCAACTCCTGCCGCTTCTCCTCGTACGTCCAGTTCGGATCGGCGGCCAAGGGGATCTCCAGGATATCGTCGACGGTGGCGCGCCGGCCGCCCTCGGCGATCTCCTGCTGCCGCTTGAAGACATCCACCTTGTGGTAGTGGGTGGCGTGCAGGGTGGCGGCGGTGGGCGAGGGCACCCAGGCGGTGGTGGCGCCCGCGGTGGGATGACCGATCTTCTGGGCGAGCATATCCGCCATCAGGTCGGGCATAGCCCACATACCCTTGCCGATCTGCGCCTTGCCCGGCAGCCCGGTGGCCAGGCCGGTGTCGACATTCCAGTCCTCGTAGGCCAGGATCCACCGCTGGCTCTTCATCTCCGCCTTGCGGATCATCGGGCCCGCTTCCATGGAGGTGTGGATTTCGTCGCCGGTGCGGTCCAGGAAGCCGGTGTTGATGAACACCACGCGCTCGGCGGCGGCCCGGATACAGGCCTTCAGGTTCACCGTGGTGCGGCGTTCCTCGTCCATGATGCCGACCTTGAGGGTGTTGCGGGCGAGGCCGAGCACGTCCTCGATCCGGGCGAACAGTTCGTCGGTGAAGGCGACCTCGTCGGGGCCGTGCATCTTCGGCTTCACGATGTACACCGAGCCGGTGCGGCTGTTGCTCAGTCGGGCGTTGCCGGTAAGGTCGTGCATGGCGATCAGCGAGGTGATCAGACCGTCCATGATGCCCTCGGGGATTTCGTTGCCCTCGGCGTCGAGAATGGCGTCGGTGGTCATCAGGTGGCCGACGTTGCGCACGAACAGCAGCGAGCGACCGTGCAGCACCAGTTCGGAGCCGTCGAGCGCGCTGTAGACGCGGTCGGGGTTCATGGTGCGGGTGAAGGTCCTGCCGTCCTTGGTGACCTCCTCGGCGAGGTCGCCCCTCATCAGGCCGAGCCAGTTGTGGTAGCAGAGCACCTTGTCCTCGGCGTCGACGGCGGCGACCGAGTCCTCGAAGTCCATGATGGTGGTGACGGCCGCCTCCAGCACCACGTCCTTGACACCGGCGTTGTCGGTCTTGCCGATCGGCGAGTCCGGATCGATCCGGATCTCGATGTGCAGACCGTTGTTCTTCAGCAACACCGCCGACGGCGTCGCGGGATCGCCGATATAGCCGACCAGTTGCGAGGCGTCGGCCAGGCCGATGGTGGTCCCGTCTTCCAGGGTCACCTCCAACTCGCCGTCGACGATCGCGTACCCCCGGGAGCCGATATGCGAGCCGGTGATGAGGGGGACCGCGTCGTCGAGGAAGTTGCGCGCCCATTCGATGACCTTGTCACCGCGCACCTTGTTGTATCCGGTGCCCTTCTCGGCGCCGTTCTCCTCGGAGATGGCGTCGGTGCCGTACAGCGCGTCGTACAGCGATCCCCAGCGGGCATTGGCGGCATTGATGGCGAAACGGGCGTTCATCACCGGCACCACCAACTGCGGGCCGGCCATGGCGGCGATCTCGTCGTCGACATTCGCGGTGGTGACCTGGAAGTCGGCCGGTTCGGGACGCAGGTACCCGATGTCGGTCAGAAACTTTTTGTAGGCGGCCCTGTCGTAGTTCGCGCCGGGATGTTCGGTATGCCAGGCATCGAGTTTGCCCTGGATCTCGTCGCGTTCGGCCAGCAGCGCCCGGTTGCGTGGGGCGAGGTCGTTGATGATCTGCTCGGTGCCGGCCCAGAACGCGGCGGAGTCCACGCCGGTACCCGGAAGTGCCTCGTTCTCGACGAACTCGTGGAGAACGCCGGCCACCTGCAGCCCGCCGACCTGAATCCGCTCTGTCATCTACTGCCTCACTTCCGAAAATCCGGGTGGAAAGTCGACGCCATGTTACCGGTCGGTAGCGCCGCACAGGGTCACTGGGTGAACCGCCCGCCCGGATACTGCCGCACGTGCGCACTCTACTCCGGGCGAGTTGCCGAGGATTCGCTCGACAGGCAGCACCCCGGCGTACGAGATCATCCTCGCCCGCGAGGCGCTGAAGGATTTCCCCAGCGACCAGGTCTATCCGTCCGGCAACCGTCACGCCCTGCGTGAACAGGTCCGCGAACACATCGCCCGCAGGTCGGAGCATCTCGTCGGCAACCTCCGGACCGCCGCAGCACCCACCCCGTCCTCGCCGTGCGTGGGAGCGGGGTTTCGTTCGTCGCGCCCCGCTCGAACCCGATGAGGTCAGGCCTCGACTGTGGCCGGCCGGCGATTCGCCCCCGTACCGAAAAATGAACTGACAACGGTGTCTTCGGTGCGTCACCATGTTTGCGTACCCGATCCGCCGCATCGGGCGGGTCGACGAGCACCGAAAGGAGGAGTGGTCTTGTATCCCGTCGAACCTGTCGACGCGACACGGTCGATATCCGAGTCGAGCATGCGACAGCGACTGTCCGGTAATACCGGCGGCGATCCCGTGATCGACCGGCTCCTCCCGGCGCGGCCGTAACTCGCACGCCGTACTCCGCTCTCCACTCACCCGCGGGGCCTGTTCCCGCGTGTCTCGAAACATGGTGACTCCCATGCCGATTCCGCATTCCACCGAGCCGTCGACGCTCACCGTCGACAACTGGATACGCACCCGCGTCCTGGTGCTCAACGCCAGTTACGAGGCATTGGACGAGATCACCGCCGACCGTGCCGTGACCCTGGTGGCCGGCGGGGTGGCCGAATCGGTGGTGGTGCGCCGGCCGAATTTCCCGATCCGATCGCAACACCTAGAGATCATGCTGCCCGAGACCATCCGATTGGTCCGCTACGTCTACCTGGCCGCGGCGACCCCGCTGCGGGCGGACGGCCGGGCCGGGCACGCCGGGATCCTGCGCCGTGACGGCAACCGGTGCGGGTACTGCGGTGAGTGGGCGCACACCGTCGACCACATCCGGCCGCGCAGCCGAGGTGGGCCCAATACCTGGGAGAACCTCATCGCCTGCTGCGGCACCTGCAATACGGTCAAGGCCGACCGGACCCCGGAGGAGGCCGGGATGCGGTTGCTGTGGGAGCCGAAGGCACCCGACCCCTTGGCCAAGAAGCAGCGGCGGGTCTGGAAGCAGCTCGCCGCGTCCACGTGACGAGATCCGAGGCGATCCGCGAAGGAGGGATCGACATGACCATGGAAGTACTGACCGATCTGCTGCCGCTGTCGGACAGCCACGGGTGGCATCGGGCCGCGTGCCGGGGCGACCCGAACCACGAGGCGTGGTTTCCGTACCCGTCCCAGGACTTCGCCTACGCCCGGGCGGTCTGCGGAAGCTGCCCCATCCGTCGGGAGTGCGGTGAGTTCGCCGAACGCACCGGACAGTCCGGGGTCTGGGGTGGGCGGGAGTTCGACCGCGGTCGAATGATCCGCGATTGAAGCGGTATGGGGTCACGCGGGGTGATCCCATACCCCCTCTCGCCCGGACCTACACTTGGCGCTCGTGGGAACCCATCGCAGCGCAACCAGTTCCAGAGGTATCAGCAAAGGACCGGTTGTCGCCGTCGTGGCCGTACTACTGCTGGTGGCCGCGGTCTTCGTCTGGTTCAGGTTGAGCGAACGCTCCGACGAGCGCGCCGGCGCTGCCGCCGGAGAGTGTGTCGAGGGACCCGCCACCCTGGACGTCACGGTCGATCCCGAGATCGCCGCCCCGGTCCGCACCATCGCCGACCGGTACAACGCGACCGAACCGAAGGTGCGTGACCACTGCGCGAAGGTGGTGGTGACGGATCGCCCGTCGGCGGATATCGCCGCCGCGTTCGCCTCGAACGGCCCGTGGGACCCGGCGCTCGGCCCCAAGCCGGGGCTGTGGATTCCCGATTCCATGCGTTCTGTCGAATCCGTCCGGGTGCCGGGCCTGATCGAGGGCCAACCCGAGTCCGTCGCCTCCAGCCCGATCGTGCTCGCCGTTCCCGACCAACTGCGCGGCGCCCTGGGATCCACCCGGATCTTCTGGGCGGATCTACCGCGTCTGCAACAGGGTTCGCTGGACGAGGTCGGCCTGTCCGGCTGGGGCGGGCTGAAGCTGGCGCTGCCGCCCGGGGACGCGTCACTGGCCGTCGCCGCCGCCATCGCGGGTTCCGTCTCGGGCACCGACCCGCTCACCGAGGAGGCCGCCGCGTCCGGGCAGGCGGTCGCCGCGGTCTCCGGGCTGGCCGCGCACGCGCCCGAGTCCCCCGATACCCCGGCGGCCCTGGCCGCTCTCTCGGCGTCCGCACCGGCCGAGGCCACGGTGCACGCCGTACCGATGACCGTGCGCCAACTCGACGCCATGGGCGGCGCGACGGCGATCGCGCCCGCCGGCGCCGCACCGGTCGTGGACTATCCGGCCGCCCTGATGGCAGGCCCGTGGGTGGACAAGACCCAGAACCTGATCGCGGGACTGTTCACCCAGTTTCTGCGCAAACCGGAGAGCCTGCAGGAGTTCACCACCGCCGGTTTCGCCCCGCCCCCGCCGAACCCGGTACCGACCCCGCCGCGGGCGGCCCTGGACAGGCTCCGCACCACACTCGCCCACCCGGTGCTGGGTGTGAACGCCACCGTCCTCGTGGACGTGTCCTCGTCGATGAGCACCGGTGAGGGCTCGTCCACCCGGATGGCCAACACCGTCGGCGCGCTGGCCTCCACCGTGAACGTGATGCCACCCGATTTCGGCCTCGGCGTCTGGACATTCGGCAAAAGCCTCGCCGGCGGCGATTCGCACAAGGTGGCCGTGAAGACCGCCCCGCTGTCCGATGACCACCGCGCCGAGGTCATGGACGCGGTCGGCTCCGTGCGCGCCGGTTCCGCCAAGGCCGACGAATGCTATCCCGCGCTGGTCGCGGCCTATCGAGCGGCCGTCTCCGGATACCGGGACGGCTACACCAATTCGATCCTGCTCATCACCGACGGACCCGAGGACGGCTCCTCGCTCACCGACGAAGACCTGTTGTCCGAGATCGCGGACAGCGGCTCGCCGGACACTCCCGTCCGCGTCGATGTCCTCGTCGTCGGCGGGCAGGGCAGCGACACCCTGCGCACCCTCACCGAACGCACCGGTGGCAAGTACACCGCCCTGCCCAGCAGCGACGATCTCCAGTTCGGCACCGCTGTCGTACAGGCACTCACTACACCGTGAGCTCCGGCAGATGAGGCCGCCGGCGGGCCGAGGATGGCGGGCCCGCCGCCTTCCGGGCAATCTCCTCCAGGGGAGGTCATAAAGTTCTGTGGCGTGTCGACCAGGTTTGACGTGTGCATGGAACTCGCTCGCGGCGTGGCCGGTCGGAGTAGGGCCTGGCAGTTCATCGAGCGCACTGGATGTCACCGGGTGGATGGGGCGAGGCCGATCCGGCAGCGGCCGAGGAGGAGCTCGGCGTGCGGCTTCCGTCCGCAATGTGTGAGACCTACAGGTTGTTCGGACGCAGAGCGGATCTGACGAGCATCGGTGGATCCCGCAGCAGTGGAGCCGAGGCAACTTTCGCCGTTGATTCGTTGATGGGCTCGACGCGAACCGAGGAAGTCAAGGGACGATCGAGACGGTGCACGGACCCGCGCAACACCCGGACGCGACCATCACGATCAGTGAATCCGAGTCCTTCGCCTCACCGGTGAGAACCGGACGTTCACCGAGGCGATCGACACCGGTGCCGCCTGTGTGACCGGCAACCGCGACGCCCTGCATGGGATCAAGAGTGTGTTCCGCTTGCTGCCGCGGCGTGCTCGCAATTCCGACCGGTGAACGGGGTTTCGCGTATTCCGGCCCGTGCCGTCTCATGCGGGTTCCACGTGGAGAGCGTCCAGGACTCGAATGGCCGCACAATTGCGGCCATGGTCGCGAACATGGAGTCGCCACGCTCGGTGAGGGCGCAGAAGACGGCTCTCCGTCGGTAGAGACTCAGTCGGCGTAGGCGTCCAAGGGCGGGCAGGTGCAGACCAGGTTGCGGTCCCCGAAGGCGCCGTCGATCCGCCGAACCGCGGGCCACACCTTCGCCCGGGTATGCGCGACACCGCGCGGGTATACCGCGGTCTCCCGGCTGTACGGGTGGTCCCATTCCCCCACCAGGCAGGCCGCGGTGTGCGGGGCACCGCGCAGCGGGTTGTCGTCGACCGGCCATACCCCGGCACCGACCTGGTCGATCTCCCGTTTGATCGCGATCATGGCCTCGACGAATTCGTCCAGCTCGGCCAGGTTCTCGCTCTCGGTGGGCTCCACCATGAGGGTTCCGGCGACCGGGAAGCTCATGGTGGGCGCGTGGAATCCGTAGTCGGCCAGGCGTTTGGCGATATCGTCGACGGTGACGCCGGTCTCCTTGGTGATCCCGCGCAGATCCAGGATGCACTCGTGCGCGACCATACCGTTCTCGCCGGTGTAGAGCACCGGGTAGTGCTCGTCGAGGCGGCGTGCCAGATAGTTGGCCGAGGCGATGGCCGTGAGGGTGGCCCGGCGCAGGCCGTCCGCGCCCATCATCCGGATATACGCCCAGGTGATGGGGAGGATCGACGCGGATCCGTACCGTGCCGCCGATACCGCGTGCGAATCGGTGTCCAGCGGGTCGCCGGGCAGATACCGCGCCAGATGCGCGCGCACCGCCACCGGGCCGACTCCCGGCCCGCCGCCGCCGTGCGGGATGCAGAACGTCTTGTGCAGATTCAGATGGCTCACATCGCCGCCGAACCGTCCCGGCCGCGCCAGGCCGACCAGGGCGTTGAGGTTGGCGCCGTCGACGTACACCTGACCGCCGGCGTCGTGCACCAGCGCGCACAGCTCGGCGATCTCGTGTTCGTACACCCCGTGAGTGGACGGGTAGGTGATCATGATGCAGGCCAACCGTTCGGCGTGGTCGGCGATCTTGGCGCGCAGATCATCCAGGTCCACATCACCGTTCGAGCGGCATTTCACCACTTCCACCCGTAACCCGGCCATGGCCGCGGACGCGGCGTTGGTGCCGTGCGCGCTGGACGGGATCAGGCAGGTGTCGCGGTGATCCTCGCCCCGGTCGAGGTGATAGCGGCGGATCGCCAGCAGACCCGCGTATTCGCCTTGGCTGCCCGCGTTCGGTTGCAGGCTCACCGAGTCGTAGCCGGTGATATCGGCCAGCCAGTTCTCCAGATCGGTGATGATCCGCAGCAGCCCGGGCACGTTCTCGGCCGGCGTGTACGGGTGCAGCCGGGTAAAGCCCGGCCAGGTGATCGGCTCCATCTCCGCGGTGGCGTTGAGTTTCATGGTGCAGGAGCCGAGCGGGATCATGCTGCGGTCCAGGGCGATGTCCTTGTCGGACAGTTCCCGCAGGTAGCGCAGCATCGCAGTCTCGGTGCGGTAGCGGGTGAACGCGGGATGGGTGAGGAATTCGGAGGTGCGGTTCACGATGCCGGCGCAGACCGGTTCGGCGGGTGCACCCCCGAACGAGTCCAGGACGGCGGCAATATGCGCGTCGGTGGTGGCCTCGTCGCAGGCCACCGCGACATGGTCGGCGTCCACCACACGCAGGGTGATACCGCGCGCCGCGGCCTTGGCGACCACGGCCTCGGCCTGCCCGGGAACGCGGGCGGTGACGGTGTCGAAGTATTTGTCATGTACCAGGGCCTCGCCGAGCGCGGCGGCGATCCGCTCGGCGTGGCCGTGCACCCGGCGGGCGATCGAGCGCAGACCGTCGGCGCCGTGGTAGCAGGCATACATGGCGGCCACGATGGCGAGCAGCACCTGGGCGGTGCAGATATTCGAGGTGGCCTTCTCCCGGCGGATGTGCTGTTCCCGGGTCTGCAGGGCCAGCCGATAGGCGGGGGTGCCGTCGGCGTCCTTGGACACGCCGACCAGTCGGCCGGGCAACTGGCGGGCGTGCGCGGTGCGCACCGCCAGATATCCGGCATGCGGGCCGCCGAAGCCCATGGACACCCCGAACCGCTGGGTGGTCCCGAAACAGACGTCGGCGCCCTGTTCCCCCGGCGGGGTGATCAGGGTCAGCGCCAGTAGGTCCGCTCCGGCCGCCACCAGCGCGCCTCGTTCGTGCGCGGCGGCGATGAGCGGCGCCCAGTCCACCACGCGCCCGGACGCCCCTGGCACCTGCACGATCACGCCGAAGAACTCGCCGTCGGGCAACTGTCCCGAGGCGAGGTCCGTCTCGACGATCTCGATCCCCAGCGGCTCGGCCCGGGTGTGCAGCACGGTGCGGGTCTGGGGGAACAGGTCGGTATCGACCATCAGTCGCGCCGCGCCCCTGCTGTTGCCCCGCCGCAGCAGCGTCATGGCCTCCGCCGCGGCGGTCGCCTCGTCCAACATGGACGCGTTCGCCACATCCATGCCGGTCAGGTCGGTGATCATGGTCTGGAAGTTGAGCAGTGCCTCCAGCCGACCCTGGCTGATCTCCGGCTGGTATGGCGTGTAGGCGGTGTACCAGGCCGGGTTTTCCAGCAGATTCCGTACCAGCACCGGCGGGGTGAGGGTGTTGTAGTAACCCAGGCCGATCATGGAGGTGGTCACGGTGTTCGCGGCGGCGAGTTCGGCCAGTTCCGCCAGGACCTCGTGTTCGCTCGCGGCGGCCGGCAGCGCGGAGACCGCCTCGTCCCGGATACCCGCCGGCAGTGCGGCCGCCGCCAGTTCCTCCGGTGACCCGACCCCGATGGTCTCGAGCATCCGTGACAGCTCGTGGTCATCCGGTCCGATATGGCGGTCGGCGAAAGTACGGGTCACGATCACTCCAGGTGGGCGGGCCGATCGGGTCTCGGCGGTATCCGGCCCTCCCCCTCTGTCGTGGCGCCTGAGAGATTCGGGTGCCCCGGCCGCGGCCCGAGTTCCCTTTCCCCATGGGCGGGCGGCCCGTGGCCGCCTCTTTCCAGAGACGTCGGATACCGCACGGTCCCTGGTGCCTGAGAGATTGACGGGGAGGTGCTGCTCCTTCGGCGTCCGAGCCTGGGTGACCCGGAACTCTCCCGCACGGATACGACGCGGTATCAGTTTAGGACGGCGGGGAGCCGCGACGAGCCGGCGACCCGTGTGGGGCATGCCACTTCCCGGCGATGCGCGACCGGTCGGCGCGGCTATCCGGTCTTACGGTTCATGCGCGCCCGGCGACGGTAGGACAGTTCGTCCTCGGGGCGGTCATCGATTTCGGTGGCGCGTTCGGCGGGGAAGGCCGCGATGGCGCCGGTGAGTTCCCGCATCGCCCCGCTGACGGCGATACCGAAGACACCCTGACCACCCTGCAGTAAATCGACCACTTCCTCCGGGGAAGTGCATTCGTAGACGGAGGTGCCGTCGGAGAACAGGGTGATACCGGCCAGGTCCTGGACGCCGCGGCTGCGCAGATGGTCCACGGCGATACGAATGTTCTGCAGCGAGATTCCGGCATCGAGCAACCGCTTCACGATTTTCAGGACCAGTATGTCCTTGAAGGAATACAACCGCTGGCTGCCCGATCCGGCCGCGCTGCGAATGGACGGTACGACGAGTCCGGTGCGTGCCCAGTAGTCGAGCTGTCGATAGGTGATCCCGGCGACCTGACAAGCGGTCGGCACGCGGTATCCGACCAGTTCGTCGGGGACGGAATCGTCGGGGAACAGGCCTGGCTGGATCTCGTAGCGTTCGGCCGGAATGTCATCCGACCATACGTTCTGCATATTCTCTGCCACTGACCACTCCCTTGCTCCGCCGATACTTGGCTCTTCGATACCGGCCCAGCGCCAACTATCGAGGCTACTCCCCTTTATTCTCTCGGGAGCCGATCGTCGCACCAAACGCGACGCGCGGTAATAGTCTCGACCTCTGGTTCAGGCCCAGAGATTATTCATGGGGTGTTCAGCTGTCGGTCGCCTTGAAATCGTCCGGCGACACCGACTCGAGGAACTCCTTGAACTTCTCCACCTCGTCCTCGCGTTCGTCCGGCATGACCAGACCGGCCTCGTCGAGCACCGGCTCCTCGGCATAGATCGGGCAACCGACCCGCAACGCGATCGCCACCGAGTCGGACGGTCGGGCCGAGATCCGCAGATCGTTCTCGAACACCAGGTCGGCGTAAAACGTACCCTCCTGCAGATCCACGATGCGGACCTCCTTGAGCGTATGCCCGAGGTCTGCGATCAGAATTTTGATCAGATCGTGGGTGAGCGGACGGATCGGGGTGACACCCTCCTGCTCCAGCACGATGGCGGTGGCCTCGGCCTGTCCGATCCAGATCGGCAGGTAACGTTCCCCACTCACCTCCCGGAGCAGCAGTACGGGCTGGTTCTGTGGCTGTTCGACACGGATGCCGATCACGCGCATTTCGCTCATCGCACTGCCTCCCATAATCGCGGCCGCTCGTTCTCGCCGCTACCGAGCTCGCCGTACCACGAGTCTAGGCGAATTCTCGGTCCCGTCGCGATTGCTTCCGTCCCCCGAGAAATCGATATGTCGATCCCCGAGGCGGGTCGATTCGGCGGCTCAGCCGCCGAGCGAACCGCGCACCGACGCTTTCACCAGGACGGCGTGCAGGGTCAGCGACAGCGCCGCCAGCTCGCGCACCGTCTCCTCCGCCCGCGCCCGCGCACCGGCGTCGCGGCTCTTGGCGATCGGGGCCGCGATCTGCGCGATCAGGGCGGCCTCTCGGTCGGCGGCCAGTTTGAACGCGCGCAGATGCCGCGCCTCCAGACCGAACTCGGACAGGGCGCGCGCCGTCGCGGCCAAGGTTACGTCGTCGGCGTCGAAGAACCCGGCGGGTCCCGGGGTGATGAGATTGGCGTGGATCAGTTCGGTGAGAAATTTCTCATCGACCTCGGCCTGCTCGAGCAGATCGGCCCGCGTGAGCCGGACCTCATGGTCGAAGCGGAGCTCGTCCGGCGACACCTCCCCGTTCACCACGCCCAGGGGCCGCGGCATCCGGGGCCGGATCGACCGGCCGTCGTCCACCGAAGCCGGCGCGGCTTGGGTACGGGTGGTATGCGCTCGGGCGCGGGCCTCCCGCACACCGAGCGTCGCCGCTCCGCTGTCGATCGCCTCCAGCTGTTCCTTGATCACCTTCAACGGCAGGTACTGATCGCGCTGGGCGGTGAGGACGAAGCGCAGGCGTTCGTAGTCGGCTACCGAGAACCGGCGATACCCGGACGGGGTGCGTTCCGGGTGGATCAGGCCCTCCGCCTCCAGGAATCGGATCTTGGAGATGGTGATATCCGGGAAGTCCGGGCGCAGCAGGTCGAGCACGGAGCCGATCGACATACCTCCGTGCGCCCACTGTGCCGCGCCCGTCATGACACCCAGTCTTTCATGTGCCCGCGCCGATGCCGGTTATCGGCGCACCATCTCGGAACTTCCCGTCACAGGCTTCCCGCACCGGCCGCGGAGTCGCTGGTCTGCGCCCGCGGACCGGTAAGGAAGACCAGCCGGAACTTCCCGATCTGTACCTCGTCGCCGTTCTGCAGCTCCGACGAGTCCACCGGCTCCCGGTTCACGTAGGTGCCGTTGAGGCTGCCCACGTCGACCACCTGGAAGGAATCCTCGTCCTGCCGGAACTCGGCGTGGCGGCGGCTGACGGTGACATCGTCGAGGAAGATATCGCTGTCGGGATGCCGGCCCGCCGAGGTGGTCGGCTGATCCAGTAGGAACCGTGAACCCGCGTTCGGGCCGCGCTTGACGACCAGCAGCGCCGCCCCGACCGGGAGGCCCTCGACACCCTGCACCGGCTGTTCGCCGGCCGGCTCTCCGGAGCGCGACGCCTCGACCTCGTTCAGGAAATCCGCGCGGAAGACCGACGTCGTCTCGGCCGCGGTCTCCCCGTAACCCGGGTCTTTGTTCTCGCTCACCGTTTCTCTCCTCCTCGAACCTGATAACCATGCGGGCAGGTACCGCATCGCGACTCGCGTCGCGGTCTTGCGAAATCCGCGCGGCACTGTCGTTGGCATTGACCGTACCCTGCCGGGGCGCACCCGTGCAGGGAGAACTTCGAAGGCGGGATCAGTCCCCGATAACTCCTTGATAACCTGCGGCATCCAGCAGTTCACCGAGTTCCGAATCCAGTGCCGCTGCGTCGCCGACCTCGAGCTCGAACAGCCATCCCTCGCCATAGGGATCACTGTTCAGCAGTTCCGGTGTGGCCTCCAAATCCTGGTTTACCGCAATGACTTTCGCGCTCAGGGGAGCATAGATGTCGGAGACGCTCTTGGTCGATTCGACCTCGGCGACGCTGTCTCCCGCGGTGATCTCGAGACCGGTTTCCGGCAACTGCACGAACACGACGTCACCGAGCTGCGACTGAGCGTAGTCGGTGATGCCGACCCGCACCCTGGTCGGCTCCGTCCGAAGCACCCATTCGTGCTCTTCGGTGTAGCGCAGATCCTCCGGGGTCTGGGTCACGTGGCGTCCTTTCGTCGTGCACGATGACCGCAACTCTATGCGAGTCCCGGTCGCTCGTCCGCTCCGACGCCCGGCGAGGCGTCCTTTCCGCGGTCTGCTATATCGGTCCGCGGTCGGCGGCCCTGGGCGGCAGCGGTATCGCCCTGGCCACCGCGACGGCTTTGCCGGTGTAGAGCAGACCGGTCCACACATACACGACGGTGCCCCAGACCAACAGCGCGCCGCCGAACGCCCGGCCGAATCCGTCGCCCGCCCAGTCCATCTGCCCGGCCAGTAGCCAGGGCAGCGCCGACATGAGCGCGAAGGTGGCGGCCTTGCCCAGGTAGATTACCTCGGGCGGGTCGAGGTCGCGGCGCCGGTAGACCGACAGGGTCAGGGTGAGCACCGCGTCCCGGCCGATCAGCAGGACCGCCACCCACCATGGGATCAGTCCGCGCACCACGAAGGCGGTCAGGGTCGTCACCAGGTACAACCGGTCGACGAACGGATCCAGCAGGGCGCCCAACCGAGAGGACTGGTCCAGCAGCCGGGCGAGTTTTCCGTCCAGGAAGTCGGTGACCCCGCTCAGGACCAACAGGGTGAACGCCCACCCGTCGGCATGTTCCACCAGGAGCAGCCACAGGAACACCGGCACGCCGACCAGTCGCAGCACGCTCAATACGTTCGGTACGGTCAGCAGCCGGTCGGATAGGATCCTTTCGACGGGTCCGCCGATGGGCTCGCCGGAATTCTCGGATGCCGTGGTGCCGGAATCGCCGGCCCCCGATTCGCTCGTCACACGCCCGTGCATACCCCACCCCTCCGATTCGGTGCCCACCAACCCCCTCATCATCCCCGTTCCGTCCCGCGCCGCGAGCGCCGCGGGAGTATTCCCACCATGGTGTCGGACCTGAAAGGATGAATGTGAAACCATCTCATCCATCTGAACAGGTGAGAGGAATTTCATGTCCGCATTCGACTACGACGTGGTCGTGATCGGCTCCGGTTCGCGAGCAAGGTCGACGGCGATGTCCACGGGCTGTACACGGACGTGTTCGATATCCCGGCGACCGCCCACTACTTCGGCGGGTGTGTGATCGGCGACAGCCCGCGAACCGGTGTCATCGACCCCTACCAGCGCGTCTACGGCCATCCGGGGCTGCATGTGGCGACGGGTCGGCCGTCACCACCGACCTCGGCGTGAACCCCTCGCCGACCATCACCGCCCAGACGGAACGGGCGATGGCATTCTGGCCGACCAAGAACGAGCCCGATCCCCGTCCGGAGCTCGGGGCCCCGTACCGGCGCATCCGGCCGGTGGCGCCGGTGCCGGGCACGCTGTGGCTGCCGATCGCACCGGTCGACGCGACCTGAGCGGTTCGTCCGCCGCGCGGCCATGGCATCCGGGCCGACGGCGGACGAACCGTGAACAACCGACCGGTACGGTACCGAAGGTGTCCAACAGTCGAATCCGGTTGCGCTCGTCCATCTCCGCCGAGGAGGCGCTCGCGCGGGGGCGGGCATTGCGGGAGCGGGTGCCGCTCACGGCACGGGACCGGCAGGTGCGCACTGCGGGACGCCCGGGAGTGCTCGAGTACATCCAGGCCACCAATGCCGGACGGCTACCCCACCTGGTGCCGCTGCGGATCGGTCGGCTGGTCGCCTCGCCCTTCACCTTCTACCGCGGGGCGGCCGGGCTGATGGGGATCGATCTGGCGGGCAGCCCGGACACGGGGGTCACGGCGCAGCTGTGCGGCGACGCGCATGCGGCCAATTTCGGCCTGTACGGCACCTCACGCGGTGAGATCGTCATGGATATCAATGATTTCGACGAAACCGTGCCGGGCCCCTGGGAATGGGATCTCGAGCGGCTGGCGGCGAGTCTGGTGTTGGCGGGCCGGGAAGGCGAGGCCGAGGCCGACGACTGCCGCACCGCCGCCCGCGACGCCGCCCGCTCCTACCGACGCACCATCGCCGAACTCGCCGAGTGGCCGTTCCTGCGCTCGTGGACCGCGCTGCCGGACGAATCGATCATCGAGGCGGTCGAAGCCGACGATCTACTGGACAACTTCCGCAAGGCCGCCAAGAAGGCGCGGAAGAACACCAGCGCCAAGGTCGCAGCGAAGTGGACCGAACACCTCGACGACCACGTGACCGGGATCGGCCGGCACCGGTTCGTCAGCGACCCGCCGATCCTCACCAGGGTTGACGAACAAGTCGCCGAGGCGGCTGTCGACGCCCTGGAACGTTACGCCGATACGCTGCGTGAATCCCGGCGCGGACTGCTGGGCCGGTTCACCGTCTCCGATATCGCCTTCCGCATCGTCGGTACCGGCAGCGTCGGCCTGCACAGCTATGTCGCCCTGCTGCACGGCAACGGCGAGGAAGTGCTGGTGCTACAGCTCAAACAGGCCGCGTCCCCCGCGCTGGCACCGGTACTCGGCCTCTCCCCCGCCGACCACGAGGGCCGGCGCATCGTCGAGGGTGCCCGGCTGGTTCAGGCCGAGACCGATATCCTGCTGGGTTGGACGACCATGTCCGTTCCCGCAAGCGACGGAAGCACACGGGAGCTGCCGTTCATCGTGCGCCAGTTCCGCAACCTCAAGGGCGGTATCGCCCCGCAGGAGCTGAAACCCCACGATCTGGACGACTACGGCCGACTGGCCGGTGCCCTGCTGGCGCGCGCCCATGCCCGATCCCTCGATCCGCGCGTGATCCGCGGCTATCTCGGCGACGACGCACGCTTCGACGAGGCGATCGCCGAGTTCGCGGTGCGCTACGCCGATCGCACCGAGGCCGACCATGCGGAACTCCTCGCCGCGGTGCGCGCCGGAAAACTTCCGGCGGAACTCGGCGACGAGTAATTTCGATGGCGGCGCCGCCCGTCGGCGCATCCATCGGTCAGCACACACCCGAACGGCGCAGACACGCTGCGCCACGCGGGGATTCGCGTCGGCGCCGCCGGCCCGTATCCTGTCCGTACCGGGTGTCGACGTGAAGGGCGGGTCGCCGGATGCTCGTACAGGTGCGGAACAGCACAGGCAGCGGTGCGGAACGCGCATTGGTCGACTGGCTGCAGAGTTGGCAGGACTCGGGGGTGCCGCACGGTGTCACCACGGTCAACTGCAGCCTCTTCCACGACGATGTGCTGCACCAGTTCGACGCGGTGGTCTGGACCCCCACCAGCTGCGTGGTGATCGAGGTGATCACGCTGCCGTCACAGCTGGGCGGGACGTTGCAGATCCCGTTGAACGGACCGTGGGCGATATCCGGGAAGCCGGTCTTCCTGGATGACGGCGAGGGCCGCACACCGCTGGATCGGTCGCGGGACCACACCTTCGCCCTGCAGAGCTGGCTGGCCGCCCGGGGACTGGGGCAGCGCGCGGTGTCCGGGGTAGTGCTGATCGTGCCGCCGGTCGGCGCCCGGCTGCACGTCGAACAGCGGTGGCAGGATCCGAGTTTCGGTGTGATCGTCGGCGATGACGCCGACCGTCTGCGGCACTATTTCGAGGTGCTCGCCCGCAAGGAATCGCACCGCTGGACCGCCAACGATGTGGCGATCGCGTTCCGCGGTCTCGGGATCCTGCCGTATCTGCCACCGCCGCAGGACCTGCTCGACGAGGGCTTCCTCGGCCCGATCGATGTCACGCTGTGGCACGGCGGCCCGGCGCAGGCCGAGGCCGAACAGTATGCCGAGGACCTGGCACGCGCCACCCAGGAGGCGAACGCGTCGAGATTGGCGGCCCTGCGCTCGCCCTGGTACAGCCCGTGGCGACTCTACCCCCGAGAATACGGCGACATGGATTTCGGACGTGCCTTCATGCGGACCGCCCTGGCCATCGGCATGTTCGTCGCCGCGGCCTGGTTGGTCTGGTTCGTGATCAGCGCGTTCCTCACCTACGGCCCGGGCTGAGCACACCGCCGCGGGCCCGGACGCGGGACCGCGGTATCGGGGCCTGCCCTGATACGCGGTCTACGACTATCGTCGGTCCGGTGAAAACCGACCCGGGACCGCGTTACTCGGGCGAGCCGGGCGCGGGCTCCCCCGGCAGTGGACCGCACCCTGAGCCGGCCACCGGGTTCGGACCGCTTCGAGCTCCTCGGCACGCCGGACTGGCCGGCACGGCCGCGGTCGGCACCGCCGTGACCGTCGGTGTGGCGGAGACCCTTCCGCACGACGGCGCGGCGACCGCCTTCGACGAGGTGGTGAGCGACCCGGTGAACACCGCGCTGGATCCGCACCCGTGGTTGGCCGAGGTGCTGGCGCTGGCCACCAACACCTGGGTGGTGCTGGCGCTGCTGTGCGCGGGAGCAGCCTGGTTCGCCTGGCAGCGGCGCTGGTGGGAGACCACGGTGATGGTGCTGGCGCCGGAGGTCGCGGTGTCGGTGAACACCTGGGTGCTGAAACCGGTGTGGCACCGGCCGCTGCACGACTATCTCGCCTATCCGAGCGGCCATACCGTGCACCTGATCGCGGTCGCTGCGGGCCCGGATCGTGCTGGTGTTGCTCACCGTATGCGCCCTGGCCGTCGGTGGGATCGGGGTGATCGCGCTCGACTATCACCAACCCACCGATATCGTCGGCGGGGCGGGGGCGGCGGTCGCCTTGTCCGCCCTGTTCTGCTGGGCCGCCGCGGCGGTGGGGTGGGCGTATGCGCGCCGCACCCCGCGCGCCTGACCCACGGGCCGACTCGGTCTACCGGCGTTCGTAGACGCTCGCGTCGTCGAGCATCGCCGCGCGCAGCATGTTCTCCGGTACGCCCAGCCCCTCGACCAAGGTGAGGGCGTCCGGACGCAGCCGGTCGACGAGTTCGTTCACGCCCCGGCGCACGGCCTTGGCCCGTTCCACCGTCATGAACCGGTGCATGATGAACCAGGCCGAGTTCTGCTCCAGCAGCGAGTACACATGGAGATCGCAGACCCGTTCCGCGAGTTCCCGGGCCTCGAGATCCTCGATACCGCTGATCCCCTCGATGAAGGCCTCCAACACCAGCCGGTCGATATGCGCGGCACCGGCGGCGAGAATATGGTCCTGGGCATTGTTGAACGCCTCGAACGGACCGGTCTCCTCGGCCCGGGCGCGCAGCCGGTGCGCGGCGGTGCGGATCAGGTAGTCCTCCCGGTCGGCGAACAGCTGCAGTTGCACCGCGCGCCGGGACAGATCCCCTTCCTCTACGATATCGCCGCCGCGGTCGCGCAGGGTCTGGATGAGCTGACGCACCCCGGAGGTCTTGCGCACCACATCCCCGGCCATGGTGGCGGCGAACCGTACCCAGCCCAGCGCGTCCAGATCGCGGACCTCGTCGGCGTAGGCGGTGAGCAGTTCCTTGGCGACCAGCTGGGTCAAGACGACATTATCGCCCTCGAAGGTGGTGAAGACGTCGGTATCGGCCTTCAGGGTGACCAGCCGGTTCTCGGTGAGATATCCGGCGCCGCCGCAGGCCTCGCGGCATTCCTGGATGGTGCGGGTGGCATGCCGGGTCTGGGCGACCTTGAGGCCGGCGGCCCGTTTCTCCAGGGCCCGTTGCGAGCCGGGCTCGTGGTCCTGGCCGGTCTGTATGAGGTCCATGCGGCGCACCAGGTCGTTCTGCGCGAACGCCAGCGCGTACGAGTGGGCCAGCAGTGGCAGCAGCCTGCGCTGATGCATCCGATAGTCCAACAGCAGGGTTTCGCCGCCGTCGTCCGGATTGCCGAACTGGCGTCGCTTCAGCGCGTACCGCAGCGCGATGCTCAAGGCCACGCGGGCACCCGCCGCCGCGGCCCCGCCCACGCTGATCCGGCCACGCACCAGGGTGCCCAGGGTGGTGAAGAACCGGCGGCTGGGGTTCTCGATCTGGGAGGTGTAGGTGCCGTCGGGCGCGACATCGGCGTAGCGGTTGAGCAGGTTCTCGCGCGGCACCCGCACGTGGTCGAAGACGATCCGGCCGTTGTCGACGCCGGGCAGACCACCCTTGAGGCCGCAGTCGGAGGTGGTGACGCCGGGCAGGTCGTTGCCGTCCTCGTCCCGGATCGGTACCAGCAGGCAGTGCACACCCTGGTTACCGGAGGGAGTATGCAGCTGGGCGAATACCGCCGCCATCCGGGCATGTTCGGCGGCGCCGCCGATATAGTCCTTCCGGGCCGACGGCGTGGGGGTGTGCACCACGAATTCCTCGGTGGCCGGGTCGTAGGTGGCGGTGGTTTCCAGATGGGCGACATCACTGCCGTGTCCGGATTCGGTCATGGCGAAACAGCCGAGTAGATCCAGGGAGATCAGCCGTTCGATGCACTGCCGATGCCGTTCGGTGCCGAGGTTTTCCACCGCACCGCCGAACAGACCCCACTGCACCCCCGACTTCACCCACAGCGACAGATCGGCGTACGCGACCATCTCCAGGGCCACGACCGCCGCGCCGGGCTCCCCGGTGCCACCGTGCTCCTTGCGGAATCCCTTTTCCGCGTAACCCAGTGCGGCCAGCACGCGCATCTGCTCGAGGGCACGAGCGCGCGCGGCCCGATGGTCGAGGCTCGGGTCCCCCGCGAACCGTTCGTCGGCCAAGTGGACCCTCGCCTGTTCGCGGACCTCGCTCCAGGGTCCGTCCAGTGCTTGCCGCAACCGCTCCGCCGTCGCTGTGGTGCCGGTGTCCATGGCTTCGACCTTAATAGGCGCGATCACCCGCGGTCCCTCGACAGACCGTACGGCCGGAGCGAGGCCGGTGGTACATCCGAAGAGCACCGGCGGGCCGTGGCGTGCGGTCGGAGCGGACAGGGACGTGTACCCGGTACCGCGTATCCGAATACGAAGTATCTGCTCTGTCGATGCGAACGCGCTCTTTTATCAGCGGGACTGAAGTTCAAACCTAAAAGTAAGTGAGATCACAAAAGAGAGAGGCGTTTTCGCCTGGTACTCACCGCTGTCGGGTGACTACCTTCGCGGCTGTGGCTGCATACGTACTCCCGGAAGAGGTGAACACCGAAACCCAGGCCGACGACTCGCCCGCCCGCGGGCCTCGTCGACCCATGCGGTTGCGTTTGCCCGCGGTATCCCAGGCCGTAGGAAAGCTGGTCGCCGACCGGCAGGCGACGGCCGATACGATCGTCGCCGCACCGGCACCGCTGCAGCCGATCGACCTCGCCGACGACGCCGCGGTCGCCGAAGTGCTCGACCTGGCGGTGCGGATAGGCGAGGTGGTGTTGGCCTCCGGCTCGGCCGTCACCGACACCTCCACCACCGTGCGGTTCATCGCCGCCACCTACGGCCTGTCCCGCTGCGATGTCGACGTCACCTACAACGCGATCCACATCTACGTGCACCGCGGCCCGAACCTGCCGCCCGCCAGCTCCATGCGGATTGTGCAGTACCGGTCGCTGGACTTCACCCGGCTCGCCGCCGTCGACCGGCTGACCAGGCGCATTCGCAACCAGGTCGTGCCGCCGAACGAGGCGCGGGCGGCCCTGGACGAGATCACCTCCGCTCCGCACCCGTACAGCCGATGGACCGCGACCTTCGGCTGGTCGGCGATGGCGGCGGCGATCGCGGTGCTGCTCGGTGGCGGTCTGGTCGTCGGTGTGCTCAGCTTCGCTACCACCGCCATCATCGACCGCACCAACCGGGTGCTCAATCGGCACGGACTGCCGTTCTTCTTCCAGCACCTGGTCGGCGGTGCCATTGCCGCCGCGCCGGCGATCGTCCTGGCCACCTTCGCGGGGCCGCTGCACATGGAAGTGAACGCCACGCTCATCATCGCCGCCGGGATCACCGTGCTGCTCAGCGGGCTGAGCCTGGTCGGTTCGGTACAGGACGCGATAACCGGCGCGCCGATCACCGCTGCGGCCCGGATGTTCGAACTGCTCATGATGACCGGCGGCATCATCGCCGGGATCGCCGTGGCGCTGCGGGTAGGCGATACATTCGGCGCCACCGTACCGGCCCTGGACCTGCGTCCGGGACAGGTCATCACCTCGCTGCCGGTCCAGGTCGCCGCCGGTGCGGTGGCCGCCCTGGCTTTCGCGTTGGCCTGCTACGCGGAACGGCGCGCGCTGGCCGCGGCGGCGGTCAGCGGCGCGGCGGGCACCATCTGCTATCTGCTGGTCGGCTCGGCCGGGTTCGGCCCGGTGTTCGCCGCCGGTGTCGCCGCGACCGTCATCGGTCTGGGCGGTGGCCTGATGGCGCGGCGCGCGCTCACGCCGCCACTGGTCGTCGCAGTGGCCGGCATCACGCCGCTGCTGCCGGGTCTGAGCGTGTACCGGGGGCTCTACGGTCTGCTCAACGAGCAGTTGGCCCTCGGCGCCGACCAACTGCTGGCGGCGGTCGGTATCGGCTGTGCGCTGGCGGGCGGGGTGACGCTGGGTGAATGGTTCGACCGTACGGTCCGCCGCCCACCGATCCTGCGCCGGTTCGGTTCGCTGCGTCGCCCGGTGGTCCGCCGTCGGCTGATCCCGGCGAGGGTGAGTCTGCGGAAACGCCGGTCGAGCACGGTACCGGTGCGCCCCCATCCCGTCCCGGCCCGCCCCCATGCCGCCGCGGACGCGCCGGTCCCTCCGCGCATCGCGACGCATCCGCCGATGTACCGGCGCTCCCCGACGACGGGCCCCATCCCGACCCATCCGCGCACCACCGCGCACGGCCGGCGCGCCGACGTGGCACCGCGTGCGCGGTCCAGGTGAGGTGAGTTCCGCAGTTCGAGATCATCGCCGAGCCCACGGTGAACCGGTATCGTCTAAGCGATGACAGGGTGGCCTCGGCGACGAATCCACCCGCACAGCACCGCAGGAAGGTTTCGCCCGATGACGGAGACCGCGCGCCCCACGACCCCCGCCACCGGCCACCGGGACACGGTGCCGTTCTCCACCATGATCCGCGAGGCCACCGCCCGCGAGCACGAGGAGGCGGAGAACTCCACGTTCATCACCGATATGCTCGGCGGCGTCCTCGGGCCGGAGTCGTATCTGCGCTACACGGCTCAGCTCTGGTTCGTCTACCAGGCGCTCGAAGCACACTGGGACGAGCTCGCCGCCCATCCCGTGACGGGCCCGTTCATGCGACCGGAACTGCTCCGGACCGCGGAACTGGAACGGGATCTGACCCACCTGGACGGGCCGGACTGGCGCGACAACCTGGATCCGCTGCCCGCGACGCTCGCCTACGCCGACCGGATCGCCGAATGCGCCCGGGACTGGCCCGCGGGCTATATCGCCCACCACTACACCCGCTATATGGGTGATCTGTCCGGCGGTCAGGTCATTCGCGGGACTGCGGAGAAGTTGTGGAGCCTGCCGCATCGCGGCGACGGGGTGCGGTTCTACGTTTTCGACGGCGTCGGCAACCCGGCGGCGTTCAAACGCGAATACCGCGCCCTGCTCGACCGTATCCCGGCCGACGATCTGGAGCGTCGTCGCATCCTCGACGAGGGCCGGCGGGCGTTCGTCATGAACCGCGCCGTTTTCGACGCCCTTGCCGCCGAGTTCCCCGCCCAACGGCTCTCCTGATACTCCTCGGCACCGGATGGGCGGGCCCGTCCGGGTCGGTCGTCGAGCGGGCCTCCACACGCCGCCGTCGTCGACCACATCGATACAGGTCTCCGGGATCGACGCGCCCGCTGCTGCGGATCTCGGCGTTCTGATACATTCCGGCCTAGAGCACCGCGAACGAAGGGTGAACCGTGTCCGAACCCACCACCGATACCGGCGAACTCCCCACCGATGAGGCCGCGGTCATCGTCGTCGGTGCCGGGCTCGCCGGACTGGTCGCCACCTACGAGCTGACCGCGGCCGGGCGCAAGGTGTTGGTGCTGGACCAGGAGAACCGCAACAACCTGGGCGGGCAGGCATTCTGGTCGCTGGGCGGGCTGTTCTTCGTGGACAGTCCGGAGCAGCGACGGCTCGGTATCAAGGACTCCTACGAGTTGGCTCTCCAGGACTGGCTGGGTTCGGCCGGTTTCGACCGCGACGACGAGGATCACTGGGCGCGGCAGTGGGCGCAGGAGTACGTCCGGTTCGCGGCCGGCGAGAAGCGCGACTATCTCTACGGCCTCGGTTTGCGGGTTACTCCGCTGGTCGGCTGGGCCGAACGCGGCGGCGCGATGGCCGACGGTCACGGTAATTCCGTGCCGAGGTTCCATATCTCATGGGGTACCGGCCCAGGGGTGCTCGAGGTCTTCCTGAACCCGGTATCGGAAGCCGAGAAGAAGGGACTGGTGCGGTTCGCGTTCCGGCATCGGGTGGACGAGTTGATCGTCACCGACGGAGCCGTCACCGGGGTGCGGGGCAGCGTCCTGGAGCCGACGAACCTCGCCCGCGGAGTGGCGTCCTCCCGCGAGGTGGTGGGCGATTTCGAGTTCCGCGCCCGCGCGGTGATCGTGGCCTCCGGCGGGATCGGCCACAATTACGACATCATCCGCCAGAACTGGCCGACCGACCGGCTCGGGCCGGCCCCGAAGACACTCATCTCCGGGGTGCCCGCGCATGTGGACGGCCGGATGCTCGGCATCAGCGAGACCGCGGGCGGGGCGATCGTGAACCGCGACCGGATGTGGCATTACACGGAGGGCATCCACAATTGGGATCCGATCTGGCCCGACCACGCCATCCGGATCATTCCCGGCCCGTCGTCGCTGTGGTTCGACGCGAACGGTAAACGGCTGCCCGCACCGTGTTTCCCCGGTTTCGACACCAACTCGACCATGAAGGCGATCCTGTCGACCGGGTACGACTATTCGTGGTTCGTGCTCACCCAGTCGATCATCGAGAAGGAGTTCGCGCTCTCGGGTTCGGAGCAGAATCCCGATATCACCGCCAAGGATCGGCTGGCCACGGTGCGCAGTCGGTTCGCCCATGGCGCGCCGGGGCCGGTGGAGGCGTTCAAGAAGCATGGCGTCGACTTCGTGGTCGCCGATACGCTGCTCGAACTCGTCGACGGGATGAACAAGCTCGCGCGCGGTCCGAAACTGGACTACGACGATATGGAACGTCAGATCATCGCCCGCGACCGCGAGATCACCAACAAGTTCGCCAAGGACGCCCAGGTGATGGCGATTCACAACGCCCGCACCTTCTTCGGCGACAAGGCGGCCCGGGTCGCCAAACCCCATCGGATCCTGGACCCGGCGGCCGGTCCGCTCATCGCGGTGCGGTTGAACATCCTCACCCGCAAAACCCTGGGTGGTCTGCAGACCAACCTGGATTCACAGGTCATGCGCCCGGACGGCACCCCGCTGCCCGGCTTGTACGCGGCCGGCGAGGTGGCCGGGTTCGGCGGCGGTGGTGTGCACGGCTACAACGCGTTGGAGGGCACATTCCTCGGTGGGTGCATCTTCTCCGGCCGCGCCGCCGGACGCTCGATCGCCGCGGCGCCGGCGGGCGAACACTGACACCACGCCGTATCGGCGCACGGACTACCTTTATCGAGCCAACAGCCCGGCTTTCCGGGGAAGCAGCGGGATGTAACCTCTGTGACCCTACGTGTTCATTCCTCCCTCACCGGCCGACCATGGCCATACCGGCGGCGTTATAGCGATCACCTCGGACACCGACGCGGGCCGGGAGGGTGTCGAGATCGGCGATCTCGTCGGCGGACAGGGCTACCCGGGTGGCGGCGGCGTTCTCGTCGATCCGCTCTCGGCGTCGGGTGCCGGGGATGGGAGCGATCCAGGGCTGCTTGGCGAGCAGCCAGGCCAGGGCGATCTGCCCCGGGGTGGCGCCCTTCGTGTCGGCGATCGCACGCACCTGGGCTATCAGTGCCTGGTTGGCGTCGATATTGCCGGCGGCGAATCGAGGTATCGTGGCCCGGATGTCGCTGAGGGGGAATTCCGCCGAGGCGGCGACGGTGCCGGTGAGGAAGCCCTTGCCGAGTGGGCTGAAGGGCACGAATCCGATGCCGAGTTCGGCGCAGGTCGGCAGCACTTCGGGCTCGGGGTCGCGGGTCCACAACGAGTATTCGCTCTGTACCGCGGTGACGGGGTGGACGGCGTGGGCTCGGCGGATGGTATCGGCGCCTGCTTCGGAGAGCCCGAAGTGGCGGACCTTGCCGGTCTGCACGAGTTCGCCGACTGCCCCGGCGACATCTTCGATCGAGACGTCGGGATCCACCCGATGCTGGTAGAACAGGTCGATCGTCTCTACGCCGAGTCGTCGCAGGGAGGCGTCGGCGACCCGTTTGATCTGCTCGGGGCGGGAGTCGGTACCGGCCATCTTGCCGTCCTGGATGTTCCAGCCGAACTTGGTGGCGATCACCACCTGCTCGCGCAGCGGTGCCAGGGCCTGTCCGACGAGTTCTTCGTTGACGTAGGGGCCGTAGACTTCGGCGGTGTCGAAGAAGGTCACCCCCGCTTCTTCGACGGCGTAGCGGATCACGCCGGTCATATCGTCCCGATCGCCGGGGTTGGGGCCGTAACTCTGCGACATGCCCATGCAGCCGAGACCGATGGCCGAGACCTGCAGACCGTGGCCGAGCGTTCGTGTGTGCATGATGTCCTCAGGGGTCGGGGATCTCGATACCGAAGTTCTCGCGGGTGATGTCGGCCGGTTCCGGGCCGCCGCGCACGCCGGTGTCGAGGGCGTCGATGGCGGTGAGCTGTTCGCTGCTCGGGGTGAAGTCGGTGATCCGGATCTCGGTCTCGAGGAAGACCTCGTCGCGGGCGAGCCCGGAGCGGCGCACGGCTTCGCCGACCTGGCGTTCGTTGCCATAGACCACGGCGGTGTCGATGTGCCGGTAGCCGGTCTCCAGCGCCGCTTCCACGGCGGCGACGGTCTGTTCCGACGGGGTCTGGTAGGCGCCGAACCCGAGGGCAGGCATCGTGATGCCGTTGTTGAGGGTGCGGGTCGAAGTGGTCATGTCCTCAACCCTAGGGCGAAGGTGGGCAGCGGTGGAGTGACCGGTCAGCGGGGGCATTGGCAGTACCCCTTCGGCTCGTGTCACCGACCCGGGCGGATGGTCGGTGGACACCGCGACGGCTCCTGTCCCTGATGGACCCGGTCGAACCGGACCTCACCGGTGAACCACTCGGCCGGTCCCTTTGCCGCGGCCGGCGTGTCCCCGCCCGCCGACCCGGACGCGCGGTGATCCGCGCACCGATCATCTCCGGTTCAGCAGCCGAGCGGCTTCGTTCGCCAACGGAATGAGCAGTCGGGCCTGTCGAGCGGTGTCCTCGCTCGCGCCACCGACCGCGACACGGGTGGACAGGGACACCGCCGCGACGGTGACCCCGCGGTGTCGGATGGGCACGGCCACGCAGCGGATCCCGGTCACCGATTCCTCGTTGTCGACGGCCACGCCCTGCCGTTTCCGGATACGCGTGAGTTCACGGTGCAGGTCGGCCCGGTTCCCGATGGTGCGCGGGGTCAGCTGCGGAAGCTGTTCGTGCAGTGACTTCTCCACGATGCCGGGGTCCAGCGCCGCCAGCAGGGTCTTGCCCAGGGCGGTGCTGTGCGCGGGCATCCGACCGCCGAGCCGGGTCGGGACGGTCACGCTGTGCCTGCCGCCCGCCTTGTCCAGGTACAGCACGTCTCGACCGTCCAGAACGCCCAGATGTCCCACCGATTCGGTGCGCAGACACAGTTCGTGCAGCAGCGGCCCGACGACGGTGCGCAGTTCGTTGTGGCCGGCGGCCAGACCCCCCAGTTCGAGTGTGCGCAGGCCGAGCCGATAGCCGCCCGGTGTATGCGCCAGCCAACGCAGGCGGGTCATCTGATCCAGGATGCGGTGCACCGTCGAGCGGGGCAGGCCGGTACGTTCGACGAGCCCGTGCAGGGTGAGGACCGGGGTCGCGGCGTCGAACGAGTCCAGGATCAGGGTCATACGCTCGATCATGGACACCGGCAGCGCGGCGCGGCGCGGCTCCTCATCGCGCCATGGCCCACCCGGTTCGGGGTGGTCGAGCACCTCGACCGTCACGACGTCTCCAGCCCCGGCCACCCGTAGCGCATCGGGCCCGGGGCGAGACCGGCCCGGGACGCCGGCGCGGAGCCGGTCTCCTCCGGCGCGGTGGCCCGGCCGTGCTCCCGGCGTACGGTCTCCATATCCATCCAACGGATCTGCTGCATGACCTCTTCGAGGTGATCGGCGGGCAGGAAACCGGATGTGGAATAGACCAGCAGCCCTTCGCGGAAGCCCCGGAGCCAGGGATAGCTGTCGATCTGGGTGGCGGCCCGCAACTCCACCTCGGCATCGCCGTCGACGACGGCGTGCACGATATCGCGATGGGTTTCGGAGGAGGCCTCGTAGATGGGCACGAATCGGTCGGTCCACCCGCACCACGCCGCGCCGAACATCACCAACACGATGTGGTCGGCGGCCACAGCCCTGTCGAAGGTCTGTTGGGTCAGTTGTGTCGTCGGCATCGTCGTCCTCCCGGCGACCGGTGGTGCTCTGGTGTTGTGTGCGACCGTCCGAATCCTCCCATGGATCGCGGTCGGCCGTCGGCAGGACGGTATCACCCACTTCCACCGATGAATACGGCCACCGAACACCGTCACCAGAGCAGACCATCGATCGAGACGACGAGGAGTGCCGATGACGGAGACCGCTGCGCGGGAGGCGACCGCGGGGCAGCGCCAGGACCTGGTGGAGCTGCTCACCGGTCTGGACGAGGAGCAATGGGCCGCGCCCAGTCTGTGCGCAGGATGGCGGGTACGCGAGGTGGTGGCGCATATGACCATGCCGTATCGCCTGTCGAGCAGGCAGTTCCTGATGGGCATGATCAAGGCCGGTGGCCGCTTCAACCGGATGTCCGACCGCCAGGCCAAAGCCGATGCCGCGCGGTTGAGCGACGCCGAACTGCTGGCCTCGCTGCGCGACAATGTGCATCATCCGTGGAAGCCGCCGGGCGGTGGCTATATCGGCGCGCTGAGCCACGATGTGATCCACGGCCTGGATATCACGATCGCTCTCGGTCTGGATCACCTGGTGCCGGTGGAGTGGATACGCATGATCCTGGAGGAGGCCGGCCCGAAACAGGTGCGCTATTTCGGCGTCGACCTCGACGGTGTCCGTTTGCGCGCCGACGATCTGGACTGGTCGTTCGGTACGGGTGAGGGCCTGACCGGCCGAGCCCAGCATCTGCTGATGGTCCTGTGTGGGCGGAGACTGCCCTCGGGCCTGGTACACGGTTCCCCCGCCGCCCGTTTCGCCCGCGCCGAGTGAAACGGCCCGGCACCTTTCGCCGGGGGCCTCCGGTTCGGCCTGCGCCGGGCCTGTCCACACCTGATCGGCGAATACGCTCGGCATACCGGTCACGCCGCTCTCCCGGGCGAACGTATCGACGGACGGGCCGGGTACCGACGGGCGCACCTGCGGTTTCGCCGGATATCCCGGGGCCCGTCACAGGTCGGTGGGGAGCCAAACGATAACGTGTTCT
>NZ_BAFU01000052.1 GCF_000308495.1 Nocardia brevicatena NBRC 12119 | reverse complement strand
AGGTACGCCGGAGTAGGCCTGCCAGGTGTGGATTTGGTAACCCACTTCTGCGCAGACCGCATTATTCGCTACTGTCATTGTGTTCCGTTGTTTCTTGGAGGAGATATCGGACTTCGCTGCCCCGGCCTGCCGGAACAGGTTCGGGGCAGCATCTTTTCTTGCTCTATATCAATCGAACCACGCACCCCACCCCCCCGGTGGATGTAAATAGAATCGGACTATGCCAAGGGGTCTCGGAACGATCCAAGTTGCCCTTTTGGCCTATCTCTACCTCGACCTATCCAGGGATCGCTTGGAACTGTCTGACGACGTCCTTGGGGGCGGGTCCCCATTGGTGGCCGCTCTCCGATATAACTGAGAAGGAGCGGGGGCCTGGCACCGCGGCGACTGCCAAGCACAGGTCGGATCGGTCTATCTCCCGCCGTGCGGCTTACGCGCTGGATCGGCGTGGGCTCATCGCCACTTGGTTCACCAATAAGAGGATGTCGCATGTGGACGGAAATAGTTGCACCGTATCGCCTGCTCGGTGATGGATGCTCCGGCTCGACGTCTGGTTCCGGATACCTTGTGGGACATCGCCGAACCACTGATACCGAAGTTCGCTGCGCGTAGGCAGGGCGGTGGGACCGCGCCGGTTGATGACCGTGCGGTGTTCACCGCGATCGTGTTCGTGTTGACCAGCGGGTGCGCGTGGCGGCAGTTGCCGCCGGCGTTCGGGGTGAGCGTGCCGACGGCGCACCGTTGGTGGCGGGTACGGCGTGCGGTGCGCTACGAGCCCTACGGGCCCCCGATCGCCGAGGGCGCCGCGACCGACATCCGCTCGATCACCCTCTGGCACCGCGATCAGCAGGGATGGCCGATCGGGAAGGTCAGCTACCTGATCTGCCATCAGTGCCGCATCGGCTACATCGGCAACCTCGATGTGCAGAAAAATCTGTGGGGCAACGGCATCGCCACCGAAGTCCTGGCCCACCTCCGCCGCCGGCTACCCGGCTACACATGGCAGACCAGCCGCCGCTACCTCACCGCGAAATCGTTCTGGCTGCTGATCACCGAACGCATCGGCGAGGGCTACACCGACACCGACGCCGGATACGTGTGCAGCCACATGGCCCGCTTCTGGTCTAGCGGACCGACCTGGGCCACCAAAATCACGAGGCAGTGAAGCCGCCCAGGAGTCTCGAATCCTTCGTAATGAGAGACGAGCCGAGAAGCCTGACTGCCGGTATTCACTGGTAGACGGGGGTCGGGGAACATCGGTGAGAAATCCGGCGCTTAGCAGTTACCGCAGATAGCAGCTCACTATGTGCGGTAACTCGAATGGCGACCAGGCATTTGTCCGAGTCAGCAGAGGGTCGGCTCGGGAAACTATGCGCGGTAGCGGTCCGGGCCGAGGGCTGCGCGACAGGGAAAGCCAAGTCAATTCGCGCTAGCGCCGGATTCCACGCCGATGCTCCTCGACCCCCGACAAGTCCCCACCGCTTGGATGACGGGCTATCGCCTTATCGATTCCCACGCCATCCCTTGCCCACATCAGCACGCCTGCATCCGCTGCCCGATGCTCCACATCGACCCGCAGATCGGGTCCCGGCTCGAGGAGATCGAAACCGATCTCCTCGCTCGGCAATCCAGAGCCCAGGCCGAAGGATGGCTGGGCGAAATCGAAGGCATCGAACCCACCCTTACCTTCTTGCGCGACAAACGCGAGCAGGCCCACAAACTCGGCCTCGGCATGCCCGGCACCGGAAGACAGTGCTCATGAATCGCTCAGTCGGCTGCCCGCCACATCTCGGTGACACAGCCCTCCTCGTAATGCCAGCGCCCGTCCTCCGCCCCCTGGATCATCAACTGTTTCACCGCCCGCATATCCGCGCTGGCCGGCACATGCAGAGCGACCAAGTTGAACCGGGCGAGGCCTTCCCCTTCGACACCCAGCGGGGAAAACGCATCCAACACTGCCTGCCTCGCCTCGACTTCGCCGCCACCCCCAACCGGGATGATGCGGATCGTGCAGTTGTCCGAACACTCCGACGCCTCCTTGACCCACAGCACACCCTCGTCGTCGGCGACGACCCGAACAACATCCCCGGAAGCGAACCCGCGAACGAAGAACGGGATGTTGTTCAACTCAACGTGGTCACCATCGCGCCGGATCGCCCACATGCGCTCGGTCCCCACAGGAGGCCACCCGTCCACGTCTCGAGGCAACTCGAAAACTACCTTCACCCGATCAACGTCGCCGGTCACCGATGCCTCCTGGCCTGCCGTCATCCCGACAGCATGCCAGGCCGCCGACAAGCGCGACCGACCGACTGGGCATACCACAGGCCAGCGGGGCGATCGCCGAGCGATACGACCAATTCGTCGGCCTGTCCGGTCGGGCCACTGATGAACTGAAAGGAGCCGAAGCCCAATCCGCCAACGTGATCGGAAGGTCGGTCCCCTCGACAAGCGGCGACAGGCCGCCCTCTGGGGAAGGCGGCGATGGCACCGGAAACGGCGGGCAGTTCGGCGAGACCGGCCCCATGCCGGAGTGGCTTGCCGAAGCTCTCGCCCCGATCCAACTGGTCCCGGATCAACGCGAGTTCGAACTGCACGCCGCATACCCAGCGCTTCGCTCGGGTCCATGATCACTGCAGCTGATGAGCGCGGAGCCGAACGTAGAAAGGTAACTGAACATGGCGTAAGCCGATTCGGGGACTCATCTCCATGGAGCTCGGGCGATCTCTGATGGTCTCCTTTGTCTTGACTTTTGCTTAGGGTGCTTAGGGGGTGATGAGGTGGGATATAAAATCCCATTGTTAGATGCTTATATCTAAATAAGAAACTATTTCAATAGTATTGCGCTCCTACCACAGAGTCCTCGAGCCCAGGTGATCCAGCTGTTCCGAATGCGCGCTGTCGTCCGCTCCAGGGTCCGAGCTCCCTCTTTCGACCCTGGATGGCTCTGTTCACTCCCCTCCCCCAACATGTATGAGGGGTGGGAACCGAATACGCTGGAAAGGGGTCACAGTAGGATGCAACCGCTGGTCGGGGACGGTCTGTATCCAGGACTGTGAGCGCGGTCAGGGTATTCGGGTCCAGTTTGTGATCTCGGTGGGTGTTGGGTTGACGTAGATCGATCGCACAGCCTACCCGCGGTTCAAGCGCGTGGTGTCGATGCGGGAGTTAGTGGAGGCGTTCACGCCCACCTGGATGAGATCTCGTGGGTGCGTGGCAAGGTAGAGCGAATCGCATTTGGTCCGGTTGAAGTGCTATCAGCGGTTGAAGTATTTCGCGAAGCTCGCCGACGTTCCGATCGGGGTAGCCGATCATGTGCGCGATGTGCTGGATCTGCCGCAGACAGTGGCTGCGGAGACCGATGCGGATCGCACAGCCAAACAGTATCGGCAGTTCGTGCGTGAGCGTCTGAGGGCGAAGTACAAGGCAGCGCGGGTGCGGACAGGGGCCGAGCAGGCGATCCGAGCGGCAGGTTACCGTCAGAGTCGACGTGGACGCGTTCGCCACGGTGGTTTGGCGCAAGGTGCTGCGGTGCAAGTACCGCCCGGGATGCTCGCGCGCCGGCATCTGGAGGTGTGCTTGTTCTCCTACCTCGCCGTCGAGCTGCGCTCGGGAGACATCGTGGTGGTCGGATCGGACTCCTACGCCAACCTGGGCGCGCAACTGATGTCCTGGGATGAGTGCGCGCCATCGGCCGTGCAGTTCTGCGGGCAGGCCGGCATCCCGGCCGACGCGAGTGAGCTGGCTTCCTTCTACCGTCGGCAGCTCGCGGAGATCGCGGCGCGGGTGGGCGCAGGCTACCCGGCCAACACCGACCTCGTGCTCGAGGAAGGCAGACCGGTGCTCCACCGGCGTTGTTCAAGCTGAGAGACAGCCCGTAGAAAGCGTCCGTGTCCGCCCGGCCCACGGCGACCGGTGCCCAGGGCGGCCGTCATCTAACGGCTCGAGTGCTCGATGTCGGAGGCTTCCGGCTGGTCAACGGTTCCCCACTGACCCTTGGCGTGTGCGCACGGACCCCTGCAGTGCCGGCTCGGGGGTCGGGGCGGAAGAAGGGGTCCAGTGTCTGAAGGTCGTCGGGGAACATGAGGATGTTGGTGGTCTTGGTCGGCAGGGCGATGAGGAGCTGGGTGAGGATTCCGTCGTAGGTGAACCAGCGGGGGCCGCGGGCTTCGTTGACGGCGATGGTCCACTGATCGGGGCTGTCTTCGGGGTCGGTGACCCAGAAGAGGTATTCGCCGCTGTCGGTGACGCCCATGGCAAACAGGTGTTGGGGGTCGTGGGGGACGGGGTTCTTCTGCTGTGCGCGGTCCTCCTCCGGTTGGCCGCGGATCACGGTGGGCATGGGGCCGGTGATGTCGACCCATTCGGTGGGAGTGTGGGGTTGGTAGAGGCGCAGGAAGTCCCAGAAGCTGCCGGAGCCGTAGGCGTCGATGAGGCGCTTATAGTCGGCCGGGAGTGCCCGTGCCAAGGCTTCCTCGACGCTCGACCAGTCGGTCGGGGGAGGCGGGGGCGGGCACAGCCGGGTGCGGGTGGACAGGTCGGTCACCGGGGTGTCACTCCTGCTTGTGGGGGTCTCATGTCGAGACTATGGGAACTCGGTCGAGGACCCGATAGACGGTGGGCCGGGAGACGTTGGACAATTCGGCCGGCTCGACAATGGTATGTGCCGGACCGGTATAGTTCGACCGGATGGGCTTGCCGGCGGGCGGACAGTTTTGGCTGTTTGCCCCGCAGTTTGCCCTTGGATTTGGCAATGGCCATACCTTCGCGGGTGCGCATACGCAGCAGGTCGACCTCGAACTCGGCGACGGTGGCCAGGATGTTGAAAAACATCTTGCCCATGGGTTCGGTGGGGTCGTAGAGGTGCCCGCCCAACGCCGGCCTGACGCCGCGGGCTCGGGACGCTGACACTCCCTACATCGACCACCGACCACCAGCTACGCACTGCTGCGGCCCCTTTTCGGTGTATTCGGTTCCCATCCCTATGAGGATGTTTTGTCACAACTCCTTGGTCCCCAGGTCATTACGCTGTGCTCATAGTGGAACACCGAGCGGCACCCGCCGAGAAGCGAAGACAGGACAGGAGCCCGATGCAACCGCCCAACCGCCGCGAATTCTTGACCGCCTGCGCGGCCACCACCTCCGCCATCCTGTTCGGCAACGCACCGGCCATGGCCCGCCCCGAGCCACCGGTGCGGGTGGCACCACTCGGGTCCGATTTCCTATGGGGTGTGGCGGCTTCCGGTTTCCAGGCGGAGGGCAATGCCCCGGACAGCAACTGGACGCGCTACATCACCGCCGGGAAAACACCCGACACCTATCTGAATTCGGTGGATTTCTACTCACGGTACGGCTCGGATATTGCGCTGGCCGCACAGCTCGGAGTGCGGGTGTACCGCATCGGAATCGAATGGGCGCGGGTGCAGCCGCGGCCCGGTGAATGGGATGAGGCCGGTTTTCACTTCTACGACAATGTCGTCACCGCCATTCGTGCGGCGGGTATGCGTCCCATGATCACCCTCGATCACTGGGTCTATCCAGGGTGGGAAGTCGATCGCGGTGGCTGGCGCAATCCCGGCATGGTCGACGACTGGCTCGCCAATGCCCGTCGGGTCGTCGATCGGTTCGCCCGGCACGATCCGCTGTGGATCACCTTCAACGAACCGGCCGTCTATATGCTCAACGAGATGCGCTACGGTGGTATCACCGCCGCCGATCTACCCACGATGCAGGACCGACTGGCCCGGGCCCACATTGCCATCCACGACCACATCCACCGCGTGCGTCCCGACGCCATGGTCAGCAGCAACGTGGCATACATTCCCACGGTCGAGGACATGGTGAACAAGGGATTCATCGACCGGATCAGCGCCGCGCTCGATTACATCGGTATCGATTACTACTACGGCATCTCGCCCCAGGACCTGATCATCAATCCCCCTGATCCCGAAAAACTGTGGAACATGACGCTGCAGTCCGAGGGCATCTACTACGCGCTGGAACACTACTCCCGGGCCTATCCCGACAAACCGCTCTACATTGTGGAGAACGGGATGCCCACCGAGAACGGACAGCCGCGCAAGGACGGTTACACCCGCGCCGATCTGCTCCGCGACACCGTGTACTGGTTGCAACGCGCCAAGGCCGATGGGATGAACGTAATCGGCTACAACTACTGGAGCATCACCGACAACTACGAATGGGGATCGTACACCCCCCGTTTCGGGCTCTATACCGTCGATGTGCTCACCGATCCGACACTGACCCGCCGTCCCACCGAGGCCGTCGCCGCCTATGCCGCCATCACCCGCGACGGAGGCGTTCGGCCCGGTTATCGCCCGACCAGGGCTCCGGCGAGCTGTTCTATCGTCGATGGTTTGGCGAGCTGCGTCGAGCCGGTGGCGGTCCCCGGCTGATCGGGTGCGCGCTCTCCGACAGTGACTATTCGGCGTACCGCTGGGCCGGTAGGGCGCCGAACAGCGGAAACGGTCGTCTCGTCGGCAGCCGAGGGGTTCCCGCGAGTCGGTACTTCCCCACCCCGGTCGGTGCGGCGTGTAAGACTGGCCTCGTGAACGGGGAGAACGAATCGGCCATCGACGGCAAACCGGAATCCGCCGCCCGTCCCGAACGGGGGGAGGTCATCGGCGCCGGGATCCTGTGGTTGGCCAAATGGTCGGTATGCGTGGTCGCGATTGCCGCCGGAGCATGGGTGATCGGATATATCACCGCCAAACTATGGGTCATACTGCTGCCGGTCATGATCGCCGTCGTGGTCGCCACCGTGCTGTGGCCACCGACGCGCATGATGGTCCGACTCGGGTTGCGTCCGGGCCTGGCCGCGTCGTTGAGCGTACTGGGCTTCCTGGCCGTACTGGCCGGGGTGATCGCGTTGATCGTGCCGTCGGTGGTGGATCAGGTACCCGCTCTGGCCGACAAGTCCACCGAAGGTATCAACACGGTGCGCGACTGGTTGCAGGGGCCACCGCTGAAGATCCGCGACGAACAGCTCGATTCGGCGGTCGAGGCGATTGTCTCGCGGCTACAGTCCAGCGCCGAGCAGATCGCCTCCGGGGTGTTCACCGGCGTCAGTACCGCCACCTCGGCGCTGATCGCGATATTCTTGGTGCTCATCCTCGCGTTCTTCTTCGTCAAGGACGGGCCGAGATTCCTGCCGTGGCTGCACCAGATCGTCGGCAGCCGGGGTGGTCGGCATCTCGAGGAGGTATTGGGTCAGGTCTGGTCGGTTCTCGGGGGTTTCATTCGCACCCAGGCACTGGTCAGTCTGATCGACGCGGTCCTGATCGGGTTGGGCCTGGTGATCCTCGGGGTGCCGCTGGCGCTGGTGCTGGCGGTGCTCACCTTCCTGGGCGGCTTCATCCCGATGGTCGGTGCGTTCGTGGCGGGGGCGCTGGCGGTATTGGTCGCGCTGGTCGGCAATGGCTTCACCACAGCGCTGATCGTGCTCGGCATCATTGTGGCGGTGCAGCAGCTGGAGGGTAACGTGCTCCAGCCGATCCTGCAGAGCCGCAGCATGAAACTGCACGCGGTGGTCGTCCTGCTGTCTGTAACTGCCGGCGGCTCGCTGTACGGCATCACCGGGGCGTTCCTCGCAGTGCCCGTAGTGGCGGTGGTCGCGGTGGTGATCCGCTATATCGGCGAGCAGGTCGACCTCCTTACCGGACAGCCGGTCACCGCCGAACCACCGTCACCTGTCGCCGCGGACGCCGATAAGGACGGATAGCGCGTCCAGGTGCAGTTCGAAGACCTGATCACGATCGGCGAAGGTATCACCGCCGTACATATCGAAGACATCGAAGTTCACGGCGCCGAACAAGGCGCACCACACGGTGAGCCCGCGGGCGAGCAGCCATTCGGGTAGGTCGAGGGCGAATTCCTCGCGGATACGGAGGAAGTCGACGGCCAGTGGACCGGATACGGGGGCGATATCAGAGGGCGGGGTGAGCAGTTGGCGACGGTGGGCCTGTTCGAACAGGTGCAGCAGGGTGACGATCACCCGGGTGCCGGGAGTGACGGTGTGCTCCGCGGGCGCGTTGTAACCGGGGACGGGGGTACCGAACAGGAGCCCGTACCAAGCGGGTTCGGCCAGGGCCCAGGAACGTATGGCTCGGCCGGTGACGCGGAGGCGCTCGATCGGGTCGTCGGGGGCGGCGGTGACGGCGGTGTCGACGGCATCGCCGAGAGCGTCATAGCCGTCCACGACGAGCATGGTGAGCAGTTCGTCACGGCTATGGACGTAACGATAGACGGCCGAGGACACCACGCCGAGTTCGCGGGCGACGGCGCGTAGCGACAGGGCGGCGGCACCGTGGGTGGCCAGGTGCTCGCGGGCGATGCGCTTGATATCGATGAGGGTCTGGGCGCGGGCACGGGCACGGGGGGTGGTCATACCTGTCAGCCTGAACCAAAATAGAGAGCACTGTCAACAATAGAGATCGGCGCTCTGCCGACAGAGGCGGCCAGGGCTGGGCCGGTCTACCCGAACAGGGCTCGACGTTGCCAAAACCTCTGTTCGACGGATTCGAGGTAGGCAGACGGTTCGACTATCGATGACGTTTCTTCGAGCTCTCCGTCGTCTGCGACGTAGTAGGTTTCGGTGTTACGCTGCCGTCCGCTTACGGGTGTGTACACGACCCAGCCGACACTGAATCGTTCGGCCACCAGCCTTCCGGCCGAGGCTTTACTCGCGTCGGTGCCGCGGCCGAGTATATGTTTGCGTACCAGCGCGATCGCCAGCGTCTGCGAGAGAGGTTCAACGGCGCCTTCACGGTTGTTGTCGGCTTCGACGGCCGGAGATTGTGCGGAGTCGGGGCCCTGTATATGAACATGCCCGAAAGGCGGGGATGGCGAGTCGGTATCTACCGAGGATGCACCCTTCTCGGTCTGCCCGGCTTCGGCGGCATCTTCCCGCGCGAACGCCGAGATTCGGCCGTGCATGATCGTGGGGTTTTCCACCGAGACGTGATGGCCGGTGAGCGGTGTAGCCGGAGCGCCGCTGTCGCCGGATGACGACTCCGACTCTGCCGAGCGCCCGAACGGGTAGAAGACGATAGGAATCTTCGGGACGACAACTTGATGCTCGCCGGACGAGGTGGGCAGCCACTGTCGAGGTTCTTTGTTCACACCGGGTTCCTCATGTTCCTTTGTCGATACCGGAAGCAACGCCCTGCGAGGAGGGTCCTATTGTAAGACCTTGGGGCGCTTCGAAGTTGTCCCACTGCCGGCAATGCCACATCGGGCAGTCCGTATCCACGTTCTCGACGCAGGTGGCGTCGCGCGACCGTTCGCCCCAGAGTTCCTGTGTTTATGAGGGGGCCAAGCCTTCCGACCCGTCGTTGAAACCGAACGCTTACATCGTCCGCGCAATCGGCTGTCAGTACAGGGAACCGGTGGGTGGCCTGTTGAGGTATCACGGCATACCGTTACCAGGCCCGGACTACGAGCCCATACGGTCACCTTTGTCGTGCAGACAGAATCCCCGGTCCTGACCACGGCAACGAAGGCACCGCAGCCATGAGTGAGTGTGGTCGCGTTGAGAACGATCCGCCACGACCGTCGGCTATACCGGCACGCCGGGCATCCGAAGCCGCACGCACCATCCATGCCACCTTTCGGCGACCCATGCCGGAACCACACCACGTCATATCCGTCCGATTTCCGGCCGATGCTACGGCGACCCCGGCAGAGCGTCTGCCGGGTCATCGGAGATCGGTGCCATGGCGTCGGCTTCGAGGTCGCGCACCGCGCGCTCGATCTCGTCGGCGAGGGTCGCGCCGGCCACCTCCCAGGCGGCGGCACGGAAGCGGTCCCGGAACCGGCTCAGATCACTTCCGAGCGCTTCGCCTCCGTAGCTGGTGCCGATCGCGTCGCGGAAGGTACGTACGATCTCGTCGGCCAACTGGGCGATACGGGTGCGGATCAGCCCACGCAGGGTTTCGCTGAGAGTGACGTCGGTGCCGACGTCGTAGAGAATGAGCGCACCGTTGAGCATGGCCCGGTCGGGGATGCGCCACCGGTCGCCGTGGCGTTCAAGATAGCGAGCGGCGACGAGTTCGTCGAGAATTTCCGGGCGACGATCGCCGAGCAGTTCGGACAGCGCGGCGTCGTCGACGAGTGCCGGTGGCTCGGCGGGGCGGTCATGGCGGCGCGGGTCGAACAGGGCGCGCCAATCGGTGTCACCGGGGCGGGCCTCGGCGGCGAGGACTTCGGCGATGGCCTCCAGACGCAGCCCTCGGGCCTGCATGGCGACGATACCGCGGAGTCGTTCGAGGTGTTCGTCCCCGTAGACGACGGCCTTGCCGACGCGTTCGGGCTTGGGCAGCAGACCGAGCGAGTGGTAGTAGCGGATGGTACGCGCCGGGATCCCGCTGTGGTCGGCGAGTTGGGTGCGGCTGTATCGGGGCACGCGACCAGCATAGAGAGCCCGGTGAACCTTTCGTTGACAGTTCACACTGTCGTCATTAGCGTAGCCCGCGTCACCGTCGACCCGAGCCGAGGAGATGTATCCGTATGTCCGACTCCACGCAGGATTTCGATGTCCTCATCGTCGGTTCCGGGTTCGGCGGGAGCGTCACGGCGTTGCGGCTGGTGGAGAAGGGCTACCGCGTGGGAGTCCTCGAGGCCGGTCGCCGTTTCGCCGACGACGAGCTGCCGAAGACCAGCTGGGACCTGCGTAAGTTCCTGTGGGCGCCCAAACTGGGCTGCTACGGGATCCAGCGCATCCATCCGCTGCGGAATGTGCTGATCCTCGGCGGGGCCGGGGTGGGCGGCGGTTCGCTGAACTATGCCAACACCCTGTACGTTCCGCCGGAACCGTTCTTCCAGGACACGCAGTGGCGCGATATCACCGACTGGCGCGACGAGCTGAGCCCCTACTACGAGCAGGCGCAAAAGATGCTCGGCGTGGTGCAGAACCCGCATATGACGCCGGCCGACGAGGTCTTCAAACAGGTTGCCGAGGATATGGGTGTCGGCGGGTCCTTCGTACAGACACCGGTCGGGGTGTTCTTCGGCGAACCCGGCGAGACCGTGGACGACCCCTATTTCGGCGGGGTGGGTCCGTCCCGCACGGGATGTGTCGAATGCGGCGACTGTATGGTCGGCTGCAAGTACGGTGCCAAGAACACCCTGGTGAAGAACTACCTGTATCTCGCCGAACAGGCCAGAGCGCAGGTTATCCCGATGTCCACCGTCACCGAACTGCGGCCCGGGGACGACGGTGGCTGGCAAGTGACGGCGGTGCGCACCGGCGCATGGTTCCGTAAGAGCCCGACCACCTACCGCGCCGACCGGGTGGTGCTGGCGGCGGGCACCCTGGGCACCCAGCGGCTGCTACACGAGATGCACGACCGGGGTGTGCTACCGAGACTGTCCGATCGGCTGGGCGTACTCACCCGCACCAACTCCGAATCCATCGTCGGCGCGGCCACCAAGAAGGTGGTGCCCGGCACCGACTTCACCAAGGGCGTGGCGATCACCTCGTCGATCCACCCGACTCCGGACACCCATATCGAACCGGTGCGCTACGGCAAGGGCTCGAACGCCATGGGAATGCTGCAGACGCTGATGGTCGACGGTGGGGGCCGGATTCCCCGGTGGCTGCGGTTCCTCGGGATCGCGCTGCTTCACCCGCTGACGCTGCTGCGTTTCCTGAGTGTGCGGAACTGGAGCGAACGCACCATCATCTCGCTGGTCATGCAGCATCTGGACAATTCGATCACCACCTACACCAAACGCGGCCTGTTCGGCCGGAAACTGACCAGCAGGCAGGGACACGGGCAGCCGAATCCCACCTGGATCCCGGTCGGCAACGAGGTGACCCGCCGGGTGGCCGACCGGATTGGCGGTGTGGCGGGCGGAACATGGGGTGAGGTGTTCGATATACCGCTCACCGCGCACTTCCTGGGTGGCGCGGTAATCGGCGCCGATCGGGAATCCGGGGTGATCGACGCCTATCACCGGGTGTTCGGGTATCCGACCCTGAGCGTGGTCGACGGAGCCGCGGTATCGGCGAACCTCGGGGTGAACCCCTCGCTGACCATTACCGCGCAGGCCGAACGGGCGGCCGCGTACTGGCCGAACAAGGGTGAGCAGGACCACCGCCCGACGCAGGGAGAACCGTATCGACGTATCGCGCCGGTTGCTCCGGTCCGTCCGGTGGTGCCCGCCTCGGCGCCGACGGCCCTGCGATTGCCGATCACGCCGGTATCCGCGGCGGATCGGGACGGGACCGGCGCGGCGGGCTGAGCCCCTCCCCCCGGCTCGGGAGCGCCCCATTCTCGGGCGATGCGCGGGCCTGGTGTTCGGCACTATCGCCCAGGGATGCGGAGTCGCGATGCTCAGCCCTTGAAGTAGACGAGCTGATGGGTAGTGGCGAGCAGGGCGCCACCGCTGCCCCACAGGTGGGCGGACTGGTCGAAATGGCCCTGGGTGAAGCGGTGTGTGCGGGCGCTGCCCAGCACGAAGTCGGTTCCCTGCCCGGTCAGCTCATCGGCGTCGGTGTGGAAGTAGACGGTGAGCGTTATCGTGCCGGCGGGCATATACCGGCCGCGGCGCAGGAAAACCCGCGGATAGAAGACGTCCCCCAAGGCGGTCAGCCCGGGGAAGTCGAGCGGGCGGGCGGGGCGATCGCGCACCCACAGTGTCGAGGTGGAATCCGGGTGTTCGGCGGTGGCGTCGATCTTCGGTATGGCGCCGTCCACGAACCGCATATCGTAGTTGCGCGCCCAGTTGACGAACTCCGGGAAGGTGTGGGCGGGCAGATCGTCGGGGGCAGGCACCCGCGGCATCGGGTGTTCGGTATCGGACCAGGTATCGCGGCGGATCCCGAAGACCGCGGTGGCGGTGGTGGTGACGATACCGCCCTGGGTGAGTTCGAGCCGCCAGTGCTGATTGGTGCGGTTGGTGCGTACAACGGTGGCGTCGATCTCGAATTCGCCGTCGGTGATGGGGCCGGCGAAGTTGACGGTGAGGGCGAGCGGATCGCCGAACCGGTCGGGGTGTTCCTGGACGGCGCGCACCAGGGTCGCGGCGGTGGCGCCGCCGAAGGGGCCGACCATATTCGCGTACTCGGCCCGGGTCCGTCCGACTGTCCTGCCGTCCTCGGTGCGGGTGAGGGTGGTGGCGGTGTCGAATGGATGGGGCGGGGCGTCGATCTCGGTCACGGGTACTCCTTTGTGGCGCGGCGACGGTGCGCACGGTTTATAAGTATGACAACATACATAGAAATGCTCTGCAACCAGGGACAGGCGATGGCACGACCCAAGAACCCGGCCGGACCTCGGGCCGCCATGATCGACAGCGCGATATCACTCATCCGCCGCCGCGGTGTCACAGCGACATCGTTCTCCGACATCCTGGCCCACAGCGGCGCACCCCGCGGTTCGGTGTATCACCACTTTCCCGGCGGAAAAGCCCAGCTCGTCACCGAGGCCACCCAACATGCCGCCGACCAACTCGACCGTGCCCTGCGCCGAGCGCTGACGGAATCGGACACCGCGGGCGCCCTGCGGGCGATGGCGGATGTGTGGTGGCGCGGCCTGGAGAACGGTGAGTACTCCGTCGGCTGTCCGATCGCGGCCGCCGCCCTGGGCGACGAGGGGGATGCCCGCGAAGTTGCCGGTACGACGTTCGGGCTCTGGTCGGAAATGTTCGCCGACCGGCTGATCGCCGACGGCGTACCGGCGGAGCGCGCACACTCGCTGGCGGTGCTCGTCGTCAGCGGTGTCGAGGGAGCGCTGGTGGTGGCCCGGGCACAGCGCAGTTCGACACCGATCGACGCGGTCGTGGACGAGCTGGGCGAGCTGTGCCGCAGCGCGGTCGCAGCGGCGCGGACACGACCGGACCTGTGAGCGAGGCGAGGGTCACCGCTCGGTCGGGCGGGTCTTGATGGCGTCGTGGGATATGTAGACGTCGTATTCACCGGGGATGGCGATCACGGCATTGCCGTAGGCGGAACGCACGAACGGTTCGGTGTACCAACGCCCCTCGTTCATATCCGCGAAGAAGTCGCGGTCGCCGCCGTTCAGGAAGATGTGGTTCTGTTCGGTCGCGATACCGTCGAGACGCTGCCCATACAGCCGGGACACCTGGTAACCCGAATGGAAGCCGAGGGCGTTCACCCACGGCTGCAGCTCGACGATCTGGGCTTGCAGGACCCACAGGTCACCCTCGACCTCGTGCACGCTGCGCTGTGCTCCATCGTCGTCGTAGAGGGTGAGCTCCACCCGCATCAGATGCTCTCGATCGTCCACCGGGGTGACGATCACATGGGCGGCCTTGACCTCACCGCTCAATCCGAGATAGGTCTGCAGAAGGGTGGCGATCCACAACAGGACCGCCGCGACCGCGAGCAGTACCAGCCCGCCGGCACCGCGAGTGAGCAGCGCACGCATACCCACCCGGCGAATGCCGATTACTGCCCATACGATCAGGGCCACCGCGACGGCGATCACGAGGATCAGCCCAACCTGCAACGGCCCGAAGTCCACCGGGAAACTCATATCCGAGGTATACCCGCCGAACCCCGGTCGAGACGAGGAAACGGGCGGCTCCCTTCCCGATTCGTCCACCGAAACCCACCGCCGAGCGGGAGATCATCTCGTAAGTTGGCCGTAGGCAGATCGGAGGGTGCAGTGGGAACAGACATGGCCGGCACCGACTATGTGATCGTCGGATCGGGATCGGCGGGCGCGGTGGTGGCGAACCGGCTCAGCGCGGATCCGGGGCGTTCGGTGGTATTGCTGGAAGCGGGCCCCCCGGATAAGGACAAGTTCGTCCATATTCCGGCAGGTTTCGCGAAACTGTTCCGCACCCCACATGATTGGGACTATCTGACCGAACCGCAACCGGAACTGGACAATCGGTCGATCTACTGGCCGCGCGGCAAGATGTTCGGCGGTTCGTCGTCGATGAACGCGATGATGTGGGTGCGCGGTTTTCAGGCCGACTACGAGGAATGGGCGCAGGCGGCCGGTCCGGAATGGGGATTCGACGCCGCGGTCCGGCAGTTCCGCCGAATCGAGCGCGTCGAGAACGCGCAGTATCCCGACCAGGGAACCGAGGGTCTGCTGTACGTTTCTCACCAGCGCAGTCCACGATCGAGTACCGCAGCATACCTGCGCGCGGTGACCGAATGCGGCTATACGGTGGAACCGCCGAACCGTCCACGGCCCGAAGGCTTCAGCCAGACCATGGTGACCCAGCGAGGCGGCCGGCGGTGGAGCACTGCCGACGGCTACCTACGGCCGGCCGCATCACGGGCGAATCTCACCATCCGATCGGGAGCGACCGCGACCCGGGTGCTCTTCGACGACAACCGCGCGGTCGGCGTCGAATACCGGCAGGGCGACACCACCCGCACGGTCACGGCCCGTCGGGAAGTGGTGCTGTGCGGCGGAGCGATCAACAGTCCACAACTGCTCATGCTCTCCGGTATCGGTGACCGGGACGAACTGGTCCGCCACGGTATCGATGTGGTGCACCACTGTCCCGAGGTCGGAGCGAATCTGCAGGACCATCTCGTGGCGGGTCTGGGCTATTCGGTGGAATCCGATTCGCTGTTCGCTGCGGAGAAACCACGGGAACTGCTGAATTATCTGCTGCGTCATCGCGGAATGCTCACCTCGAACATCGGTGAGGCGTACGGATTCATCCGCAGCCGAGACGATCTGGAACTACCCGATCTGGAGTTGGTGTACGCCCCCGCACCGTTCTATTACGAAGGTCTGCAAGATCCCACCCAGCACGGCGTGATCCTGGCGACCGTTCTGCTGCGGCCGTACAGTCGTGGTCGGATCTCCCTCGCCTCGGCCGATCCGCTCGCCAAACCGATGATCGACCCCCGCTATCTGTCCGACAGTGGAGGAGCCGACCGGGCCGCGATGCTGGCCGGGCTGCGGGTCTGCGCGCAACTGGCCGCGGCACCCGCGATGAAGGAGGTCCTGGGCCCGCTGTGCTATCCGCCGAACGCACCGGAAGACCCGGAGGAGATCCTGGCCACGGCGCTCAACGGGTACTCGCACACCCTCTACCATCCGGCAGGCACGTGTCGGATGGGCTCGGACTCCGACAGTGTGGTCGACCCGGAACTACGGGTTCGCGGTGTGCAGGGATTGCGAGTCGCCGACGCCTCGATCACGCCGGTATTGATACGCGGGCATACCCACGCGCCGAGCGTGTTCATCGGTGAACAGGCCGCCGCCTTCCTCATGCGGTAGCGCTTCGTCGCGGTCCCACCGTCGCCGCCGCTGTCGTCGTGGCAAGGCCTGTGGCCACGCCGTGAGACCCGACGCTCGATCCCGGGCTCCGCCATCGAGGTCGGCGCGAGGCGCGAGAAAGGGGATTGACAGGGCGGCAGCCGAGAGGTCAACCGGTGACGGACTCGATGACGGCGTGGGCGAGTCCGGTGAGCGCGGCGGTGATCTGCGCGGAACTCAAGCCCCGCTCGCGTTGATGCCGGTAGACCTCCGCAGCCAAGGGGGCGAGCAGGGTGTCTACGAGCGAATCAGGGCTCGCCACACCGGCTTCCACCAACAGCGCCCGAACATGCGCCTCCCAGAACCCGTACGCGCCGGTTGCGAACCGCGCTCCACCGCTCTCCGCGCCCAACACCAGATCAGCATGAGCATCCAGCAGTTCGACCATGACCGCGTAGAAGGCGGCCAGCCGCTCGGCCGGGGGCGCACCCGGACCCAGAGGTGGTGCGCCGCCGAGTAATTGCTCCTGAATCACCCGTTCGTGTTTATCCAGCAAGGCGAGCGCGATGGCGCCGGTATCGGGATAGCGCCGATACAGCGTGCCACGCCCGACGCCGGCAGCCTTCGCGATGTCGTCCATCGTCACTGTGCGGGGATCTCGGGTGGTGAGCAGTTCGGCGGCCGCGGCGAGGATCTTGGCCCGGTTGCGCGCCGCGTCCGCTCGTTCGACGCCACCAGCCGCCGGCGCGATGAGCAGATCGGAGCGGATGTCCATACCAGCACTGTAACCGACTCAGGGATCAAATGGACATCATGTCCGTTTCAATCTACAGTTCTCTTAATCGGACACAATGTCCACTTATTTGGGAGAGGTTGGGTCATGACCACGCTGTTACACCTGGATGCAAGCGCACGCACCCGTTCGATCAGCCGGGAGGTAAGCGCCGCCTTCGCCGACTCCCGGCGGGCCGGGCATTCCGGCGGTCGCTATATATACCGGGATCTGACCGACGATCCGGTGCCGTTCATCGATGCGGGCTGGACCGAGATCTGCGATACGGTCCTCGCCGCGGGCTCCATCGACCTGGATCGGCTCGCCATGCAGGCGCATACACCCGCACAGGCCGCGGCATGGCGGATCGTCGAGCCGCTGCTGACAGAACTACTGGCCGCCGACATCGTGCTGATCGGCACCCCGATGTACAACTACTCCATCCCCGCCGCGCTGAAGGCATGGCTCGATCAGGTGACTTTCCCCCGGATGTCGTTGGCACCGCGGCGTTTCGTCGTCGCCACCGCCCGAGGCGGCGCCTACTCGCCCGGTATGCCCAAGGCCGCCTTCGACTATCAGGAGCGCTATCTCCGCGATTTCTTCGCAGGCCATTTCGCCGTGACCGACACGGTTTTCATCAATACCGAATTGGCCAACTCCCGCCAGGACCCGGCGCTGGCGCACCTCCGCGACGAGCACGACGCATCCTACGTGCTCGCCCTCGATACCGCTCGCGCACTCGGCAAGGAGTACTGAAATGAACTGGCTGACACTCGGTGTGGCGGGACTGGTGGAAATCGCCTGGTCCCAGAGCATCAAACCGACACAGAATTTCACCCGACCACTACCCACACTGCTCTGCTTCGTGCTCGCCACAGTCGCGGTATACCTGCTCTCGCATGCGATGCGGACTCTACCCGTCGGCACCGCGTACGCTGTCTTCACCGGGATCGGCGCGGTCGGCGCCATCGCCCTCGGAGTGATCGTCCACAGGGATCCGCTGAGCGCGGGCAGAGTGCTAGCGTTGTCGATGATCGTGGGCGGCATCGTCCTGGCCAGGATCACCAATCCCGAATGACGAATCGATGCACGGATGCTGCGAGTACGTCCAGTGCGACGGCACAGCGCGTAGGTTCGAACCGGAAGCGCTCGACTCATCGACAGCGGTCCACCTCATCGCCACTTGCGAGAGACAGGGGCGCTGCCGGCCCACCACCGGATCAACGCCTCCGCCGACGAGCGCGCGTACGTGCCGAGCGACCGCATCGAGGTGTGCCCGCTCATGCGCATCAGCATCGGTGTGGACGCCCCGTCCTCCGCCGCGTGTGTGAGCCGAGAACGACGGAACTGATTCAGCGTGTAGGGACCGCGGGGCAAGTCGGCGCGGGCTGCGTCTCGTACAGCATCTGCCACAGCACCCGCTCCCGCGGCGGCGTATCCGAGCCCAGGATTCGCTCCACCTCGCCGCGCGGCTGCGCCCGGGAACGATCCGGCGGCACCGACCAGGTCACCGGCCGCGCCCATGGTTCACCGACCGGTCGCTCCTGTTTGCACCAGTACTCGCACGCCCCGCGCAGTGAGGCCAGGCGTACCGGGCATTGGTTCCACGATCAGATCCTCTCTGTGCTCTGCTACCCCTATGGTCTGGGGTTATCCCGGACTCGGCTGCATATGGGTGCCGTTGTACATGTCGTACATACCGGGCACACCCGTGCCGGTGGAGACGAACAGTCCAGACCCCACAGCCGATCGGCGCGCACATACGGGTCGTTGGCGGCCCGCATCGGACCGCCGGGTGGCCGTGCATAATGTCGACGTCGCCGCCGCAGGCCTGCACCGCCGGTTCCACGAACTCGTACTTGATCCGGTCTCTGATCTGCGCGCATTCACTGTAGGCAGCGACCGCGCGGTACAGACCGGATTTCGCGATCGGCAGTTGCAAGACCGTGGTGCCCGAGATGGACAGCCCGGCGATCGCGTTCACGCCGGTGGTGTTCATCGCCGCATCGATCAGCGGTGGCAGTTCCTCGGTGAGGAACGTCTTCCAGCGGTTCGGTCCGAGCGCGGCGCGGCGCACACCCAGTCGGTGTACATACTAGCGGTGCCGCCGGTGGCGAGGACCATATCGATCGGCTTGTCTACGAAGAATTCGGCCGCATCACCCCTGATCAGCCGGCCGGAGGTCACTCCCCCATCCACGCCGTCCAACAGGTACAGCGTCAGGCGCGGCGCCGGGCCGGTGCCGATCAGGGTATCGGCCTCCACGGGAACCAGCACGGTTCCGCCCTCGACGGTCGGCAAGGACAGTGCCCGCGACCCGAGTGGAGTCCCCAGCGCGGGCTGCACCCGGCGCAGTTGCGGCGGGCCGCGCAGACCGCGCCGAGACCGGCGGCGGCCTCCTCCGGGTACGGCGGAATCGCCGGCACCGCCACCTGACACGCGGGTGCCACCCGGATCCCGCTGCGTTTCGCCAATGCGGTCACCCCGTACCCGCTCGACAGGGCCGCGATCAGAGTCTGTGCCATGGTCTGGTGTTCTCGGGCCGCCAACCGGTATTCGTCCAGGTAGGCGGCAGTGACAGTGGCCGATTCCGGTGCCCGCACCACCGGCCGGACACCGGCGGGCAGATCACCGGTGTCCGCATCCGCGGCGTGTTCGGTGAGATATTCCACCGCCGCTTGGGTGCTTTCGCGGAACGCACCGGGTACGGTTTCCAGCGCCACACCTTCCCGGGCCCAGCGGACAGCGGCCTCGGTAACGGAGTCGGAGGGCATGGCGGTACGCCGCGACCGCGGAGCGAGCGCTTCTGCAACCTCGGCCAGGCAGACCCGCACCGTGATGCCCAGCTCTCCGGACGAGGCAGTGCGGCCCTGTCGCCGCAGATGCGCTACAAGTTCGGCCTTCACGCCGCGGTTTCCCGAGCCGGCTTTTGCCCCTCATGGCTACCGGACAGTAATAACGCCGAAGCCCCGGATACGTCGATCCGCGGCACTTTTGGGGAAGTCATCGGCCCACCCGCACCCGGTTGGGGATCATCACAATCCAATAACGGTGGAAGCCGCCGGGCGCGTATTTCCCGGCACCGCATCCGCGGAGACACCACGACGGCGTCTCCTCAATTAGACCTGAAACGGACAAGTCATACGGCCGCCGATCTCGAGGGGGTCACCCGCCACCGCGCCCGGTAGGACAGACCGGGGCTCGTCCCTACCGACGCGCCGACGAGCGTGTCCTCAGGGACGGGGTTCGGTCCCGAACGGCCGATCCAGCACCCGCGGTTGTCTACGCCGCAGCGCTGTCAACAGACCCACCGTGTACTCGGGCGGGGCGGCATGCACCGACAGCTGGTTGGCCACCGCGCGGTAAGCGTCGAGATCGGCACGTTTGTCCAGGTACAGTGCGCCCGTGAGCTGTTGCAGATACACGATATCGGGCAGGTCGGGCTCGGCGAATCGCAGATAGGTGAATGCGCCGTCGGCCACAGCCGGGCCACCGACGTGATCTGCCAGCACCTGAACGGTGATATTAGGCCGACGTGCGGCCGCCAGCAGCGCATCGATCTGCTCGCCCCATACCCGGGAACCACCGATCCGCCGAGCCAACGCCGCCTCCTCCACGATCAGCCAGAGATGCGGCGGGTCCGATCGGGTCAGGATGTGCTGGCGACGCATCCGCAGGGCGACACGCCGCTCGATCGCTTCCTCCGACTCGTTCGGGTGCGCCAAGGCGAGCAGGGCACGCGCGTATTCGGCGGTCTGCAACAGCTCGGGTACGGCACGCGGTTCGTAGCAGCGGATCATCTGCGCCGCCTGCTCCAACCCCAGATACATATCGAACCATTTGGGTAGCCAGTCGCTGTCGCGATGCCACCACCCCGAGGTATTCGCCTGCTTCGCGAGTTCGACGAACGCCTCGAGCTCGTCTTCGTCGGTCACCCCGTACAGTCGAAGCAGGTCCAGCAGATCACGTTCTCGGATACTGGTGCGCCCCAGCTCCAACCGACTGATCTTGGAATCCGAGCCGCGGATATGCGCGCCCGCGTCCTCCCGGCTGATCCCACACGCCTCCCGCAACCGTCGCAGCCGGCCGCCGAGCACCATGCGCAGAACGGTGGGACCACCCTCGACCGCGGTGCGTGCGCCGGTTGACTTATCCGCCGACGTATCCACTTGCGACACCGCCCGCACTCCCGAAGCACCCATTATTCGAGTTTCGCATGAAGCGCATACCGAAAGCCAAACGAAACCCGTTTGCTCCTAACGGTATTCGCGCCGGCACAGGGAGAGCCGCCACTGCGGTCGATTCAACGGCCCGACGGTCATGGCGCAACCGGCCCCGATCCGCGCACGAACCAGACCCCCGGGCTCGACGGCTTTCGGGCTCGCCACCCGCAACAAGGCGATTCGACCCGATTACCGCGTCAGACCGACGAACCACACCTACTCCCGCAACCGTATAGCAATCCGCCATTCGAAGATCGATACCGAACGGACCGAAAGGCCCGGTCGTTCGATCGAACCGCCACCTCCGCCGTCCATATCGGTAAGCCGCTACGCCAGGAAAAAGCCGAGCATCCATCCGAAATAACCACTTTCGGTATACCACAGATGGGTCGGTCGGACGCGGCGCCCGGGCATGCCGCACTGGTGATCGACACCCAGGGGTGCCGCAGCCGCCCTGTGACTTACCCAGGGAGCGGACAGGAACATGTTCCCCCCAATGGTGGGGGCCTACCGTTACGGGTATCGGCGTCCACGCGGATGCCACGGGAAGGGAGACGGGGACATGGACGCCACTGCACCGATCACCGCCCACAGCCGCGGTGCCGGCGCCATCGGCACCGAAAACGATATCCCCACCCGCCGCGTGCGGATCTATTTCGAGGGCTCGACCCCCGAAGATGCCCTGGTCCTCGAATACGCGGCCACCGATACCGAGGCCTGGGAGTTCACCTCCGCCGCGCTGCATGCCGGACTTGCCGTGACCGTCGACGGAAAGGTACGCCCGGGGCTACGCCGCCTTCCGTGCCACACGCTATGGCGCTGACGCCGATCAGGACGGGGAGAACACTCTCTCCAGGAACGCCAGCACATCCTGCAGGGCGTCGTGCGCCGTGGCGATGTGATCCCCCGGATACAGCCGCACTGTGAAATCCGCCCCCGAGCGGTACAGGTCGGCGATCAGTGGAGCGCTCAGCGGGGCCGGCACCTCCCGATCCGCCAACCCCTGGCCGAGAAACAACGGCACCGAGTACCCCGAGGTCGGGATGTGCAGCATTTCCCGGGCCTTGGCCACCACCGCCGGATCGTCGAGCTGTCGGCGCAGCATGGAACCGATGGAGACATTCCGCACCCGCTCGTCGGCGGCGGCCACGCACTCCGTCTCCACGATCCGCAACACATCCAGCCCGGTGGGGGTCAGATAGCTGTCGATATCGAGTTCCGGAGCGGCGGCCCGCATCCCGGCGAGCAGCATGGCGAAGTAAGTGGTGGTTCGGCGCAGCGGCAGCGGCGGCACCAATGGCCCCGCCACCGGTAAAAACAGATCCAAGGTAGCGGGCGCCCCAGTCGACGCGGCACCCCGGAAATCGAGATCGGGCGCATCGGTCTCGGCAATATACGCTGTGACCAGCGCCGTCTGTCCTCCTTGGGACTGTCCCAACACCGCCCACCGCGTAGCGAGGCCCGGCACCGACGCCCGCGCCGCCCGTACCCCGTCGATCACACTGCGAGCCTGAGCCGGGCCGTCCAGGTATGGATGTACGCCGGGAGTACCGAGACCGACATAGTCGGAAACCACCACGGCGTAACCCGACGCCAGCAAACGGGAGAATACGGGTTCCACCCGGTAGTCGTACGGGGACAGCGTCAACGCACAGTGATCCGCGATACCGACGGTGCCGTGCGCATAGGCCAGGATGGGCCATCCCCCCGCCGGCGGCGTCCCCGGCGGGACATATACCGACGCCGTACTCTGCATGGGCCCCCGGGGACCGCGCGACCAGTAGGTCAGCCGCTGTTGTTCGGCTCCGGCCGCGGCCATGCGCGCCGAATTCGGAAGCGGCACCATCTCTGCCACCGCGCCCGGGCTCTGTGGAGCGGACCGAGCAGTCGCGGGCTCGCCCAGAGTCATGACCAGGACACCCACGGCCTGCACCACCACCGTTACCATCCGCCTCCGACGCATGGCCCGACTATGGTCATCGAGAGGTCTCCCGGCAAGACACCATTATCGGTGGCGTATCGGTCGGTGATTCCGCAGTCGGTGCCGTATGCGTACACCGACGCCCTAAGCTCTGATTTCGGCGACACAGGCCGTCCGCGCTCTCGAGAGGACCCCTATGCGACGTATCGCCGTCCTCGGCACACGGCCGGCGTCGATCGCCGCACTCTCGCTGCTGTTCACAGTGGTAACGGCGGGCTGCGGCGCGGAGGAGACGAACACCGCACCCACCACGCCGCCGCCGACCACGACAATGTCGACGCCCACGGTGACCCCCACGGCTCCCGGACCGATCGCCACGACCCCGACCGTGGACCCATTCGCGGATGTTCCCCTGATCGACCACGTGGAGTGGGTACAGGCCGTGGACGGCCCTCGGTTGCTCGTCCATCCGTCGCCCGCCGGCCGCCGAACAACGTTCCCCGGATCGGACGAGCGCGCCTGGCGCGAGGTCTTGACCGCCGCCCCGAACGCCAACACAGCGGGAATGCGGGACCAGTTCATCTGCCACTGGGTATGGGCTCGGCTCGTCACTCCGGACAAACCCACCTGGAATCTGGAACCATGGCGTCCGAACGTCGGATATGACGCCACCGTCGAAGCGGCGTGCAATCCCGGCGGACCCGAACGTTGATGCGAACCGAGGAGGCCCGAATGCGCATCGTCATCGCGGGTGGGCACGGCAGGATCGGCCTGCTGCTCGCCGAGATGCTCACCGGCCGCGGGCACAGCGTCGCCGCCCTGACCCGCAATCCCGAACATGCCCCCGAGATCTATGCCACCGGCGCGGAACCGGTGGTGTTGGACCTCGAACGCGCCGAGGTGGCGGATCTCGCGGCGACCGTGCGCGGTTCGGACGCGGTGGTATTCGCCGCGGGCGCGGGAGTAGGTAGTGGTGCGGCACGCAAGTACACCGTCGATCGTGACGGATCGGTCCTACTGGCCGAGGCCGCGGAACGAACCGGGACGCGCCGTTTTCTGCAGATCTCTGCCATGGGTACCGGCCTGCCGCCGGCTCCCGGCCGAGATGAGGTGTGGGCGGCCTATATCGATGCGAAAGCCCAGGCCGAGGAGGACCTGCGTGGCCGCGATCTGGACTGGACCATCCTGCGTCCGGGACGGCTCGTCGACACGCCCGGTACCGGGCGGGTCACGCTGGCCCCACCGCGCCTGCCCCGGGGCGATATTCCCCGCGCCGATGTTGCCGCGGTACTGATGGGACTCCTCGACGCCGAACATACCGCCGGCAGCACGGTGGAGCTCGTCACGGGTCCCACGCCGATCGCCGATGCGATTGCCGCACTTGCCCGCTGAGCTCCCAGAAACCCCTGGGCAGAACAATCGATCGTGCAGATGTACTTGCATTTGAAAGCACCATCGCCCTACACTCATTCGCACACCGCTATACAGGGGATAACATGGGGAGGCCGCGTGAGTGAGCCGATGGTCGAGTCCACCAGTAATCTACTGCCATATCAGCACGGAAGTCGTGGTGACCAGGCCCGGTTCGGTGGCCGTTCGACAGGAGTCGACCCCTTCCCGATCAGCCACTCGGCGAACGGTACTGATATGAACACACTCTCAGGCTGCAACGGCCACTCCGTCACTCCGTCATCCCGGGAGACCGCCGTCGAATTCGTCATCGACGCGATCGAATCCACCGGCGCGGCCACGCGTGACGATTTCGATATCGATCGGATCGTATCGACCGTCCACGCCCTTGCCGACGATTGGGACTTCAACGCCCTGCAGCCGGCTACGTTCTGGCGCGTCGCCTCGAGCTGTATCAAGGCCTGACCCGACGCCGGCACTCATTCCGACTCGGTGACGGAACCGCCGAGCCGGAAGCTTTATCTCCGATAAAGCCATTGGCGGCGGTTGCCGACCGCAATCGAACGATTCGGCACACAACGGAACGGCCATGATCGAGGAGCGATCGTGGCCGTTCCGTTGTGTGCGCTATCCGTGATCGGAAGCGCTGCCCGGGCTTTCGAATCAGAGGCCTTTTGTGTAGTCGGCGATGATTTCGCGGGACCGATCCGGCGGCGCCGCCTGCACGCTGAGGCGGTCCATCACCGACAGATACAGCGCCAGATCCTCACGGCGATCCAGATAGAGCGCACTGGTCAACTGTTCCAGGTAGACGATATCGGGGAGCTCGGCCTCGGCGAATCGAAGAATGGTGAACGAACTTCCCGCGGCCGCATGCGCTCCCGCGGAGAATGGCACCACCTGGATGGTTACATTCGGCAGGCGGGTGAGATCGAGGAGATGCTCCATCTGCTCACGATGCACCCGCGAACCGCCGACCGGGCGCTGCAGGGCGGCTTCGTCGATAACCGCCCAGATGACGGGAGGGTCGGCGCGGTGCAGGATTTCCTGCCTCCGCTGGCGAAAAGCGACCCGGCGATCGGTATCGCCGTCCTCGTACCCGAGAGTGACCACCGCCCTGGCGTAATCCGGGGTCTGCAGCAGTCCCGGCACCAGATGGGCCTCGTACGTACGGATTTTGGTGGCGGCCTGTTCCAAACCGAGATAGGTACCGAACCAGGATGGCAGCAGATCGCTGTACCGATGCCACCAACCCGGTTCATTCGCCCGGCGGGCCAGGTCGAGAAATGCCTCGCGTTCTTCCGGGTCCGTAACACCGTACAAGGTCAGCAGATCGCGGATATCCCGCTCTTTGAAGCCGGTGCGGCCGAGTTCGAGCCGGCTGATCTTCGCATGCGACCCACGAATCGCTTCCCCTGCGGCGTCCCGAGTGATGTTCTTGCTCTCACGCAGTCTGCGTAATTGGCCGCCCAGGGCGATGCGCAATACGGTAGGCCCGCGATCCGCATCGACCGGTTTTATGCGACCACTATCATCGGGCTCTGCGATCATGGAGTCGTCTCCGATACTTGGTTAACCCACAGTGCGCCGCCCACACGCCCACGGCCGCACCGCACCGACGGCCCATGTTACATCTCAACCGGCCAGATCGTCGAACTCTCCGGCCTTCGCTCCACGCAGGAACGCATCGATCTCGGGGCGCGTGTAGAAGAGCACCCCGCCTTCCGGGTCGCGCGAATTGCGCACGGCCACCAAATTGTTGCTGGCCTCGGCGAACTCGACGCAGTTGCCGCTCGGGTTGCTGAACGTGCTCTTACGCCAGGCGCCGACGATCCGGTTCGCGGTTACTTCCGACATAGGACCCACTCCTTGCTTGCACAGCATGCTACGTCACTTCCGATGGATAGTCAGTTCTTACAGATGCACGCTCAAACGTTCTTGCATCTGCATCGACATCTGGACGATAGCACGAAGTTCGCCGCAACGTGTCAACGGATTCCGCCTACCCTCCACAAGCGTGTACCCACACCGTCGTGAGAGCGACGGCGGTTCGCCCGGGCACCGATCGCCTCCCGCATCCACCTATGGAGGGAGTGCGAATCTTGTACTGTCCCAGGGCAAGGACGGTTCCATCACCTTTGCGGCGCCCGCCGACCCACGTCGGAACCCGCCCCAGACCATGCTTGCCTAGGAGTCACACCATGTCCGATGAGCATCACCCCGCGATACGTACCGATATCCCCCATTCGGCCCGAATCTGGAACTATTGGATGGGCGGCAAGGACTACTACGAAGTCGATCGCGTCGCGGGCGACGCGGGCATCGCCGTGGACCCCGACATCACCACGATGGCCATACAGTCACGGCAGTTCCTGATCCGCGCCGTGCGGTTCCTGGCCGCGGAATGTGGAATCCGCCAGTTCCTCGATATCGGTACCGGCTTGCCGACCATGAAGAACACTCACGAGGTGGCCCAGGACGTGGCGCCCGAATCCAAGATCGTCTACGTCGACAACGATCCACTGGTGCTCGCTCATGCCCGGGCACTGCTGACCAGCACCTCCGACGAGGGGGTCACCACCTATCTGGACTCCGATTACCATTATCCCGAGGTCATCGTCTCCGACGCGCGCAACGTGCTCAATTTCAACAAGCCCGTCGCGGTGATGTTCATGGGAGTCCTGGGTCATGCCAAGTCCTACGAGGATATGCGTCGCATCGTGCACACCGTGTTGGACGCGACGCCGTCGGGCAGCTACCTGGTGCTCTGGGACGGCACCGACGACAGCGAGGCGTATGTGACGCTGTGCCATAACTACACCGATACCGGGGGCGTCCCCTACAGCCCGCGGCCGCAGGCCGAGATCCGCGCTGTTTTCGACGGCCTGGAGCCGGTGGAGCCCGGGTTCGTGTCCATCACTCAATGGCGTCCGGACAACAGTGACCTCGGCGAGGTCCGGCCCATCTCGGCCTACGGCGGGGTGGCGCGCAAGCCGTAATCGGAGGCCGCATTCCGGTAGCAGAACCTCCCACGCGTACAGCGGCGGTCGCGGGCTCGAGACCCGCGTCCGCCGCTGTCGTTTTCGGCGATGTTTTTTCGGATGTTCCTTGCAGATGTTCTTGCATCTGTAAGGAACGTCTGCAAGACTCGACGAAATAACCCGGGGAGGTAGCCGGGGAGTTGTCCCGGCGCGGCACCACACCTCTCCTACACGTCGGACGCGAGGGGCAGTCGAATGATCCAGCCATTCCGAAGTCCCCACCGGACCGCCTTCGGAGGCGCTTCCGGTGTCGAGAATCTGGGCCACCATCGTGAGCCGCTGCGCCACTATCCGGCACCCGAATTTCCCACGGCCGATTGCAACAGTGAACCGCCCGTGCTCACCTACCGGCAGGCTCGCGAGATACTGCACGTGCACGATGTGCACGGTCCCCAGTGCCGCCAGTGGCTCGCCGCCGCAGCCTATCTATCGGCCGGGCTGGACGACGAATAATCGCCGCCACGCGGGCCGCATCGCTCCATCCGAGAACCCGATGCCGATTCGTGCTGGTCAACGGTCGAATATCGAGAGATTCTAGAATCCCGTCATCTTTTGGATGGTGCACAATGCGAATCGCCGAGATCCTGCGTACCAAAGGTAGCGATGTCACGACGGTCCCGCCCGAAACCAGTATCCGCTCGCTCCTGGCGGTATTGACCGAGCACAATATCGGTGCCGTTGTGGTCTCCCCGGACGGTAACCATATCGCGGGAATAGTGTCCGAACGCGATATCGTCCGCGCGCTACATCTATACGGCGCCGAACTCTTGGACTCTCCCATATCCCGGATCATGACCGCGCAAGTACGCACCTGCGCACCCGATGATCACGTCGACGGACTGCGACGCACCATGACCGAGCACCGCGTTCGACATCTTCCGGTGGTCGCGGACGGCCGCCTGGTCGGGATCGTCAGCATCGGCGACGTGGTCAAGAGCGCCCTCTCCGAACTGGCCACCGAACGTGAGCACCTCGTCGACTATCTGCAGGGTAGCTACTGACGAATCCGGCGGCCGAACGGCATGCGCTACCAGTCGCTGGAAGCGCCGAGGTCAGCGGACAGCCAACGTTCCGGCCGCACGGACACCACCACCTGGTCGCCGAACGATGCCGCGTAGGCCAGATACGGCTCGACCTTCTCCGGGGGCAGGTATCGGGCTGTCATCTCCCGATGCCGCGCCTCGGTCATCGGCTCGACCGAGATCACCGGGCCTTCCACGCTCACATAGCGGACGGTGGGCTCGAGCCGTTCGACCATGAGGCTCACCCTGCCCGCCGCGCGGATACGACGCATCTTCTCCGATTCGGTTCCGGTGAGAAACCAGACCTGGCCACCCGGGGCGTACTGATACCAGATGGGTAGGGTCAGTGGACCCCGATCCGATCCCGCGCTCACGGACAGCGCGGCGATATGCGGTTCGGCGAGAAACTGTTCGCGTTCTTCGACGGTGAGCGGCATGGGCCGCACCGTAGCGCAACCCACCGACATATGAGACGCTCCGGCGCAAATGCACCGAAAGCGGTCGGTTCGGCTCGGGCCGAAGCGGCACCGTATCCCAAAGACCTTGTGAGGCTGCCGCTTCGAGGAGCGACATGCGTATCGTTATGGGTGTCGAACAGGTCCGGCGAAGGGAGCGTCATGGCGGGGTCACCGACGCGAGCCCCGAACCCGACCCCGTCCGTCGACGTCGAAGCGGATACGCCGGGCCGGCCCATATCCGCGGGTGTGCGGGCTTTGTTCCCCGCGCTGGCCGAGTCCGACAAGGTGTATCTGGACAGTGCCGCCACGACTCAGAAGCCACTCCTGGTCATCGATACGATTCGCGACTATCACGCCTCGCGGACGGCGAATACCGCCCGAGGGACCTACCCGTGGGCGACCGTCCTCACCGAGCGGATCGCCGCGATCCGCACCCGCGCCGCCGGGTTCATCGGCGCCGAGCACCCCGACGAGGTGGTCTTCACCGGCGGTGCCACCGCCGCGCTCAATGCCGTCGCGCTCTCCTGGGGGCTCGCCGAACTCCGCGACGGTGACCAGATCCTCTACAGTCCACGCGACCACGCCGCCAATATCTACCCGTGGTATCAACTGCGCGATATCCTCGCCCGGTTCGGCTGCCGAATCGGGCTGGTGCCCTACCGGGTCACCGATCTGGGTGAGGCCGATATCGCCGATATCGCGGACAAACTCGGCCCACGCACCAGGTTGGTGACCGTGAGCCACCTTCATCATGTCTTCGGCGGGCTGACCACGCTCGAGGAGCTCCGGGACAGCCTGCCGCCGGACGTGCTGGTCTGCTTCGACTGCAGTCAGAGTGGCGGTCATCTACCGGTGAACGTCACCGCCCTGGGCGCGGATTTCGCGGTGTTCGCCGCGCATAAGATGTTCGGTGCGCCGGGCACCGGGATCCTGTACTGCCACCGCCGGGTGCACGGACGGCTGCGCCCGTTCCTCCCGGGCGGCAATTCCGCCGTGCGTCCGACCGGAACCGGGCTCGAGGCCGGGGCGATGCCCGGGCTGATGGAGGGCGGTACTCCCAATATTCCGGGGATCCTCGCCCTCGGTAGTGCCCTGGAGGTCCTGGAATCGTTCGATATGCGGGCCGTCGAGGCGCACAATCGTGAGCTGACCCTGCGCTCGGTCGCCGGCCTGCGGGAGATACCGGGTGTCGAACTGCTGCCCGGGCCCGGACACACGCCCTGCGCCACCGGTTATGGCATTGTCTCCTTCACCCTTGAGGGGATATCGGCAGCCGATCTCGGGTTCGTACTCGGCGAGCACGGTTTCCTGGTCCGCTCCGGCGCGCACTGTATCCCGGGCGGCGGCCCGGATCCGGAGTCGGTTCGGGTGAGCACCCAGGTCTACAACACCCGCGACGAGATCGATCGTTTCACCGAGTGCGTACGGACCATCGCCGAGGAGGTCATGTGAACACCGAGACCGCCGCCCCCACCGCCGAAACGGCCGCCCGGTACGACCGCCGCGCCGCTTCCCGAATCCTGGCCGAACTCGCCCGCCCCGGGCTGTTCACGGTGCACGAGCCCGGACCGGCACGTCGGATCGAGTACACGAGTACCCCGGTCCGGCCCGAAGCAGGCAGCCATCTGACCGTCTCCCAGCGGCTGTATCTACAGCGGTTCATGCGGCCGTGCCGGGCCGATGAGATCACCAGCGCCACCCACCGGCTGACCTGGACCGATAGCGACGGAGTACCGAATACCGGATATTACCGCTCCGACGGACTCGGGCCCCTCGTGCCGATCGTGATGCGCGAGACGGTGCTCGCGCTCTGGCACGCCCTGGCCGCCGACACGGGCCTGGCGGAGCGGATCACCGGCCTCGGCCCGGACGCCCACGCGGTGCTGGCGGCCACTACCACCGACCACGAGCCGATGGACATCTTCCGGGTGGGTGTGGAGGCGACGGGACGGGCGCTGGCCCAGCACGCGCTGGTCGCCCGGCAGACGCCCTATCGCACCCCCACCGAATTCGCCTGGGGAATCCACGACTCCGGGATATTCTCCGCGGTCGCCACCCGCTGGTATTGGGAGTTGCAGGCCTCGACCTACCGTCGCGGGATGATCCCGGTGACACTGCTATCCCAGCCCGACGGGACGGTACGGTATTCGGCGCAGACCGTGGCGACCCTGCGGGCGATGAAGGACGCCACCATCGCCGACGCGCACGCGGTGATGCGGCGCGCCACCACCGAGGAAGGGTTGAGTGTGGACGCAGCAATCGCGAAATACCACGACGACCTGGACTTGATCTCCCGCCAGTACGCCTTGCTGCCGCCCGGCACCCGGCCGTCCTGTCTGGCGGCGGTGCCGCATCGACTCGACGACGAGCACTACAGCATCCTGCCGGTGGTGGCGCGGCGGTTCGTCGAGGTGTTCACCGAACTGACCGAACGGTGCGAGGTGATGGAGGTGCCTCCGGCGGCGGATACGTTCGACGACGGGCCCGCGGCCGTGGAGGACCGGATCTTCTACGTTCCGGATATGACGTGCAAGCACTGCGTGCGCACAATCGGCGGGGTGTTGGAGTCGATGGACATCGCCGTGGTCGATATCGATCTCGACAGCAAACGCGTGGTGGCGGAGTTCCGCAGTCCGCGCAACCGGGCACGTGCCTTCGAGGCCCTCCGCGACGGCGGTTACAACCCGGTCGGTGATCGTCCGGACGCCGACCGCGACGTGCCGGGTACACCGCGGTGAGCGGTCCAGGTCCGGAACCGGCGGCACTCGCGTCCGCGGAATCGCCGCCCGGGCTACCCGCGCTGTGGCATCCGCTGGTTCGCGGATTCCTGGACGACCACGGGGCCCTCGCGGAGGTGGCGGCGCGTTACGGATCGCCGGTACATCTGCTGTTTCCCCAGGTAATGGCGGAGAACATCGAGCAACTGCGCGGTGTGCTCGACTCGGCGACGGCCGGTTGGCGGATGTACTACGCGCACAAGGTGAACCGGTCGCGGACCTTCGCGCGGACAGCGGCGGAGGCCGGGATCGGCATCGATGTCTCCTCGGCGGGAGAACTGGCGTCGGCGCGGGCGGCCGGATTCTCGGCGGACCGGATCGAGGCCACCGGCCCGAAGGGTGCCGGGTTCCTGCGCGCGTTGGTCGGGACCGGAGTGACGGTGAACGTTGACAACCTCTGGGAACTGGATACGCTCGCGCAGCTGACCGATCCGGCCGCCCCGGTACCGACGCTGGTGCGGGTCTCCGGATTCGAGGGATCGCAGCCGAGCCGGTTCGGGGTTCCGGTACACCGGGCCGATACGGCGCTGACAACGCTGATCCGGTATCGGGACCGGCTCGATTTCCTGGGTTACGCCTTCCACCTTGATACCGGAGAGACCACGGAACGGGTGCGCGCCGCCGATACCTGTTTCTCCCTGGTCGAACGCGCCTACGAATACGATCTCCTCCCGTCGGCGTTGAATATCGGAGGCGGTCTGCGGCAGGTGTTCACCGCCGATGCCGAACGCTTCGACCACTATGCGCGGGCCCTGCGAGACGCGCTCGCCGGACGTGGGGAAGCGATGAGCTGGGGGCACAACACCTTCGGCTACCACATGGAAGGCGGCGTGGTGCGCGGGACACCGGTCTTCCACAAGTACGCGAACACCGTGGCGGCGGACCGCATGCTGGCGGACCTACTGGCCGCGCCGCTGGAGCGACAGGGCGGACGCAGCGTGGCACGGGTGGCGGGCGACAATCTGCTCGACCTGTGGTTGGAGCCGGGTAAAGCCCTGGTCGATCACGCCGGGGTGACGGTGGCGCGGGTCGAGTTCGTCAAGGAGGCCGCCGACGACAGCGTGCTCGTCCACGTGGACCTCAGCCGGGACCAGGTGACACCGGCCGACCAGGAGGTGATGGTGGACCCGCTGGTGTTGCCGGGTACCGGGCAGGCGCCGGAACCCGGTGGACGGGCGGTCGGGGTGTATTTCGCCGGACGGTTGTGTCTGGAACGGGATCTGATCACCGCTCGCAAGGTGTGGCTGCCGTGGCTGCCCCGAACGGGGGATCTGGTGGTGTTCCCGAATACCGCCGCGTATCACATGGACCTGTCGGCCGCCGCGGCGGCGATGCATCCGTCGCCGGAGAAGGTGGCGGTGGTCCGTCGGGGCCGGACCTTCACCACCTGCCCGGACGCCGACTACATACCGGTCGAAACTGTCCCCTCCCACAGCGGTGTGCGTTCGGAGGGTGCCCCGCTTCCGCCCCAACGACACACCACTGCCGAGGTCCCGTGACGATCTATCACCACATCACCGAGCTGATAGGCAATACTCCCCTCCTACGCTTGGACCCCGGCGTCCACGGGCTCACCGGCGTAGAGCTGTACGCCAAGCTCGAATCGCAGAACCCGTTCGGGTCGGTCAAGGACCGTATTGCCTGGGGCATGCTCCGGGACGAGCTGGACTCCGTACTCGAACAGGACCAGACGCTGATCGAAGCCTCCAGTGGCAATACTGCGAAGGCACTGCGAATTCTCGGTGCCGTGCACGGCATCGAGCTGCGGGCGGTGACCAATCGGATCAGGGTCGCCGAGGTGCGGGATCTGTTGCGGTTGCTCGGCACTGACATCGTAGAGCTGCCGGGGTTGTCCGAATGCCCCGATCCCACCACACCCAACGACGTCTATTCGGCGATCGATGCGACCATGGCCGCCGAGCCGGGGCGGTTCCGTCATCTGTCGCAGTACACCAATGAGAAGAACGTGCAGACCCACTACGACGGAACCGGCCGGGAAATCCACGAGGATCTCACCGCCGTAGGTGTCGCTCGGGTGGATTATCTGTTCGCCGGTCTCGGCACCACCGGTTCGAGCCGCGGCGCGGGCACCTATCTGCGTAAACACCATCCCGAACTGCGGACGGTCGCGGTGGTGTCCGAACGCACCGATTTCATCCCGGGAATCCGCTCGGAACGAGAGATGTGGGATGTGGGCCTGTTCCAGCCGGAGTTCTACGACGAGATCGTCACCGTGGAGTCGGGTCGCGCGGTCGACGCGACCCTGGAACTCGTCACCGGGTACGGCGTACTCGCCGGCCCCACCAGCGGCGCCGCCTATGCCGCGGCTGTGGACACCCTCGCGGCCGCCCGCGACACCACCGGCATCGAGGAGCCGATCGTGGGGATCGTTATCGTCTGCGACCGGCTCGAGCCCTATCTGTCCTATATCAAGCAGCGCCGGCCGGGACTGTTCGGCCGGAGCACCCGCCGTTATACGCCGTCTCCGCAGGAGGTGGCCGCCGCCCCGTCCCTGTCCCCCGCCGAATTGGCCGAACTCGACCGCACCGAGCGGATGGTGATCGTGGACACCCGCGGCGCCATGGCCTACCGAATCGCGCATATCCCCGGCGCGCTGAACATCCCCGACGACCGGCTCGACGAACTGCTCGTCCACGGCACCCCCTTCTCTCGGGCGTATCCGGTGGTGTTCGTCTGCCCCACCGGCGAATTGTCCCGGCAGTTCGCCGCGGCGGCCCGGCATACCGGGCATACCGCCTACAGCCTCGATGGCGGGATCGCGGCGTGGCGGGCAGCGGGACTGGCCATGGAACGCGGGCGCTGAAATACACCCGGCGAAGTACTGTGCCCCGCCGTACGTGCCGTCCGAATGCCGCCTGCCGTTTCATCGCCGCCTCGGGAGCCATGGCAGGGCGCAGGTACGCGGCCGCGCCGAGCAGTACCCACAGGGCACCGACCACCCATCCGGCCGGCACATCGGTCGGCCAGTGCACACCCGGATAGGTCCGCGACAGACCCACCAACCCAACGAAGACGAGCGCGCCCGCCACCACCGTCACGGCGATCGGATATCGTCTCGCCCGCCACACCGCAAGAGTGGCGAGGACACCCACCACCGCCGTGGAGCCGAGGCGGCGAGGACGGATGCGCCGGGTCCGCGACGGCGACCGGTCGGCCCTCGACGGGCGGGCGCTCGCGTCCGATGAGACGCTCGAGCACGCGCACCGACATCGCCGCTCCCAGCCCGACGCCTGCGACCAGGCCGAATCCTGCCCCCTGCCCACGCCGGGCGAACCGTACACAGGCAAGCAGCGTGAGCGTCCACATGGCGACCACACCGCCGAGGTGGGTGACGACCGTGGCGCACTCGGTGAGACCGTCACCACGCCAGGGCATCACCAGCAGCGGCGCATCCATGTCGTTGTGCGCACCACCGACGACGGCGTAGCCGGTCGACAGCACCACCGCCGCGGTCAGGACGAACGTGAAAGTGAGCGTTCCGCCGGATTGGCCACTCTCCGGGGCCGGTCCGGACACCACCGGCCCACGGTCCGGTGCGCGGAAGACGGACAGCGCCTCCGGAATGCCGGTGACAGTGAGTTCCTCGATTCGGTGCACGACTTCCCCATTGGTGGCGACAGCAGCGCCGCCACGACCAACCCGGTTGATCGTGATTCGCGCTGATACTCAGCCGCCGCAGTATCCGATCGGCGCGGGTCGGCCGTACCCGGGCACTGCGGTCCACCAGTAGACGGTCCAGGGTTCTCATGCGGGCTCTCCGTTCCGAGCCCGCGGGCCGGCCGAATCGGTGTGACACTGCCGGATACCAGCGAGTCACGGCTACCGCAGAGGCCGGTCGCGGTGGATCCTCGCGATGGCCGAACGCGGTCGGGCACGGCGGCACTAATGTGAACGGGTGCATTCAGATCAGCGATCGGACGAAGCCGGGCCCCGGATCTGGGGTGGAACTACGCTCTCGGAGCGCAAACAGGCGCGTCGGGCAGCGCTGCTGGAGGCCGCGCTGGACCTGATCGGCGATGCCGGGGCGAGCGGGGTGACCATGCGTGCGGTGTGCCGGCGGGCCAATCTCACCGACCGTTATTTCTACGAGAGCTTCGGCAGCCGCGACGAACTGCTGGACGTGCTGTACCGGCAGGTGGCCGAAGAATTCCTGGAACCGATGACGGCCTTCGCGGTGGCCGACGATCCCTCACGGGACCGGGCGCTGTCGGAGATCCTGGTGGACAGGGTGCTCGAAGATCCCCGTAAGTCGCGACTTTTTCTGGTGGAACCGTATTCGAGTACCGGCCTCGGGCAGACCACGATCGCCGTGATGCCGGCGTTCACCCGGCTGATCCAGGACCACCTGTTCACCGAAATCGACGATCCGGTACGACGCCGGCTCGCCGCGGTCACCATGGCCAGTGGGAACGCGGGCATGTTCTCGGCCTGGCTCAACGGTTCGCTGCGCGCCACCCGTGAACAGATCGTTGACCATCTGGTCGCCATGCTCACCGCCTACCGGAGCCTGTATCGGAACTGATCCGGACCGAAAAACCATGCGGCACAGCGTGATCCGGTCATCGGCCGATACGGCTGCCGCGGTGACCGGAATCACGGCCGGCGGTTTCCCACCCGATACAAGTCGCTTCCCTCGATGATGGGCGCGGTCGGAGCTAGAGTGGCCATAGCGTCGGCGCGAGGAGCGGGTGTGGTGTCCATCGGGAAATTGGTGTCGTTCGACGGATCGCGGGGGTTCGGATTCATCCGCCCCGAGGACGGCGGCCCCGACGTCTTCGTTCATGTCAACGATATAGGCCTCGACGAAGACGAACTGCGACAGGGCCGGATGTTCGAATTCGAGGTCACCGAAGGCGATCGCGGGCCGAAGGCGGTCAATCTCAGCGCAGTGGGCGGTTCGCATACCGGAACCGGTGGGCGGTCGCGGAATCGAGACCGCGGTGACGGACGGCTCACCGCGGCCGAACACACTCGGCTGATCACCGAACTGTTGTTGGACGCCTCGCCCGCGCTCACAGCGGGGGAGATCGTCACCATCCGAGAGCGTCTCACCGAATTCGCCGACGAGCAGGGCTGGCTCGACCGCTGAGCCGGTGCCTCCGGTTGTTCGGGGCGGACACGCCGGGGTGTCGGCGGTCCCGCATACGATCCTGGCACCGATGAATCGGCGGCGACAACGGCGTCGATATCGGTGAGGACCCGACCGAGGAGGATCGTGTGGACCTACCGGTGATGCCGCCCGTGCGCCCGATGCTGGCGAAATCCGTGTCGTCGATTCCGCGGGGCGCCGGCCTGAGCTATGAACCCAAATGGGACGGGTTCCGCTGCGTGGTGTTCCGCGACGGTGACGAGGTCGAACTCGGTTCCCGCAACGACCGTCCGCTGACCAGGTATTTCCCCGAGGTCGCCGACCTATTGCGGCAAGCGTTGCCGCAACGGTGTGTGGTCGATGGCGAGATCGTCGTCGTCACCGAGACCGGACTGGATTTCGACACCCTCCAACTGCGCTTGCATCCGGCGGCCTCGCGGGTGACGAAACTGGCCGCCGAGACACCGGCGAGTTTCGTAGCGTTCGATCTGCTCGCCTTGGGTGATCGGGACCTCACCGAGACGCCGTTCCTCGAACGCCGCCGGCTGTTGGAACCCATCCTGGACACCGCGTTCGCCCGGTTGCATCTCACCCCGCTCACCCAAGATCCCGATATCGCCCAGGACTGGTTCACCCGGTTCGAGGGCGCCGGATTCGACGGGGTGATGGTGAAGGCCAACGATTTGCCGTACGAACAGGACCGGCGGGTGATGCTCAAGGTGAAACACGAGCGCACCGCCGACTGTGTGGTCGCCGGTTTCCGTTGGCACAAGGACGGCAAAGGGGTGGGGTCGCTGCTGCTGGGCCTTTACGATGACACGGGCAATCTGCATCACGTGGGGGTGGCCAGCAGTTTCACCGCCGCCCGGCGCGTGGAGCTGATCGGTGAGCTGGCGCCGTATCGGGAGAACGCCCTGGACGGCCACCCCTGGCGAGACTGGGCGGATGCGGCCGCGCAGGTGCGGGCCGAGGGGAAGATGCCGGGCGGGATCAGCCGCTGGACCGGGGGCAAGGATCTGTCCTGGGAGGCACTGCGACCGGAGCTGGTGGCCGAGGTGCGCTACGAGCATCTGCAGTCGGGGCGGTTGCGCCACGGCGGCCGCCTGGTCCGGTTCCGGACCGACCGCACCCCCGCCTCCTGCACCTACGCCCAGCTCGAGGAGGCCGCGCCGGCCGAACTGGCCGAGATCTTCGGCGTCGAGGTGGCACGGTGAGTGAATCGATCGAGATCGAGGTGTCCGGGCGTTCGCTGACCATCGGCAATCCGTCGAAGGTGTATTTCTCCCGCCGCGGCGAAACTAAATTGGACCTGGTGCGCTACTACCAGGCCGTGGCGGAACCGCTGCTGCGCGCCATCCGCGACCGTCCGCTGATGTTGGAGCGCTACCCCGACGGCGCGTCGGGGAAGTCGTGGTTCCAGAAACGGGTGCCGAAATCGGCGCCGGACTGGCTGCACACCGTCCAGGTCTCCACCCCCAACGGCACCACGGGCGACGCGTTGGTGGCCCACGACCTCGCCCATATCCTGTGGGCGGTAAGCCAGGGCTGTCTCGGTTTCCACGTCTGGCCCAACCGGGTCTCGGATATGCGTATCGCCGACGAATTGCGCATCGATCTGGACCCCTCACCGGGAATCGGCTTCGACGAACTGCGCACGGCCGCGGTGCGTACCCGACAGCTGTGTGCCGAACTCGGGATCGCCACCTGGGTGAAAACCTCCGGCTCGCGCGGTCTGCACATCTTCGCCGCGCTGGAACCGCGCTGGGACGGCTATCAGGTCCGCGCCGCGGCGGTGGCGCTGGCCCGCGAGCTGGAGCGTCGATATCCGGACGAGATCACCGCCCACTGGTGGAAAGAGGAGCGGGGGCGACGGGTTTTCGTCGACTACAACCAGAACGCCCCACACAAGACCGTGTTCGGGGCGTGGTGCGTACGCCCCAAGGTGGGCGCGCAGGTGTCGACGCCGATGGCCTGGTCGGATCTGGACACCGTGGTGCCCGATGAACTCACCATCGCCACCGTGCCCGCATGGCTGGCCGTACACGGTGATCCGTGGGCGGATCGGCCACCGCAGTCCATCGAACCGTTGCTGGAGATGTCCGAGCGCGATATGGCGTCCGGGCTGATGGACGCTCCGTGGCCGCCGCAGTATCCGAAGATGCCGAACGAGCCGCCACGAGTCCAGCCCAGCCGCGCCCGCGGCGGCGAGGAGATGGGGTAGCCGGGCAGTGTCGGATTATCTGCTGGTCCAGAGGGCCCAGATACCGCCGCTGTTCGTTTTCTCACAAACCAGGGCGCGGCCGTCGACGGTGCGTGCGGTAGTCGCGTCACCACGACAGGGGCTGCCGGTCTCCTCGATATCATCGGCGACCCGATAGGGGCCGGTCCACCGATAACCGGTGCGCGACGACGAGTCACTCAGGCAGAGCAGGGTGGTCCCGGCCGCGGTGGTGCCGATGAGGCCCGCCCGCGGACACGAGACCCCGGATTCCGCGACGGTGGCCTGCTCCGTCGCGGTCGTGCTATCGGCGGGTGGTTCGGAGGTAGCGGTACCGGTGGGTATCGGCACTTCGGCGTTCTGCTCCGGTGTCGACGTCGCCGGCGGTTCGTACACGGCGGTGCCGGTTCCCTGCGCGAGGTGGTTCTCGACCCGTGACATCAACTCCGAGATCGGGGCGCCGGGCAGCACTATCAGCGCGACCACCGCCGCGACCTCGGCCGCGCCGAGCAGCACAGCGGTGGTGGCCATGAGTTTTCCGCGAGGATGACCGAAGGCGAGCAGGCCGAAGACGACGGCCACCGGGAACATCAGCAGCAGGGCCGCGGCCAGGGCGACGATCGCGTAGGGATTGACCACAGGATGCCGATCACGATTTCCGCCGTCGTCCGTGTCGTCGAACCACTCGGCGGAATCCTCGTAGTAGGTCACCTCATCGGTTACCGGTTCTCCGGCGACCCGTCGGGCGGCTCCGGGCCGGTGCGGCCGTTCGCCCGGTTCGAGTTCCGGCCAGCGCTCGCGTGCCCAGCGCTGTCTTGCTGCCATTCGAGGTCCCTTCAACCATCCGTCGCGGGGCCTCGATGGCGCCGGGGGACCCGCCCGACATCGAGAAGGATAGATCCGATCGATCCGGCGGTGCCGGCGAACGCTGTCGCTGTTGCTGAGACGTACGTAACACGACACGTCCTGGTAGTCCGTAGTGGGGTATCGGAAACCGGCGGCGGGTCACCCGGTTCCGGTTCGGTGTGTGCCGGTCTTCGGCAGCGATTCGGCGACGAGGGTCATCAGCATGTCCACCAGTAGGACGTGCACCTGCTCCCGGGTCAGCGTGCCCCGGGTGATCCATTCACGTCCAGCGGCTTTCACCAGTCCGCCGTAGGCGCGGGCCAGGGCCCGCATCGATGCCCACTGCTGCGGGTCCACCGTATCGGCGGACAGGCCGATCATCAGCAGCAACCGATCGGCGGCGGCATCGTCGGCCTGGTCGAGGATCTGCTGTACCTCCGGGTCGTTACCGACGCCTTCGTGGCTGGTCACCTTCACCCAGGTGCTGCCGTGTTGGGAGATGGTGTCCAGCAGCCACCGCACGCCGGCTTCCACCCGTTCCCGGGGGGAACCGGTGGGAATCGGCACCTCCTCGGGGCGGGGCAGGGTCACCATCCGGCGTACTACCGCGAGGTACAGGTCGCGTTTATTGCCGAAGTAGTGGTTGATCAACCCGCGGGCCACTCCGGCCCGCCGGCCCAGTTCGGCCGTGGACACGGCCGCGTACGGCCGTTCCCCGAACATCTCGATCGCCTGGGCGAGAATTTCGGCGCGGCGTTCGTCGGGCTCGAGCCGACGCCGGCGCGCCGCAGCACCCGAACGCCCACCGGGCACAGTACCGGTGGGCGTGGGCCCGGAGTCGGTGTCAAAGCGAGCGGGCAATGAGATCCTTCATCACCTCGTTGCTGCCCGCGAGGATGCGCAGCACGCGGGCGCCGGTGTAGAGCTGGGAAATCGGGTACTCCGTCATATAGCCGTATCCGCCGAACAGTTGCAAACAGCGGTCGACAACAATACCCAGTTGATCGGTCAGCCAGTATTTCGCCATTGCAGCAGTGGGAATATCCAGTTCTCCGCGTAGATGTCCGGTGATGCAATCGTCCAGGAAGGTGCGGCTCACCTTGGCGATGGTGGCACATTCGGCGAGCTCGAACTTGGTGTTCTGCATGGCGAACAGCGGTTTACCGAAAGCTTCGCGCCCCTTGGTGTATTCGACGGTCAGGTCCACCGCGCGTTCGGCCATCGCCACCGCCATGATCGCGGTGACCAGGCGTTCTTGGGCCAGCATCTGCATCATCTGGTAGAAGCCCTGCCCTTCGACGCCCCCGAGCAGGTTCGCCGCGGGAACCCGCAGACCGTCGAAGAACAACTCCGCTGTGTCCTGCCCCTTACCCCCGATCTTGGACAGGATTCGGCCGCGGGTGAAACCCGGCGTGTCGTCGCTCACCTCGGCGAACAGCAGCGAGACACCGGCCGCACCCTTCTCCGGGTCGGTTTTGGCGGCGATGACGATACCGTCGCAGAGCCGGCCGTTGGAGATGAAGATCTTCGAACCGGTGATCACGTACTCGTCGCCCTCGCGGACGGCGCGGGTCGTGATGTTCTGTAGATCCGAGCCGGTGCCGGGTTCGGTCATACCGATGGACAGCACCATCTCACCGCTCGCGGCCTTGGGCAGAACTCGCTGTTTGAGGTTTTCGGAGCCGAATTCGGCGAGGTAGGGGGCGATGATCGAATTGTGTACCGGGATGCCCAGGGCGCCGTCGCCCGCGCGAACCTGTTCCTCGATGATCGCGGCCTCATGGGCGAAGGTGCCGCCTCCTCCGCCGAACTGTTCCGGGACCGCAGGGCACAGCAGGCCGAGCTCGCCGGCCCGTCGGTACAGGTCACGGTCGGGATGGCCCTGCTCGACGAACTTCTCCTCGTGCGGGACGACTTCCTTGTCGAAGAATCCGCGGGCCATTGCTCGTACCGCTTCGACCTCGTCGTCACTCCATGCGGGGCGTGCCATATCCGTCCTCTTGCTCTGCCCGGCATACCTCTCGCCGGGTCGTTCGGCTTCGACTTTCCCCCACTATTGGCGTGAAGTCAACAAGCCGGATGGACCACTGCGGCAACGCGGCACCGGCAGGACCGCCCGGCCGCCGGACCGACCGGACGCCCGCGAGATCCGGTTTGACAGAATGGGCTCTTCGCCCGCCCAGCCCGAGAAGGACCTTTACACCCCCGATGACCGATAGCAGGATCGATCCGGATGCCCTCGCCGCCTGTCTCCGGGTACTCGAACAGGCCGGCCGGCTGGACAAAGACCATCCTGACTCGGTGGCGGTGCAGCGCGCGGTCGGCCGGATGTTCAAACACCTGAAAAACGCCCGCCGCACGGCTGCCCGGCAAGCCGTGGCCGCCGCCGATCGTGCCGTGGTCGCCGCCACCGCCACCGGATCTCCCAACCGGATCGACGACGAGACCGCGGGTATCCTCCTCAGGTCGACCGCGACCGGCGCCGGCGCGGGCACACTGCTGCGGGCACGCCCCTGCTACATCTGCAAGGAGAAGTACACCCGGGTCGACGCCTTCTACCACCAGCTGTGCCCGGACTGCGCCACCATGAGTCACGCCCGCCGGGACGCGCGCACCGATCTCACCGGACGCCGTGCCCTGCTCACCGGCGGGCGCGCGAAAATCGGCATGTACATAGCGCTGCGCCTGTTGCGCGACGGCGCACACACCACCATCACCACCCGCTTCCCCAACGACGCCATCCGCCGTTTCACCGCCCGGTCCGACAGCGCCGACTGGCTGCACCGCCTGCGGATCGTCGGTATCGACCTGCGGGATCCGTCGCAGGTCGTGGCCCTCGCCGATGACACCGCCGCCCAGGGACCGCTCGACATCCTGATCAACAATGCCGCGCAGACGGTGCGCCGCTCCCCCGGCGCCTACCACGCGCTGGTGGAGGCCGAATCGGCGCCGCTACCCGCGGGAACGCTGCCGGAGACGGTCGCCTTCGGCCAGACCACGCAGGCGCACCCCAGCGCGCTCGCCGCCTCGCTGGAACCTGTCCCGACCGGGGCCGAGGTGGCCGAATTGGCGCTGATCGCGGGCTCGGCGACCCCGGAGCGGATCACCCGCGGTGTGGCCATCGACGCGGGTGGTCTGGTCCCGGACCTGGCGCACACCAACAGCTGGGTACAGACGGTCGGCGAGGTCGACCCCACCGAGTTGCTGGAAGTGCAACTGTGCAATTCGGTCGCGCCGTTCATCCTGGTGTCGCGGCTGCGTCCGGCGCTGGCGGCGTCCTCGGCGCGACGCAAGTACGTGGTGAACGTATCCGCGATGGAAGGCCAGTTCGGCCGCGGATACAAGGGACCCGGCCATCCGCACACCAATATGGCCAAGGCGGCGCTGAACATGCTCACTCGCACCAGCGCCCGGGAAATGTTCGAAACCGACGGCATCCTCATGACCGCCGTGGACACCGGCTGGATCACCGATGAACGACCGCATTACACGAAGATGCGGCTGGCCGAGGAAGGTTTCCACGCCCCGCTGGACCTGGTCGACGGGGCGGCGCGGGTCTACGATCCGATCGTCCGCGGCGAACAGGGGGTGGACCTGTTCGGATGTTTCCTGAAGGATTACCGCCCCTCCCCCTGGTGACAGGGCGGCGGAAAACGCTGTTCCGCCGGAACCCGGGCGGCTTACCCTGAACATGTGTTGTACCGGTTCCTGGCCGATCTCATCGCCGTCGTCCACCTGATGTTCATCGGGTATGTGGTGGTCGGCGGTTTCCTCGCGTGGCGTCTGCCGCGCACCCTCTGGCTGCATATCGCGGCGGCCGCGTGGGGTTTCGGGACGATCGTGATCGGCTACGACTGCCCGCTCACCCATGCCGAGAACTGGGCGCGGGAGCGGGCCGGAGAGAAGGGCCTGCCGCCCGAGGGCTTCATCGACCACTATCTGACCGGCGTCATCTATCCGGAGAGCGCACTCGGTCTCGTCCGGTTCCTGGTCGCCGCCTGTGTCGTGGTGTCGTGGGCGGGGTATGTGTGGCGGACACGGCGCGGAACCGGCGCCGCGCACGCGACCGGCTGACCGGCGTCGACCGGCCGGCAAGCTGTAACCCGTTCACTCCCTCGGCATTGGCGTGACGGACACCTACCCCGTATGGGCCCGTCACGTCGCGATGTGTGCGCTGCGGACAGTAGCCTCGATACCGTGGACGCGGGCGCACGACTGGTACGTGAGTACGAGAACGGGATCGGCGTCGACGAATCGCCTGCGGTGTACTGGCCCGATCCGGGTTCACATCTCGCGGCCACACTGCCGGTCTATCGATCCGCCGGGACTACCGGAGATCACCTGGCAATTCGCCGATACCGGACAGGGCAAGCGATCGGCACTGCTGGACCTGCGCACCGACCGAGCCCGCTTCGACACCCTGTGGGATACCGCGGACGTGCTGGTCACCGGATACCGGCCGGGCGCACTCGAACATCTCGGCCTCGTCGACCGTCCCGGCCTGGTGCACGGGCGGGTGAGCGCATGGGGCGATACCGGACCGTGGGGCGGGCGTCGCGGTTTCGACAGTATCGTCCCGGCGGCGTCCGGGATCTCCGTGGTGGAGGGTCACCCCTCCCGCGCAGGCACTCGACCACGCCTCGGGGGTATCTATTGGCCGCCGGTGTCATCGATGCGCTCGCCGCCCGTATGGTCGACGGGATCGGCCGGGATGTGCGCGTATCACTGGCCCGCACGGCATCCTGGTTGCCGGCCGCGCCCGAGCGCACCCCGGCGCACCCCCTGCCGGCGCCGCCGGATTCGGATGTCACGGTCGCCCACGGTCGGATCCGCACCGCCGCGCCCGCACTGGCCGAATATCCCGACTACCTTTTCCCGCTCCCGACTACGGCCGCGACGAGCCCGCCTGGGTTCACAGCAGCCGATAGCGGCTGGTCGGGACGACATCGATATCGCGGTCCGCGCCGAACGCCGCCACGCTCCGCATCATTTTCCCGATCCGGCGACCGAGTTCCGCTTCGTCCCCGCCGCTGCCGTAGAAGGCGTGCGGGTCGGTGAGCGCTTCGATCGGGAACAGCTCCTCGACCACGGCGGCCACTTCCGGCGCGGTGGCGGTTACCGGGCCGATGACCCGGTTCTGTACATAGCCGAACGTGGCCTGAGTGGCGATCGCGATCTCGGTGTGCCGGTTCCGCCAGTAATCCAACCACTCCTCGTACGGCTGGCCGGCGGGGCGGCGCAGGAACGCGATATTGGCCAGACCCGGTGTCCGCTCGCGTACGCCCATGGTCGGCGGCGGCAGCGGTGCGAACGTCTCCACACGCCAGCCCTCGACCCGTTCCGTGACCGGCTCCAGGGCCGATGTCACCGCCGGTATATCCACTCCGGTCGGCGCGGTGAGCACCAGGACAGCCTGGATCGGGGTGTCGAGGGTGGTGAGACGCAGCATGGCGTCGGCCACATCGGCATCGGCGATATTGAGCTGGATGGAGGCGGCTCCGGCCGCGATCAGATGCTCGGTCGGACCGGGGGCGAACAGGTCCCCGATCCCCCAGAGCGCGAAGATCAATGTCTCCGATTCCACCGCACACCACCTTTTGAAACAGGTTCTACTTTCTGGGCGAGTGTACGGCGTGGCCGAGGACAGAGAACGATTTCCCGGTCACCCCACCCTCGGCGGCACGGTGGTTGCTCAGAGACCGGTGGCGATCTTGACCACGACCTGTTCAGGGGTGACCTCCTGCACGGTGAGGTTCATACCCTCCGCCTGCCGACTTTCCCCCGCCGGCACGGTGACCTCCCGCCCCGCCACGGTCAATGTCACCATATTCCCCTCCACGGCAGTGAGCTCGGCATCGACGCCGAGCACGCTGATCTTGGCGTTCACACCGCGATCGAAGGTGATCGTGCAGCCGCCGATATTGCATTCGCTCTTCGTACCGGGCCCGGTGGTACTACAGGCGACCGTGCCGAGCGATACGGAGCAGACGAGAACGGATACAGCGATCAGCTGCCGAACGAGCATGCGGCCAGTGTATGGAACCCGGGTGGCTCCGCCACCGGACTCGTCACGCTCTCCCCGGCGCGGAGTTCGGCGAGAGCAGCTCAGGAAGGTCCTCACGTCCGAACGCTCGCGTCCCGGACGTCCTCCGGGACGGGCCCGAACGATTCCCCCGGCGAATGCCGGAGCATCCGGGCGTATTCCCGGGCCGAGGCCGGCCAGGGGTTGGTGATCCGGCCACTGGAGTGCTTGTACCAACTGCTGCCGGTGGCGGCCCATACAGTGCGCCGCAGCGCACGATCCAACCACGATTGATGCGCGAGCATCGCGTCGGTATCGACTTCTATCGCGGCGGCACCGATTTCCTCACGCCATCGCAGACAGCGGATGATGTAGTCGATCTGGTACTCCTTCATGGTGGGATTGCTGCCCGCGGGGTTGAAGGTGTTCGGGCCGGCGATGAGGAACGCGTTGGGGTAGCCCCGGACGGCCACACCGAGAAACGCGCGGGCACCACGGCTCCACTGTTGATGCAGCGACACCCCGCCGCGGCTGTATACGGCGATCGGTACCAGGAACTCCGGTGCCCGGAAGCCGGTCGCGTAGACGAGCACGTCCGCCGGATGCCGGCGGACGTCGACGGTTTCGATTCCGTCGGCGTGCGGTCGCCGGATCCGCGCGGTGATCAAGTCGACATCGGGACGACGCAGGGTCCGGTAGTAATGGCTGTCGATCACGATGCGCTTACCGCCTATGGGATAGTCGGGGGTGAGGTGTGCGCGCAGTTCCGGATCCGGCACCTGCCACCGCAGATAGCCACGGGCGAACCATTCGACGGGACGCGCCGACCAGCCACGGTGCATCACCGGGGCCAGAACCGTGTCGGCACCGCGGTGGAGTAGTGCCCGATACAGGCGGTGCGCTCCCGGAGCCCCCAGCGCGACACGGCAGACCGGACCGAATTCCGAGCCGGGTTTGGGCAGCACCCAGTGCGGGGTGCGTTGGAATACCCGTACCCGGCGAGCGGCGCGGACGAGGGCGGGTAGAGCCTGGGCGGCACTGGACCCGGTGCCGATCACCGCGATATCCCGGCCGCGCAGATCGTGGTCGTGCTCCCAGCGAGCCGTGTGAAAGGCCGGGCCCGCGAAAGCGGATACCCACGGCAGTTGCGGAATGTAAGGGCGGTGCAGCTGCCCCACCGCGAATACCACCATCTCGGCCACGAGCCGCTGACCGGTAGCAGTGGTCAGTTCCCAGCGGCCACGGCCGTCGAGGTAGGCGGCCTCTGTGACGGCGGTGGCCGGTCGGATATATGGCCGCAGACCGTGCTCGTCGGCGACCCGCCACAGGTAGTCGAGAATCTCGGCCTGTCCCGGGTATCGGATGCGGCGGCTGCGATAGGGGGCGAAGGAGAACGAGTACAGGTGGGAGGGAACGTCGCAGTCACATCCGGGGTAGGTGTTGTCCCGCCAGACACCGCCGATATCGACCCCCTTCTCGAGGATCACGAAGTCATCGATACCCGCGCGCCTCAGGGCGACGCCCATCCCGATCCCACCGAACCCGGCTCCGACCACTGCCACCCGGTAATCCGACATCCCACTCACCACCTTTCATCCCGAACCGCCTATAGTCAACGATCAGCAATCGAAGAAATGACAGCGAAACAGAGGAAGAGCAGTTGGAAAGTGGTACAAAAAAACGATTTTCGTCCAACACTCCGAAGCTGCGTACCACGTCTGATACAAATGGCAACGATACAGCAAACGTAATGTTTCGGGCATCGGAACATCATGCGAAGACACGAAAACGCCTCACCCCACGCGCGAATCGCCATCCCCGGCCCGACCCATCCGGCCGACGCCGTGACCTATGCGCGAGGGGCCGACAGTCATAGCCATTACAGAAAAATTATGAGTTTCGTCTCATGAGGCACCGCACCTCGGGCGCACCCCGAATCGGGAACCACCCGAGATCCGTGGACGATGCCGTTCCACGTTCCCACCGACGACCACCACCGGCCCCACAACCCCCATGCGTTCGGGGCATAGCCGCCTGTCGGCCCGGCTCTGTTCGCTAAGGTCTCACCCACGTTCCCGATGTGGATCACGCGCGTTCCGGCACGCTCGGCGATCCGCACGAGAGCGGACCGTGATCGACCAGAGAGTGATACCGCACCGCATGGCCCCAACCCGTCGCTCCGTACGCCGCGTCCAGCACACCCGATCACGGCACCCACTGTTCGGCCAGCTGTTGACCGCTGCCGTGGACACGGCATTCGACGCGGTGGCAGTCCGATTCGATCCGACCGGAGACCCCACCGGCCGGCGGGAGCTCACCTACCGGGAGCTCGACGAAGAGTCCTCACGACTGGCGCGTCATCTCATCGGTCACGGCGTAGGCCCGGGGGATTTCGTCGCCGTGGCACTTCCCCGGTCGATGGAACTGGTCCTGGCGGTCTGGGCGGTGGCGAAAACGGGCGCGGCCTACGTACCGATCGACCCCACCTATCCGGCGGACCGGATCGCGCATATGATCACCGACTCGGGTGTAACGCTCGGTATCACGGTCACGACATATCACACCGTTCGGACCACCACCGGAGTCGAGTGGATCGAACTGGACGATCCCATCCAACATTGCCGGATCGCTATGCGCCCGGCACATCCGGTGTCCTACGCCGATCGTCTGCGCCCGGTGACGGCGCAGCACATCGCGTATGTCATCTTCACGTCCGGTTCGACCGGGCGCCCCAAAGGGGTGGCGGTCACCCATACCGGTCTGGCGGGGCTCGTCGAGTCCGAGATATCCCGCCGCGGGGTGACCCGGGAGTCCCGGATCGTCCAGCTGTGCTCACCCAGCTTCGACTTTTCGCTGATCGAGATGCTGCTCACGTTCTCCGCCGGAGCCACCCTGGTGGTACCGACCGTCTTCGGCGGCGCCGAACTCACCGAACTGCTGCACCGGCAGCGGATCACGCATCTGTTCATCACGCCGAGCGTGTTGGAATCGCTGGACCCGAGCTGCCCGAACGAGTTACGCACGATCGTCTGCGGCGGGGACCGGTTGGGTCCGGAACTGGTCGCGCGATGGACGCGGCCCGGATGCTCCGTCCACAATCTGTACGGGCCGACGGAGGCCACGATCATCGCCACCGGCACCGACGCGCTGACACCGGGCGACCCGGTTCATATCGGCACTGCCATCCCCGCCATGGGCACCTATATCCTCGACACCCACCTCCGACCGGTACCCGAGGGGGTGGTCGGCGAACTGTATCTGACCGGCCCCGCCCTCGCCCTCGGATACATCGGCCGACCGGCGCTGACAGCGGAACGTTTTATCGCCAACCCGTTCCGGACAGGCACCGCGGCCACCCGCATGTACCGCACCGGCGATCTGGTTCGCCGCACGCCGACAGGCGAGCTGGAATACCACGGCCGAGTCGACTTCCAGGTCAAGATCCGTGGTCTGCGTATCGAACTCGACGAAATCGACAACGCCCTTACCCACCACCCCGATATCGACTACGCTGCCACCCTGGGTGCCACCCTGCCCTCCGGCGCGCAGGCACTGGTGTCGTATGTGCTGCCCCGCGCCGCGACCGGTGGCGGGCGGGTACGCCCCGATACCGCCGAGCTCACCGACTTCCTGGCGAAGACCCTACCCGCGTACATGATCCCGGCCACGATCATGGTGCTCGACGAACTACCGCTCACCCCCGTCGGGAAACTGGACCGCACCGCCCTACCGAAACCGACGCTGGGCACCCGTCGGTTCCGCGCCCCGACGACATACGCCGAGCAGCTGGTGGCAGACACCTTCGCCGCACTGCTGCTGCCGTCGGATGACCGGCCGGTGGGCGCCGACGACGACTTCTTCGACCTCGGCGGCAACTCCCTGCTCGCCACGCAGGCCGTGGCCCGGATCGGTACCGCGCTGGGACGCCGGATTCCGGTGGCCTGGCTATTCGACGCGTCGACGGTGTCGAAACTCGCCGCTCGACTGGACGAGCAGAAGGACCGGTCGCCGGTGCCCGCCGCCGCGCCGCGGTCGATGCCGCGACCGGAGCGAATCCCACTGTCCTATGCCCAGCAGCGGATGTGGTTCCTCAATCGGTTCGACCCGGCGGCGGCGAACAACAATATTCCGCTCGCCGTGCGACTGAGCGGGCGACTGGATGTATCCGCGTTGCGTGCCGCAATCGCCGAACTCGTCGCGCGCCACGAGGTGTTGCGCACCAGCTACCCGGAACACGACGGTATCGGCAGCCAACATATCCACGACCCGTCCGAGCCGGATGCGCTCCCCGAACTGACGGTGCACACCGTCGCCGAGACGGAACTGGCCGAACAACTGGCGACCGTGGTGCTCCAGGGTTTCGATGTCACGGCCGCCCCGCCGATCCGGGTGTGCCTGCTGCGGACGAGCGATACCGAGCACGTACTGATCTGCGTGATCCACCATATCGCCGGTGACGGATCGTCCCTGGTCCCCTTGGCCCGCGACCTGATGACCGCCTATTCGTCCTGGCGCGCCGGCGTCGCTCCCGCGTGGGACCCGCCGGCCCTGCACTACGCCGACTACACCCTGTGGCAGCGTGAACTGCTCGGCGCCGAAGACGATCCCGACTCGCTGCTGGCCCATCAGCTCGAATTCTGGCGGGACCGCCTGGCCGATCTCCCGGAGACCCTGGACCTGCCCGCGGACCGCCCCCGCCCCTCCGTGTTCTCCGGACGCGGCGCCACCTACGAATTCCCCATCGACGTATCGCTGCACGCGGGGCTGCAACGCGTGGCGCAGCAGCATGATTCGACCCTGTTCATGGTGGTGCACGCGGCGTTCGCGCTTCTGTTGGCGCGCCTGTCGGGAACCTGCGATATCGCTGTCGGTACTGCGACGGCGGGTCGAGACCATGCCGCGCTCGGCGATCTGATCGGCATGTTCGTCAACACCCTTGCGGTGCGCACCGATATCGATCTCGACCTCAGCTTCGCCGAACTGCTGCATCAGGTGCGCGGCCATAATATCGAGGCACTCGCCAATGCCGACGTGCCGTTCGAACGCCTGGTGGAGCTGCTCGCCCCGACGCGGTCCAACGCGTACCATCCGCTGTTCCAGGTGGTGTTCAACTTCCACAATTTCGCCTACCCGACGCTGGAGCTGCCGGAGCTGACCGCCACCGCCCTAGAACCCGCGGTGCCGCTGGCGAAATTCGATCTGGAACTGACCGTGATCCCCCGCGAGCAGGACCGGGTCCCGCTCGGGATGTCGGCGGCGTTCACCTACGCCACCGATCTGTTCGACGAGGCCACCATCGCCGGATTCGCGCGCCGGCTCACCGCGGTCCTGACCGCCGTCACCGAATCGGTGGACCGCCCGGTGGGTGATATCGACCTGCTCGATCCCGCCGAGCGCGCCACCATCCTGCACGACTGGAACACCACGCGACACCCACTATCCCCGGGCCCGATACTCGACGCCTATCGGCGGGCGGTGGACCGGTATCCGGACGCTCCGGCCATCGCCGATTCCGGGACCGAGCTCGCCTACCGGGAGTTCGACACCCAGGTGAACCGACTGGCCCGGGTGCTGATCGATCGGGGTGTCGGCGCGGAGTCCCTGGTGGCGCTGACGGTACGCCGCTCGGTGGACCATCTCGTCGGTATGTACGCGGTCCTCACCGCGGGCGGCGCCTACCTGCCGGTGGACCCCGATCATCCGGCCGAGCGGATCGCCCATGTACTCGTTACCGCCCGTCCAATGTGCGTGATCGGCCGGGCCGACGATACTGTGCCGGTCCCCCCGGACATTCCGGTCCTCGACCTGAATACGGCTGTACCGGACCGTATCTCCGGCACGCCGCTGTGCCCCACCGAACTGCTGCGCCCTCTTCTGCCCGACCACCCGGCGTACGTGATCTTCACCTCTGGCTCGACCGGACGCCCCAAAGGCGTCCTGATCACGCACCGCGCGATCCACAACCACATCACCTGGATGCTGCAGCGCCATCCCATGGGCCCCGGGGACGTATACCTGCAGAAGTCGCCGACGGCGTTCGACATCTCGTTCTGGGGCAATCTCATGCCACTGGCGTCCGGGGCGAAACTCGTTGTCGCCGACCGGGACGGGCATCGCGACCCGGCCTATCTCGTCGCGGCCATGGCCGAGCACGGGGTCACCGCCACCGATTTCGTACCCGCGATGGCGGAGATGGTCGCGGCGCATATCGAGCCCGGATCGCTACCGAAGCTGCGAGATCTGTTCGTCGGTGGAGAAGCGCTGCCGCGGGATACCGTGCAAGCGATCCACACCGTCACCGACGCTCGCGTCCACAATATGTACGGACCCACCGAGACGACGGTCACGGTGACCACCTGGACCGCGGGCCCGGACGAGAACTCGACGGTAACGATCGGCCGTCCGGGCTGGAACACCCGGGTCTATGTGCTGGATTCGCGGCTGCGTTCGGTGCCTGCCGGAGTGCCGGGGGAACTGTACGTGGCCGGTGTGCAGTTGGCGCGCGGCTATGTGCAGCAGCCGGGAACGACGGCGCAGCGGTTTGTCGCCGACCCGTTCGGCACCGGCACCCGGCTGTACCGCACCGGCGATCTGGTCGTCTGGCGGGCGCCGGACGCGGGTCGGCCGGCCGTGCTGGATTATCTGGGCCGCACCGATTTTCAGGTGCAGATCCGCGGCCGGCGGATCGAACTCGGCGAGATCGAGAGCGTCCTGCGGGCGCAGCCGACGGTCGGGCAGGCGGTCGCGACGGTGCTGTCGTCGCCCGGGGGCGACCGGCTGGTGGCATATGTGGTTCCCCGCTCGGATGAGACCGTCGACCGGCGGCGGCTACAGACCGCTCTCGCCGGGGCGCTGCCCGACTACATGGTGCCGTCCGCGATGGTGGTATTGCCGGAACTCCCCGTGAACGCCAGTGGCAAAGTGGATCGCCGCGCCCTGCCGGAGCCGGTGTTCGAGACCGCGGAATACCGTCCGGCCCGCACCACCGCCGAGCGGTCCGTCGCCGATGTGTTCGCCGAACTGCTCGGCGTCGAACGGATCGGAATCGACGACGATTTCTTCGCTCTCGGCGGTAATTCGCTCCTCGCGACGCGGGCGGTGGCACGGCTGAACGAAGCGCTCGACACCCGGATCGGGGTGCGCGACCTGTTCGAGGCGCCTCGAGTGGCCGCGCTCGCCGCGCGGCTGCGTCCCGGCGCCGGAACCGTTCGGCCACCGCTGGTTCGGCTGCCTCGACCCGACCGCGTTCCGTTGTCGCTCGCCCAGCAACGAATGTGGGTGCTCAACCGGATGGATCCGGATTCGGCCGCCTACAATCTGCCGTTCGCCATCCGGCTGTCCGGTGTCCTCGATCCGACGGCACTGGAACATGCGGTCGGTGATGTGCTGGAGCGACACGAGGTATTGCGCACCCGGTTCCCCGCCGATGCCGACGGCCTGCCGTATCAGGAGACCCTGCCGGTGAGCACGGTGCTGCCGGGCGGACTCCCGGTCGAACCCGGCGGCACCGATGAGATCACCGACACCCTTGCCCGGGTGCTGTCCACCGGTTTCGACATCACCGCGGCGTCGCCGGTGCGACTGCGGCTCTTCGGCTCCGGCGAGGACCATCTACTGGTCATCGTGGTGCACCATATCTGTGCCGATGGGGCGTCGCTGGCCCCCCTGGCCCGCGACCTGGTGACCGCCTATACCGCCCGCTCCGGCGGCGGCGCACCGGAGTGGGCGCCGCTGCCGGTGCAATACACCGACTACACGCTCTGGCAGCACCGGGTCATCGGCGGCTACGACGACCCGGACTCCGTGGCCGCCCGGCAGCTGTCCTATTGGCGCGCGCACCTCGCCGGATACACCGGCCGGCTGGAGCTGCCGCTGGACCGTCCGTGTCCTTCGGCGCCGTCGGCCCGCGGTGGGTCGACCGCGCTCACCGTCCCGGCCCGGTTGCACGGGCGGCTGGGCGGGATCGCCCGCGATCACAACGCATCGTTGTTCATGGTGTTCCACGCGGCGCTGGCGGTGCTGCTGGGGCGGATTTCGGGCAGCGGAGATATCGTCATCGGCACGCCTGTCGCCGGTCGCGGCGAACGTGCCCTCGACGATCTGGTCGGAATGTTCGTCAACACCCTCGCCCCGCGCACCGAGATCGATCCGGGCTCCACCTTCCATACCCTGCTCGATCAGGTCCGCGCCGCCGACCTGTCGGCCCTCGCCCACGCCGATATCCCGTTCGAGCGAGTGGTGGAGGAGATCGCCCCGGACCGCTCGGGCACCCATCCGCTCGTCCAGGTGATGCTGTCGTTCCAGAACATCGAGCAGCCGACACTCGAACTGCCGGGACTGGCGGTGACCGCGGTGGACACCGGGACCGTGACGGCGAAATTCGATCTGCAGGTGATCGTGGAACCGCGCTCCACCGGCGACGGCTCCCCCGCCGAGGTCGAGGTGGTGTTCATCCACGCCACCGACCTATTCGACGACTCGACCGTCCGCGCGCTCGCGCGCCGGTTCGAACGGATCCTCTCCGCGGTGGCCGCCGACCCTGCGGCCGCGGTCGGCGATATCGATATCCTCGACTCCGACGAGGGTCGGCCGCTGCACACGGCCGCCATCTGCCACACGCCGTTACGACAGTTCGAACCGTCCGCGACCACCCTGCCCGAACTGGTCGGCGCCCAGGCTCGACTCCATCCGGAGGCCACAGCGGTCCGCTTCGGCACTGCCTCGGTGTCCTTCGACGCCCTGCAACGGCACGCGAACCGGATCGCGCGGGCACTCATCGCCACGGGCGCCGGGCCGGAATCCCTGGTCGCCGTGGCGGTACCGCGGACCGAGTTGCTCCCGATCGCGCTGCTCGGGGTGCTCACCGCCGGGGCCGCCTACCTCCCGATCGATCTCACCTATCCGGCCGAACGACTGGAATTCGTCCTCACCGACGCGAACCCGGTCTGTGTCCTCACCACCGCCGAGCACCGGTCGCAGCTACCGGATACCGGGGCGTCGGCGGTTCCGATCGACGAAATCCTTGCCGAGGATGCGGATTTCGACGACGAGCCGGTCACCGACGCCGATCGGACCGTTCCGCTGCGGCCGGACAACCTCGCCTACGTCATCTACACCTCCGGTTCCACGGGTGTGCCGAAAGGTGTCGGGGTGACTCATCGCAACGCGGCCGAACTGTTCGCGAACACCCGTCCGCTGTTCGGTTTCGACACCGCGGATGTGTGGACGCTGTTCCATTCCTTCGCTTTCGATTTCTCGGTGTGGGAACTGTGGGGCGCGCTCACCACCGGTGGCAGCGTCGTCGTGGTCGACCACGCCACCTCGCGGTCGCCGGAACTGTTCCACCAGTTGTTGGTGCGGGAGCGGGTGACGGTGCTGAACCAGACACCTTCGGCGTTCTACCAGCTTGCCGACGCCGACGCCGACCCGACGGCCGGGGATCTCGCGCTGCGGTATGTGATCTTCGGCGGTGAAGCGCTGGATCCGCGGAAACTGCGGCGCTGGTACGACCGCCGGACCGGCAGCTCGGCGCCACGATTGGTCAATATGTACGGCATCACCGAGACCACCGTGCACGTCTCGTTCCTGCCGCTGGACGAGACCGCGGCGGGCACCCCCGGCAGCCCGATCGGCGGGCCGCTGCCCGGCCTCGCCACCCCGGTACTGGACGCCCGGCTCCACCCGGCACCGTTCGGCGCCCCCGGGGAAATCCATGTCACCGGTCACCAGCTGTCCCGCGGCTATCTGGGCCGCCCCGGGCTCACCGCGACACGTTTCGTCGCGAACCCGTTCGGACCGTCCGGCTCCCGGATGTACCGCTCGGGCGATATCGCCCGGTTGGTACGCGGCGGCACCGCCGAACTCCCCGCCGCCGACGAGCCCGGCTGTATCGATATCGGACTCGCCTATCTCCGGCGCGGTGACCAGCAGGTTCAGCTGCGCGGTTTCCGCATCGAGCTCGGCGAGGTCGAGGCGGCACTGTTGCGCTGTCCCGGGGTGCGACAGGCCGTCGCCACGGTTCACTCCGCTACCACCGTCGGCGAGCGGCTCATCGCCTATGTCGTCCCCACCGCGGGCGCGGATCTCGATCCGGTGGACCTTCGGGTCCGGATATCGGACCGGCTCGCCGACTATATGGTGCCGGCGGTGGTCATGGTCATCGACGGACTGCCGTTGACTCCCAATGGCAAACTCGACCGTCGCGCACTGCCCGCCCCGCAGTTCCGGACACATGCCTACCGGGCGCCCGCCACCGCGGTCGAGCGGACCGTAACCGATATCTTCGCCGAGGTGCTCGGAGTCGACCGCTACGGTATGGACGACAATTTCTTCGAGCACGGCGGGAATTCGCTGGTGGCGGTGAAGTTGACTGCTCGGTTGTCGGAGGCGCTGGGAACGCGGATCCCGGTGATGCGGGTCTTCTCCGCCCCCACCCCCGCGGACCTGCTCGCCCATACGGATGGAGGATCGGTCGATACCGAGGCGGCCTTCGACCTGCTGCTCCCGCTGCGACCGGCCGGTTCGTCCGCGCCGCTGTTCTGTATTCATCCCGTCTCGGGGATCTCCTGGTCGTATGCGGGGCTGGCTGCGTATCTGCCGCCCGATCGCCCCCTCTACGGCCTCCAGACCCCGGCGTTGGCGGTGGACGCGGAACTGCCGGATTCCATCGAAACCTGGGCGACCCACTATCTCGAGCTGATCCGCTCGGTACAGCCGACGGGCCCCTACCATCTGCTCGCCTGGTCGTTCGGCGGCGTCATCGCCCACGAGATGGCGGTGCAGTTTCAGCGCGCCGGAGAACAGGTGGCGCTGATCGCGGTGATGGACGCCTATATGCACGATCCATCCGGGACGCTGACGAGCACGGTCGCCGGGAACGCCGCGCAGGTGCCGGTGGCGGAGCTGCTGGGCGGGCTGCTCGGGGAGCAGGCCGGTGACCTCGGCAACCTCGCGGATTTGGATTGGACCACGCTTCCCGGTCTGGTCGCCGAACTTCCCGAACCGTTCGCGTCGTTCGGCGCCGATCGGGTTGCCCGCATTCTCGACGCGGCGGCGCATTCGGTGCAGTTGCGCAGTATCTACCGGCCGGCGGTGTACCGCGGAGACGTCGTCTATTTCACCGCCGCCGTCGACGATCCGACCGGCTGTGTCGGCGCCTCGCTGTGGGCCGAGATCGTCGACGGTACCGTCCACAATGTCGCGGTCCCGACCACCCACTGGCGGATGACCTCGGCAAGCGGGCTTGCTCGGATCGCCGAGGTATTGACGGTCCGATGGGACACCGGGCTCGTCGATACCGGAACAGCAATAGCAGCAATAAATGGAGAATGATTTACATCACATAGCAGGCAGCTATTGACTGTATTGATGGTATGGAATTCCATTAATTAGCTTTATATTTGCGGCCTCGAACGAGGTGTACGCGCCGATCGCCCTCGCGAGCCCGCGCCCCGCATCCTGCCCTGATGGGACATCTGTTCGCTAATGTCCGATTCGCCCCCTCGGCCATGGCCATACGCGGGCGATATCGTCGCGTGTCCAGGGTCGATGCGGGCATCGAGCCACCCGAGAGTGATAGGGCACCGCATGACCGCTACCCGTCGTCCCGCACGCCGCGCCCCCCATTCTCGCTCCCGGCATCCGCTGCTCACCCAGTTGCTGGGAGCCGCGGTGGATACCGCACCCGACGCCGTGGCGGTCCGGTTCCCCGCCACCACAGAGCCCGTCCTCCGAAATGAACTCACCTACCGGGAACTCGACGAGGAATCGTCGCGGTTGGCGCGCCATCTCATCGCCCACGGCACGGGGCCCGGCGATTTCGTCGCGGTGGCCATCACCCGATCGGTGGAATCGGTTCTCGCCGTATGGGCCGTGGCGAAAACGGGCGCGACCTATGTCCCGATCGACCCCACCTATCCCGCGGACCGTATCGCGTTCATGGTCGCCGATTCCGGCGTCACGCTCGGTATCACCGTCTCCGCCCATCGCACCGCACTCGCGACCACCGGCACCGCATGGATCGAACTGGACGATCCCTCCCACCGGGACCGGATCGCCGCACGGCCCGCACACCCGGTGTGCTACCAGGACCGGCTCCGACCGCTGACCCCTGGCCATATCGCCTATGTGATCTTCACGTCCGGTTCGACCGGCCGCCCCAAAGAGGTGACGGTAACCCACGAAGGACTTGCCGGACTCGTCGAACACGAAGTCTCCCGGCACAAGGTGACCCGCGAATCCCGGGTCACCCACCTGTGCTCACCCAGCTTCGATGTCTCGGTGCTGGAAATGCTGCTCGCCTTCTCCGCCGGCGCCACGCTGGTGGTGGTGCCACCGGCCATTTTCGGCGGCGCCGAACTCACCGACCTGCTACACCGAGAACAGGTCACCCACCTGTGTGTCACGCCGAGCGTGCTGGAATCGCTGGACCCCACCGTCCCGAACGACCTGAAATCCGTTATCTGCGCGGGGGAACGGGTGGGTTCGGAGTTGGTGGCACGGTGGGCCCACGTGGATCGCTCCGTTCACAACCTGTACGGACCGACCGAGGCCACGATCATCGCCACCGGTAGCGACGCGCTCGTACCGGGCGACCAGGTTCATATCGGCACCGCCGTCCCTGCCATGGGCACCTATATCCTCGACGCCCACCTGCGACCCGTCCCCGACGGTGTCATCGGCGAGCTCTACCTCACCGGTCCCGCGCTCGCCCTCGGATACCTTCACCGCCCCGCGCTCACCGCAGAGCGTTTCCTCGCCAACCCCTTCCCCACCGACAAATCCGGCACCCGTATGTACCGCACCGGCGACCTCGTCCGCCGCACCCCCGCCGGCACCCTCGAGTACCACGACCGGGCCGACTCGCAGGTCAAGGTCCGCGGCCTCCGTATCGAACTCGACGAAATCGATAACACCCTCACCGCACACCCCGATATCGACTACGCGCTGACCCTCGGCACCACGCTGCCCACCGGCACCCCCAGGCACTCGTCTCCTACGTACTGCCCCGCCTGGAACACACCGGGCAGGGCGGCGACCACCGGCTACCGCCGTACACCCCGGGGTGGTCCGAAGGCAGGCGGGTGCAGCCGGATACCGCCGCACTCACGGACTTCCTGGCCGAAACCCTGCCCGCGTCCATGATCCCGACCACGATCATGGTCCTCGACGAGCTACCGCTCACCCCCGTCGGCAAACTGGACCGCGCGGCCCTTCCGGAACCGGTGTTGTGCACCCGACCGTTCCGGGCACCCGACACACCGCTCGCACGGCTGGTCGCCGACACGTTCGCGGTGGTGCTGTCGCCATCCGAGGGACCCACACTCCACCCGGTGGGCGCGGACGACAACTTCTTCGACCTCGGTGGCAACTCCCTGCTCGCCACCAGGGCCGCGGCCCGGATCGCCGACACCCTGGGGCGTCCGGTACCGGTGACACTGCTGTTCGACGCGCCCGTGGTCGCGGAACTGGCCGAACGGCTGACCGCACCCGCCCCGTCCCCGGCGGCCGGTCTGCTCGGACCCGCCGACGCAGTACGGGCCGAGACAGCGTTCGACATGCTGCTCCCATTACGCCCCACCGGATCGAGCACACCACTGTTCTGTATCCACCCCGTCTCCGGAGTGTCCTGGCCCTTCGCGGGTCTGTCCGCCCACCTGCCTTCGCACCATCCGATCTACGGGCTGCAAACGCCCGTACTCGCCGCGGACACGACACTGCCGGAAAGCATCGAGGAATGGGCGGCATGCTACGTGCGGCTGATCCGCGCGACGCAGCCCAGGGGCCGTACCGTGTGCTCGGCTGGTCGTTCGGCGGCGTCCTCGCCCACGAGATCGCGGTGCAGCTGCACAATGACGGGGAACGGATCGACCTCCTCGCGATCATGGACGGGCGAATGACGGTCGACGTACCCGGCGCGACCATCGGTGCCGTCTGGAAAGCGCAGGTACTCGACCTGCTCGGAGAACTCACCGGCACCGAGGTGGACTGGTCCGAACTCCCTCGTCTGGTGGCCGAACTCCCCGACCCGTTCGCCTCACTGGGCGCCGACCGGATCGTCCGCCTCCTGAACGCGGCGATACGTTCGATGGAACTCCGCGACGCCTACCGGCCCCCGACCTACCACGGCGACGTCGTCTACTTCACCCCTGCTCTCGACAACTCCATCGGCGTCAGCGCGGCACGCTGGGCGGAGATCGTCGACGGCACGGTCCACGAGCACGCGATACCGACCACGCACGACCGAATGGCGACTCCCGCCGGATTCGCCCGAATCGCCGACGTCCTGATGGCCGCATGGGAGGGCGGGGAAGCCCGCGGACGCCGCTCACGCTCCGCCTGAGCCGCACTGCGGGCCGGGACACGGCCTAACGATCAACGGCATCGTAAATCCTTCTCACACCAAGGGCATTCGAGTGGTCCTGCAGAAAGGCGGACACCTCCCGGACGCCCACACAGCGCGGATATGGACGGGCACTCGATGTATTCGAGCCGGCCGAGAAGGGGCAACACCCCCTGGTCAGGGCGCTTTCGGTGACGGCGCTCGGTGGCTTGCCCTCCTGTTCCACTATGAAATTCATCAGGGTTCGCGAATGTCGGCCATGAAAGTCACCCGGCCGGACGTGTGCGGAAACGAACCGCTTCCGGGACTCGGCGGCGACCTGATATGGGTTGTATCCCGGCTGTCTCCTCACGTTGTTGTACCAGTCGCACAACGACTCGTGGAATTTGCGCATACCGTTGATCTCGCCGCTCGACCTACTCATCGAGGTTTCCGGTCGCTGTGACCAGGTTGTCGGGCAGCAGCCGAAAAGGGTGGAGTCGACCTCGGGGCCAGGCCGCGGATGACATGGGTGATGTCCACGACGGTATGGAAGACCACCAGGTTGGCCGGTAGGACGTCGAACTCGATCAGCTTCCCCTCTCCGGGATCGTTGTCGACGAGCATGCCGTTATTGCCGAAGGACGGTCACTCGGTGAAACCGCGGTAGCGCTCGACCTTGTTGGCGGCGGTGGTGACATGGACACGCAGAGTCGGGTCGGCCGGGTAGCGTCCGGTGAGCCCGCTGCGGCCGGCCCCGCGGAACACCTTGGCGATGTGTTCCTTACGCGAGTTGGACTGCAGCCGCCGCCTCAAGGTGGTCGAGAGCAGGCCGTCCTCGCTGGTGGGGACGGCCACCTGCACGACATCGCGCCAGTGCCGCTCGATCGGCTTCCGGTCGATCACGTTGCGGCGGCGGCCGCCGAACAGCTCGTCGATGGGTGAGCGGATCAGGTGCCCGCCGGTGCGGAAGAAGGTCAGGTCGGTGAAGTCGCGGGTACAGGGCATCGGATCGAACCGGAACAGTATGGACAGAGTGAACACCAACGCGAACCGGCCTTGTGGTAGGCGATGCCGCCCACATCCCATACCGGATGGATATCTCGGCCGGCAAGGTGTCGATGGAGGTTTCCACCTGTGTGCGGTCGCGCACCATCGACAGCTCCGTGTCGAGATCCCGGCGATGTGCTCGGCCGCCTCCGTACGGCCGATGTTCACCCTGTCGGTGAAGATCGCCATACAGTATCGCCCGAGGATCGAAATCTTGGGACCCGAAATGTCATTTCAGCCAGAACGTGGTGCGCGCCATCGCGTCCGGCAACAACCGCGGCAGTATTCGCCGCGCGATGGTTGCGGCCGGCTTCTCCGCCGCAGCGGAGTAGAGAATACATTCGACCGCTTCCCTTACCGCCATGAAAACTTGGGGCGAGCAATGGTGTTCCCGCTGCTGAATCGCCTGTTACGGTGACGGCACCGAAAGATCGCCCGTGGTCCGTTCTGCAGTAGGTCGAGCACCGGATTCGCCTGCTGTCCCCTTGCCGTTCACCCGACAGCACACCGTCGGGTGTCGGTACACGGACACCCGAGACAGGACTTGCCTCAATGGTTCATCCCCAACCGCCCAACCCCCAGAACCCGCAGTATCAACCCGGAGCGTGGCAGCCCGGACCGTATGGTGGTGTGCCGCAACAGCCTCCGCAATACGGTATGCAGCCACCCGGGTACGGGCCGCAGCCCTATCCGCCGCAGGGTGGATACCCGCAACGTCCGGGCGGTGGCGGGAACAAGGTACTGTTCGCGATCCTGGGTGTGGTGGCCGTGCTCGTGGTCGTCGCCGGGGTCAGCGTCTTCTTCCTGTTCTCCGACGGTGGGCCCGTGGGCACCTCACAGGACGATCCGCGTGGGGTGGCGCAAGCCTTCGTGAACGGCGGCGGGAACCAGGAAGACCTGCTGTGTCGGGCGGATCGAGGCCAGATCGAGGACGCCGAACAGTCCCTCGGCACACAGCCGACCGACATTCCGGATATGGACATGAACGTGAAGTCCACGCTGAAAAGCGTCGACGTTCCCGACGGCAGCGACTCGGGAACGTTCACCGTCGAGGTGTCGATGGACATCGCGGGTGAGAGCATGAACCATACGGTCACCTACGATCTCGTCAAAGAAGACGGCGAGTGGAAGGTGTGTGGCCTGCTCGACTTCCCCTGATCGGTTCCGTGATCGGGGCGGGGTTCTCGCCGCACCCTCGCCCCGGCGGCCCGGACAGCCGATCGGACGCTCGGGAGGCCACCGGCACCGCCGTGCGGGGTCCCGAGCGCCGTCTCGGTCACGGCTCGGAACGGATACCCGTCACTACGCCGGAACCAACCGTGGCCCTTGGATTCTCCGTGTTCGATGTGCGGCCATACCACACGAGCATCACCGCCTCCGACCGGGGACGCTCGCCTCTGAGAAAGGCCGTCCGCCAGGCTTGTCCGGCTTCGGCCCGTGCGCTGCATGCTCATTGCCTCCCGAACGGCCGGCATTTCCCACGGGTCTTCCCGGTGATCACGGAGCTGCGCCACCACGAGCGCCGATGCACGAGATTGCCATCCGTTCGCCGGCCGCGAAGCGAATCGGATTCACGCCGTAATATGATCGCGCAAAAGAAAAGAACGACTTCCTGTGACGACAGGAATGAACACCGACAGCGGGAGAGTGAATCATATGGCAGGCCGTTATTCTGTGGTGATCAAGAAGAAAGCGCTCAAACGGGTGGAAAAGCTGCTCGCCGAGGGGAAATCGGTCAATGCCGCCTGCACGGTTGTCGCCGAGCAGTTGGGCCAACCGTCGGTCGCCACATTGGCCGGCTGGGCCAAGGACGCCGGCCTGGCGGCCGGTACCCCCGCAGCGAAGCCGGCCGAGCCGTCCTCACGTCGTCGCCGCGCCTCCACGCACCGTAACGATGCGAGTGCGGCGGAAGCCGCCCGGTCCGATCCTCTGCCCGAGACCGAGACCGTTCCGGCGGAGGACACGGAAACCGACACCGCCGCACCGGCCGACGCCGTGACACCGGCCGACCCCGAGGCCTCGGTCGAGACCGAAGCTCCGGCGGAGCCCGCGGCGGATACCGCCGACGAGGCGCAAGAGGACAACGCGGGCGAAAAGGACGCACAGGACAGCGACCATTCCGAACACAACGGGGCGGCAAAGCTCAACGGTGAGTCCGGCACGCTGGTGCGCATCTCCAACTCGGAGCCGATGACACTGGATTCGCATATCACCATCGATGACCTGGTCGCCGAGATCCGCAATCTGCGGGCGGCCTTGAACGATGCGAACGAGGAGAACCGCGCCCTGCGCAATCTCGTCAGCGTCTATGTGAGCCGCTAGGATCCGGCCATTTCGGCGCCGAGACGGTTTCCGATGAACGTACGCCCATCAGGAATTCTGCGGCGCCGCCGAGTCCTCCGAGGCGCGTTCACCGAGTAAGCGGGCACCATATGAGCCGTGCGGACCGTATACCGCCCGGCTCATATGTTCCGTTTCGCGGCGTCATACCGGTCGGCGCGAGCCGGTTGTCCGCCTGTCACATATGAAGCGTGTCCGCCGCCGTCCATTTGCTGTTATGCAATTCACCGATCACGATGCCGCGCCCTGCTCTGAGGCAGGGCTCCCGGTCATCGGTGCCCGGCGGGATGTGGGTCGCGTGACCCGTCGCGAACCTCCGGTCACCCGGCCCACGCGGCAGCGCGGCGGCGCCGAGCGACTCCACACCTTCGACCCGGAATATTCACCGACACATCCCGCCACCGCCGAAAGAGCCGGTTATATCACTCGATGATTTTGGATGTTCACCGGCCCGACAGCCGGGCGATCTGTCGTCGACCGTTTCCATTCGCGACTTCCACAACGATTATCCAGTGGGGTGGACCGGCGTGGGCCCGACCAGCGGGCTCGGTATAAGGAGTGTGATGAGGTACGACGAGTACCGAACGTGCGATGCGGTAGGACTGGCCCGGCTGGTGGGCCGCGGCGAGGTGCGTCCCATCGAGTTGCTCGACGTGGCGCTGGCGCGATATCGGCAGGTCGAGCCGGTCATCAACGCGATAACATTGCTCCTCGAAGACGAGGCCTGGGCCACGGCCGCCCAACCGGCCGGTGGGCCGTTCTCCGGTATTCCGTTCCTGATCAAGGACCTCATGCAGGACTACGCGGGTTACCCCACCTCCGCCGGTACCGCACCGCTGCGGTCCGTTCCGGCCCCGCGGCACAGTCTGGTGGTACAGCGTTGGCTCGATGCCGGCCTGGTGATCTTCGGAAAGACCACCGCCTCCGAATTCGGCAGCAAGGGAGTCACCGAAACCCGCACCTTCGGCGCGACCCGCAATCCGTGGGATCCGCACCGTAGTCCGGGCGGGTCATCCGGGGGGTCGGCCGCCGCGGTGGCCGCGGGTGTCGTTCCGATGGCCGGCGCCGGCGACGGGGGCGGCTCGATCCGTATACCGGCGGCCTGTACCGGCCTGTTCGGCCTGAAAGCCGGCCGCGGCCTGATCCCGAACGGTCCGGCGACCGGCGAAGCCATCTACGGGGCCGCCACCGAAGGCGTACTGTCCCGCAGTGTCCGCGACAGTGCCGTCATGCTGGATGTGCTCAGCGTGCCCGATCCCGGCGCCCCGTATATCGCGGCCCGCTCCGACCAACCCTATGCCGATGCCGTGGGCACGCCCCCGCCGCGGCTGCGCATCGGATTCACCGCCGAGTCTCCCCTGGGCACCCCGGTTCACCGTGAGGCCGTGGCCGCTGCCGAGGACGCGGCCCGGCTCCTGGAGTCCCTCGACCACGATATCGAGCCCGCGGCCCCCGTCTTCGACGGTGCGCAACTGGCGCAGGATTTCATGACGGTGTGGACCGCGCAATTGGCCGCCTCGGTCGACGACGCCTGCCGCACCACCCGCGCACGCCCCGGTGATTTCGATATCGATACCCAGATCATGGCCGCGGTCGGTCGCGCCGTCAGGGCACCCGCGCTGGTGCGCGCCCACGAACGCTGGAACGACTACACCCGCGCTCTGGCCGAATTCCACGGCACCTACGACCTACTCCTCACCCCCACCCTGGCGGAGCCTCCGCTGCCCATCGGCCGCGACCACACGCCCACCCCGGTGGCAGCCCTGCTGTCGCCGCTGTTACGGGCGGGTGCGGGACGATTCGTATCACGCACCGGGTTCTACCACGATCAGGTATTCGCCAACCTCAGCGCGGTCCCGTTCACCCAACTGGCCAATGTCACCGGCCGGCCCGCGATGAGTGTGCCCACCTACCGCACCGCTGACGGCCTGCCCCTGGGCACCCAGTTCGTGGCGCCGCCCGGCGGAGAATACCTGCTGTTACAACTCGCGGGCCAGATCGAACAGGCCCGCCCGTGGGCGCACCACCAACCACCACTGGACGGTATCGACCTGTCGTAGCCCCCTCGACCGCCGGGCCCGCCCCCGGCTCCGATGGGTCGGGACCGCGAGCACGCGGCCATTGTCGCCCGCAGCCGCCGGTGCCGGAGCAGGAGCGCCGGTGCGGCCCCGGCAACCCCCCGACCCCAGGCGGGTACCGGGCTCAGGCGGAGGCCGGAAAGCGTCGGTGACTCGGTGCGGCCCTCACCCGAGAAAGCAGGGGCCTGTACACCCGGACATAGATCGCGATCAGTGGCGTGATGCCCGACCCGCTGTACGCCCGTCGGTCAATTCCGGACGGGTTCCTCGGCGAGCAGACGGCGGAAGCGGCTGCCGTGAAAAACCAGGGGCTCCACCTCGGCCGAGGTCGCCAGACGGTCGATACGCAGAAGCGCCACCTTGTGGTCGCCGGCAGGCACCTGCGTTTCGACCGTGCCCTCGAACCATGCCGAGGCCCCGTCGATGAAGACCGCCCCCCGGCGCCCGCGGTGGATCTCCACGCCCCGGAAACGGTCGATACCGCGGGTACCGAACGCCCGCGCGGCGTCCTGCTGGCCCGTGCCGAGCAGACTCAGGCCGAGACGCCCGGCCGTGGCGAGCCGGATCCAGGTCTCCGAACTGTTCTGCACGCAGAACGAGACCAACGGCGGATCCAGCGATACAGGGACGAAGGTGCTCACGACCAGCCCGTGCCGCACCCCCTCGACCTCCGCGCAGACGGCTACCACCCCGCTGGGAAAGTGAGCGAAGGCGCGCCGCAGTCCGGCACCATCGGTGGGAACGTCGTTCAGATCGGCCATGATTCGTTGATCCTCTTCTCGTCCCGGTGCTTCGCCGATCAGATGACGCCGTGCAGCGGCGGCGGGGTGCCGTGCAGCAGGGATCGGCCGATGTGCTGGTATTTCCAGCGCACCGGATCGTGCAGGGTATGGGTGCGGGCATTGCGCCAGAAGTGGTGCAGGTTGAGCTCGGCCGCGGCGCTGCGAGTGCCGCTCACCTCGAACAGGGCGCTCGATACCTCGGTGGCGGCGCGATCGGCGAGCACCTTCGCCGTCGCCACCGCGATCGAGGCGTCGCTCACCTGCGCGGGCCGGTGCCGGGCGCTGTCAACGGCCGCTCCGGCCCGTTCCAGTGCGGCTTCGGCGGCGGTGACAGTGACCGCGAGCTCGCCGAACCGCTGAACGACCAGTGGGTCGTCGATCGCACGCTCGACACCCGCCTCGAACCAGGGGCGGCTGCGCTCCCGGACGAAGTCGGCGGCCGCGGTGAGCGCGCCGCGAGCGATGCCGGTATCAATGGCGGTGTGCAGCAGCTGCGCGAACGCGCCGTAAGCGGTCGGGGCGTCCACTGCGGCGCTGCGGTGCACCAGCTGATCGCGGTCGACCCCCACGCGGTCGAAGGTGACGGTTCCGCTGCCTGTGGTGCGCTGCCCGATACCGTTCCAGTCATCGATGATCTCGATCCCCGCGGTATCGGCCGGAAGGTAGGCGATGTACTGGCCGGGCGGCAGACCGGAGCGGCCGTCCGGGTCGTCGAGGCGGGTGAGCACCGCCAGCAGGTCCGCGAACAGCGAGCCAGTGCAGTAGTACTTGACCCCGTCGACACGGAACCGCCGCCCGTCGTCCACGGGGCGGATGGTGGTGGCGATCTCGGCGACGGTGGCACCGCCACGCTCTGATTGCGCGTTGGCGATCCGAGCGCCCTCGAGGACCTGACCCAGGTATCGGCGCTGTTGCGCTTCGGAACCGGCCAGTCTCAGCAGGTTCACATAGACGAAGTGGCTGTGCGGGATCTGGGCGATATTCGGGTCCGCGACCGCCAGCAGTCGCACCACCTCGGCCAGATCACTCGATGCCAGGTCCGCTCCACCGAGCGCGGCGGGCACGGTGGCGGCCAGCAGACCGCTGGCCGCCAAGCGGTCCACCTCCGCGAACGGCAGCTTCCGGTCGCGGTCGCGGCGGGCGGCGCCGGGCGCGAACTCCGCCGCCAACCGAGCGGCGACGGCACGGGCCTGCTCGGCCGAGGTGATGCGCTCGGCCCCGACGGCGGTCATTCGCCCGCGACCGCGACGGGTGTGCGCGCGGCCTCCAACTCTCGCACCAACGGCAGCACCTTGGCGCCGAAGTATTCGATTTCCTCCTGGAAATGCAGGAAACCACCCAGCACGAGGTCCACGCCCAGATCGCGGTAGGCGACGATCCGTTCGGCCACCTGTTCCGGGGTGCCGATCAGTTTGGTGCGGAAACCGTCATTGTACTGGACCAGATCCTCGAAGGTGGAGTCGGCCCACATACCCTTGCCGTCCCGGGCGGAGGCGCCGGCCTGCCGGACGGCGTCGCGGAAGCCTTCGACGGCAGGTTTGTTCGCCTTCTCGATGATCTCGCGGAGAGTGTCACGGGCTTCCTTTTCGCTGTCGCGGGCGATGATGAAACCGTTCAAACCGAATTTGACCTCACGCCCGGACTGCCTGGCGACGGCGCGCAGGTCGTCGAGCTGTTCGGTGACGCCGTCGAAGTCCTTGCCGTTGGAGAAGTACCAGTCGGCGTAACGACCGCCGTTGCGGCGCGCTGCCGTGGAGTTACCGCCCTGGAACAGTTCGGGGTTCGGCCGCTCGGGAGTGTTGAGCGGTTTGGGTTTGAGGGTGAAGTCGCGGATGCGGTAGAAGTCGCCGCCGTAGTTCACATTGTCCTCGGTCCAGATCTTGCGGATGACCTCGAGGAACTCCGCGCTGCGCCGGTAGCGTTCATCGTGTTCCAGCCAGGGTTCGCCAAGGGCGGTGAATTCCCCGGCGAACCAACCGGATACCACGTTGATGGCGAACCGTCCGCCCGACAGGTGATCGGCGGTGGCGCCGAATTTGGCGAGGACCGCGGGATGCCACAGGCCCGGGTGGACGGCGGCGATCACCTTGAGCCGTTCGGTGGCGCCGAGCAGTGCGAGGCTGAACGAGGTGGATTCGTGCTGGTATTCCGCACCGTAGGAAGCGGTGTAGCGCACCTGGGACAGCGCATAGTCGAAACCGTTGCGTTCGGCGGTCTGCGCCAGTTTCTTGTTGTAGTCGAAGTCCCAGCTCGTCCGCTGTTCGATATCACTGGTGACCAGACCGCCGCTGACATTGGGTACCCAGTAGGCGAACTGGACCTGATCGGTGATCTTCTCGGTGGTCATCCCTGCTCCCGCTGCCTGCCGTGGACTCCTCGAATGGGCGCCGGGCGTGGCAACAAACGCCCGACGCCCATTCAGTTCACCAGCGCCGTGAACGTCGGACGAGGGTTTGAATCTGTCCGATCCGATTGCCCCAGGCGTGGGCCGGCCCCAGGTCAGGACACGGTTGCGGCCGATGCCGTATAGGTCGACCGGTCGAACCGGCCCGCCGGCCGGAACTTCTCCAACAGGACACCCGCGTCTTCTCCGGTGATCTCGGTGAGGTAGGCCTGCGCGTCCTCGGTCGAGTTCACACCCAGGAAGGGCTGGGGCCGGTGCAGTAGGCCGACGAGCGCGCTCGCGAACCGGGGATCGACCGCGGCGGCGGCGAAGAACTGATTGCCGATCTCACCGAATTCGGGATCGCTCAAAAACAGGCGGGTGACCTTCGCGGCGGCATCCGAACGCACCGCCAGAAACGATTCGTACTGGGCGGTGATCCACGCAGCGTCGAACGGACCCTCGTGCGCCTTGACCGCCTCGACCAACCGCTGCGCCTGGATCAGCCCGCTCTGCGCACCCTGACCGGCGATCGGATCGTAAGCCACGGAGGTGTCGCCCAGCGACGCCACCGTATGGCCGCCGGGGGTGGTGCCGACGCCGGCGCGCACCACGGGCCGCACGGCGCCCTTCAGCCAGGAGTGCGGATCGGACTCGATCACCTTGGTCGCGAGTACCTCGGGCAGGTCCCAGTCGAGGTAGTCGCGGTACAGCTCTTGCACGATTCGGTGCGCCGAATGGGCGGAATCGGCGGCGGCGAACCGCTTCTCCCAATCGCTACCCGGCCGCGCCCAGCCGAGAAATGCCCAGCTCGGACCCACATCCTTGTGCAGGTACGGCCCCCACCACGCCTCACCCTGTTCGGCCAGGATGGAGAATCCGCTGCGTCCCCCGCCTGCCGGGCTGCGGTGCGCGAAAACCGATTCGTCGTAGCCCAGGCCGGTGACGGTCACCGTCAACAGGCTGCGCTGGGGCACGTCGTAGACGGTGCGGGTGGTGTCGATCGGGAACAACTCGGACAGACCGCCGCGTCCGGTCGCGACCAGGGTCAGGTCGTTGGCGGCGGCGATGGCGTCCAGTTTCTCCGGGGTGACATCGTCGACGACGAAGGTGCCGCCGCGTTCGACGAAGGCATCGAGCCGCTCCCCGGCCTTCAACCGGGTGTCCACGGCCAGGCCGACGTATCCGTCGAATTCGCCGTCGAAGGCGATGAGTTCGTCGCCACCACCGGCGATCCGGACGGTCAATCCGCTGTGCAGCGGTGCCCGGTCACGGTAGGTGGGCAGGCCCAGTGCCTCCTCGGCGTCCTGTGCCTCACCGAAGACCAGGGCGGTGCCGGTGGCGGGAACATCGTTGCGCAGGGCGTCCCGGTCCAGATTGCTGTATACGGTGACGTCGAATCCTGCGTCGAGCAGGCCGAGCGCGGCGGTGGCGCCGGCCTGGCCCGCGCCGATGATCGCGGCCTTACGAGTAGTGGGAGTGTGCTGAGATGTCATGGCACCATCGTTGTGCCGCCGAGCGCGCCGCCCGAGAGTTGCGATCACCGAGAAATCAATAGCGAAAAACCCAGGACGACAGGCTTTTCCGAAAGAGCGAATACCGGCGGACGTATCGGCGCGCCGGCCCGCCGTTCTACGATCCCGTCGTGTCGTTCCGTATCGAACCGCTCACCGGGGACCGCGCCGGACAGTACCGGCAACTCGCCGACCAGGCCACCGCGCTGGTCGCCGGCGAATCCGACCGTATCGCCAATGCCGCCAATCTGGCCGCCCTGGTGTTTCACTCGCTGTCGGAGGTGAACTGGGTCGGCTTCTATCTCTTCGATGGCAACGAGCTCGTCGTCGGTCCCTTCCAGGGAAAACCGGCATGCGTCCGTATCGCGCTCGGCAAAGGTGTCTGCGGGATCGCCGCCGCCACCCGCCGAACCCAGATTGTCCCGGATGTGCACACGTTCCCGGGGCATATCGCCTGTGATGCCGACTCGCGTTCCGAGATCGTGGTGCCGCTGGTCCACGGCGACGAACTCGTCGGCGTCTTCGATCTCGACAGCCCTCGAGCCGCGCGATTCGACGAAACCGACCGTCGCGGTCTGGAGAGAATCAGCGAGATCTTCGTTCATTCCCTCTCCCCGCCCTGAACCGCCCCGCCGGCCGAGGGCCGCCCGATGAGCCCCGAAATTCGGAAGCCGGCGCCGGCGAGAAGCCGGTCGACGCCCGGCGCGCATGTACAGGGCGAACGTTCCCGCCGGATTCACCGGTTTCGTCCGGACCAACCGGGTCGACACGATCGAACCGCTGCTTCATCGAGCTGCCGGCCCGGCCGAACCGGCCACGGTATATCGGTCCGCCGCCGTGTTGCGCTCGCCCGCGCTCCACGCGAACGGCAGGTCCGCACCGTTGAGCAGGTGGTCGCCGATCGCCCGAGCCTTCTGAATCGCCGGATTGTGCACCGAGATGGTTCGGGCGTTGCGCCAGTGCCGGTCCAATCGCAGCCGTTCCGACGTGATGGACGCCCCACCCACCTCGAACAGCTCACTCGTGGCCGGAAGGACCGTGTCGATCACCGCGAGCTGCGCCCGGGCCGCCGACAGTTCCACTTCCACCAGAGCCTTCTCGTCCTTCGCACCGGCGGCCAGGACGTCGTCGAGTAGTTCGGCCACGGCCAGAACGGTGGCACGGGCACTGAACGCGGCCGCCGACAATCTGCCGATGACCTGCTGCACCAATGGATCGTGCCGCGGCAGGTCGGCGGCGGAATGAGTGTAGCCGCGGGTGCGTTGCCCCACCCACTCGCGGACATCGCGTTCGGCCCGCTGGGCGATACCGGCGAGCACGGCCAGCTGGACCAACTGCAGGTAGGCCGTGGAATAGGTCGGGCCGGCGGCACCGTAGCCGGGGCCGAGGATCTGCTCGTCGCGCACCGCGACATCGATGAACTCGGTGGTGCCGCTGGCGGTGAGGCGCTGCCCGAAACCGTCCCAGTCGTCGTGCTGACGCACCCCGTCGGCGTTCGCGTCGACCAGCAGCCCGACCCGTTCACCGTCCCGGTCGGCCGCCACCAAAATATGGTCGGCGTACAGCGAACCGGTGCTGTAGTACTTGACGCCGTTGAGCAGCCACCCGTCCCCCTCGGGGGACAGTCGGGTCCGGTATCGGTCCACCGCGCCCACTCCGGGTTCGGTGATGGCGTTCCCGACCAGCGTCCCCTCGGCGACAACGCGTAGCCACCGCTCCCGGTGCGGGCCCTCCTCGGCGAGCAACTGGTCTTCCACGAATGCCCAGTGCACCCGCAGCGCCTGCGGCAGATTGGACTCGGCGGCGGCCAGTTCGATCAGCTGCCGGAACAGCTGTCGCACACCGGCCCCGAAACCACCGTATTCAACGGGTACGCGCAGCGCGCCGAAACGCGCCTCGCGCAGCCATCCCACCTCCTCGTAGGCGAGCCTGCGGTCGGTTTCCCGCGCGACCGCGCCGGCGGCGATGCGTTCGTAGATCGGGGTGAAGATCTCGTCGAGTCCGGCATCGGAGACCGAACGTGCAGTGGTGGAAGTCATCCCCCCACGATGGCCGGAGACCATCCCGACCTCACCGGTTACGCGCACCGCGATCGAAATACCCGCCGGTGGCCGTCGATCGCCGATAAGAATCGGCTCGATTCGAACCGGTGACCGGGAACACCTGCGACACCACAATCAGGGGTCGGCCAGGCTCGGAGCCGGCCCACGGACATATCCCCCGGCATGTATGTGCCCTTGAAGGAGATCTGAGGATGAGCCTGTCGTTCCACTGGTTTCTGCCCACCTACGGTGACTCGCGCGGTCTGATCGCCGGTGGCCACGGAACCGCCATGTCCGGCGACCGGCCCGCGTCGCTGCGCTACCTGAACCAGATCGCGGGCGCCGCGGAGGAAAACGGCTTCGAGGCCGTCCTCACGCCGACCGGGGCGTGGTGCGAGGACGCCTGGCTCACCACCGCCATGCTGGTGGAGACCACCGAAACCCTGAAGTTCCTGGTCGCCTTCCGGCCGGGACTGGTGAGCCCGACGCTGGCCGCGCAAATGGCCGGCACCTTCCAACGCCATTCCCGTGGCCGGCTGTTACTCAATGTGGTGACCGGCGGCGAACCCCACGAACAGCGCGCTTACGGCGATTTCCTGGACAAGGAGCAGCGCTACGAACGCTGCGGCGAATTCCTGCACATCGTGCGCGAGCTGTGGCGCTCGCACGAACCGTTCACCTTCGAAGGCAAACACCTCTACGTGCGCGACGCGCTGTTGAACAACCATCCCGATCCGGTGCCGCCGCTCTTCTTCGGCGGCTCGTCCGCCCCGGCCGGGCCGGTCGCCGCGCAATACGCCGACACCTACCTCACCTGGGGTGAACCACTTTTCGCGGTCAGCAAGAAACTCGAGTGGATCCGCCGCCTCGCCGTCGACAACGGCCGGCAGTTGAGCTACGGCCTGCGTATCCACGTGATCACCCGCGACACCTCCGAAGCGGCCTGGGCCGAGGCCGACCGACTGCTCGAGGGTATCGATCCCGCCGATGTGCAACGGGTCCAGGCGAATCTGGCCCGTAGCGAATCCGAAGGCCAGCGGCGCATGGTGGAACTGCACGGCGGCAGCACCGACCGGCTGGAGATCGCCCCCAACCTGTGGGCGGGCGTGGGGTTGGTGCGCGGCGGCGCGGGCACCGCGCTCGTCGGCTCGCACGAAGAGGTGGCCGAACGCCTCATCGAATACTCGCGCCTGGGGATCACGCATTTCATCCTGTCCGGCTACCCGCATGTCGAGGAGGCCTACTGGTTCGGGGAGGGCGTACTGCCGATCCTCGAGCGGCGTGGGCTGTGGCGTTCCGCCGTGCGCCGGTCCACCCGACCTGCCGCCACCCCGTTCGCGACGGCGTCCACCAGCTGAGCACGTGGGATCACCGACAATGACCGACCTTTCGGCGGGTGCTCCGCCCTCGGCACCGGTTCGCCTTCCATGAGCACGGCAACCGCGACAAGGGCCGCCGCTCCGGCGCCGCCGGTTCCCACGGTCCCACGACGTTGGCGGCGGCGCGCGACCGCCGCGCCGTGGGCCGTGCTCGGCTTCGCCCTGTTCCTGACGGCCTGGTACCTGTGTGTCGATGTTCTGTCGCTGCCGCGGTTCCACGCCCTGCCCGGGCCGATCGAGGTGTTTCGCGAATGGGTGAGCACCGATCCCGTGTACGGGACGTCCCTGTTCACCGCCTCGTACTACGAACACATCTGGGCGAGCGTGCGCCGGGTCACCCTCGCGTTCACCGCCGCTCTCGCGACGGGCATTCCGCTCGGCCTGCTGCTGGGATGGTCGATACGCTTTCGCCAGTACGTGTTCCCCGTATTCGAGGTGATCCGGCCGATTCCGATCCTGGCGTGGGTTCCCCTGGCTATCCTCATGTTCCACAGCCAGGAGAGCTCGGTCGTCTTCCTCACCTGTCTGGCCGCCTTCTACGCCGTCACGCTCAACACGTTACTGGGCGTGCGGTCGATCGATCCCGACCTGGTCCGCGCCGCGCGCTGTCTGGGGGCGCGGCCGGTGGACGTGCTGTGGACCGTGGTCGTACCCGGTGCGCTGCCCTATATCTTCACCGGCCTGCAGATCGCGATGGGTGTCGCCTGGTTCTCGCTGGTGGCGGGCGAGATGATCGCCGGCGAGTTCGGGCTCGGCTACCTGATCAACGCCTCCTACACCACCACCCGGTACCCGACGATCGTGATCGCGATGATCACACTCGGGCTGGTCGGATTCGCGTCCAGCGCGTTGATCCGGCTCGTCGGCAACCGCCTGATGGCCTATCGCACGCGAGGCCGGGCATGAACGCTCGGCGCCGGCGGCCGCGACGCGAGCGCCACCCCGCAGACGTCCGTTCGTGGCCCGGAAGCCCCGACCCGAGCGGTCGACACCGGAAGCGGCAGCGCGGCGTCACCACGCGGGCGCCCTTTCATTCCTCGGAAGGCACAGCATGAGTGGGCATCTGGTTCTCGACGATGTCGGCAAGGTCTACCGCACTTCGCGGGCGCCGGTAACCGCGGTGCAGGGATGCAGTCTCGAGATCGCCCCGGGCGAACTGCATGTGATCGTCGGGCCGTCGGGCTGCGGTAAGAGCACCCTGCTCGGCGCGGTGGCGGGTTTCACCGAGATCACGTCCGGCCGGATCGAACTCGACGGCGAACTGTTGTGTGGTCCGGGACGTCCCTCCGCGGCGATCGGCTCGGACCGCGTGGTGGTCTTCCAGGACAGCACACTGTTCCCCTGGTTCACGGTCGCCGAGAACGTCGTCTACGGGCTCACCGTCGGACGCCGGACCGGACGCCGCGCGGCGCTCGACCGGGCGCGGGCCCTGCTCGACCAGGTGGGGCTGGGCGAACTGGCCGACCGGTATCCGGGCGAACTGTCCAGCGGTAGCCGGCGGCGGGTGGAAATCCTGCGCGCGCTCGTTCTCGAACCCGCGGTGCTCCTACTCGACGAACCGTTCCGCGGAATGGACGCGGTCTCACGAGCCGGGATGCATGAGGCGCTGCTGGAGATGTACGACCGCGCGGGCGTGACCGTCCTGTTCATCACCCACGATATCGAGGAGGCGGTCTACCTCGGCAGTCACGTGACGGTGATGACCACCCGTCCCGGCCGGGTGAAGACCACCATCGAGATCGGCCTCGACCGCCCCCGGGATCACACCGTGGTGACGTCCCCCGAGTTCCGCCGCCTGGTCGGCGAGGTATCCGACGCGGTCCGTGACGAGGCCCGACTCGCCTTCGAGGCGGGGGAACGGGAGATGGCCGGATGAGTATCGGGATCACCGGGAATTCCGACATCAGAACCCTCACCGCCGGTGCGGCCGCCCTGCGGCGGGGCGCGGTCGGGCTCGTGGTCGCGGTTCTGGTCTGGGAGGTGGCGACCCGCCTCGACGACTGGACCGGTCTGCCGGTCCCGATGGTATGGCGGCTGCCGCCACCGAGTGCCGTGGTGGCCGATTTCGCCGAACTCGCCGCCGCCGCGGGCTACTGGAACAGCTGGTCGCTGTCCTTCCAGCGGGTATTGGCCGGTTTCGCGGCCGCGCTCGTGGTCGGCGGCGTGCTCGGACTGCTCATGGCGACGCGACCCCGGTTTCGGCAGGTGGTCTTCCCGGTGTTCGAGGCGCTGCGGCCCATTCCGCCGCTGGCCTGGGTGCCGCTCGCGATCATCTTCTGGCCGACCTCGGAACTGTCCATCACCTTCGTCACTTTTCTCGGCGCCCTGTTCCCGATCGTGCTCAATACGGTCGGCGGCGCGGAGGCGATCGATCGGCGGCATGTGTTGGCCGCCCGCTCGATGGGCGCCGGGCGCTGGTTCCTGTTCCGCGGGGTACTGCTGCCGGCCATCCTTCCGTCACTGGTGACCGGGGCGACGGTCGGGATGGGGATCACCTGGGAAGTGGTGGTCGCGGCGGAGCTTATCTCCGGCGGCGGCGACAGCTCCGGTGACGGTGGCCTGGGCTTCCTCGTATGGAACGCCTATCAGGGCAACAACCTGCCCCGGGTGATCGTGGCGATGGTGAGCCTCGGTATCGCCGGCTATGTTTCGAGCGCGGTGGTGCGACTGCTCGGCAAACGACTGACTCCATGGCAGCAGGTGACACCATGACCGGAAACGGGGCGGGCGCGGTGCGTTTCGAGCACGTGACCTTCGAGGTCGATGCCGGGCCGGACTCGGTGCCGGTCGTCGCGGACTGCTCGTTCGATGTCGCGGCCGGTGAGATCATTGCGCTGCTCGGGCCGTCGGGATGCGGCAAGTCCACTCTCGGCTATCTGCTCGCCGGATACGAGCGGCCCACGGCCGGCCGAATCGTCGTCGACGGACGGCCGGTGCGCGGCCCGTCCGCCGAGCGTCTGCTGCTGTTCCAGGAGAACGCGCTGATGCCGTGGCTGACCACCTTCGGCAATGTCATGTTCGGGCCACGCGCCCGCGGCACGGACGGCCCCGAGGCCCGGAAAACCGCCACCGATCTGCTCGCTCGAATGGGATTGGCCGACTTCCGCGACCGCTACCCCGGCGAACTGTCCGGTGGGATGCGCCGGCGGGCCGAGCTGGCACGGGCACTCGTCAACGAACCCGCGGTCCTGGTGCTCGACGAACCATTCCGCGGTCTGGACGCCATGACACGGGAACTGATGCAGGAGTATACCGCGCAACTACTCGCCGAACACCGACGCACCGCGCTGTTCATCACCACCGATATCGACGAGGCCCTGCTGCTCGCCGACCGACTACTGGTGCTGGCCCACCGCCCGGGCCGGGTACGCGCCGAGTTCCGGATCGCGCTGCCCCGACCGCGGCAGCGCACCGATCTGCTCGGTGACAACGACGTTCAACACGTCAAAGAGCGTGTGCTGCACCTGTTGTCGGCACCCGACGAACCGGCGGAGATATCGGCCGGTCGATGAGCCTCCCCACGGAAGGTAGAAGTGATTCGATTCGGTTCCACGATCGTCGCCCTGGCGGCGGCCCTGGCCCTGACCACCTCGGCGTGCGCGGCCGTCGGCGATCTCGGCGGTAACGACCTGGGCTCGGAAGGGGACCCCGTCCATCTCACGGTCGGATACCAGCCGTATTACACCGAGGCATGGACCGGCGTGGTGATGCGCGGCAAGGAGTTCTGGAAGAAGTACCTGCCGGAAGGCTCCACGGTGGCCTTCGAGATCGGGCTACAGGGCTCGATCGTGGTCAGCCAGATGCTCGCCGGGAAACAACAGATCGGGTACGCGGGCGATATGCCCTCGATCGTGGGAACCAGTAAACGCGCGACCCGCGACCTGCGAATCGTCTCCACCCTCGGCCTGTCCCAGGATCAGTGCGGCGTCTTCCTGGTCCGGCCCGACGCCCCCGATTTCGCCACCCAGCAGGAGGCCGTCGGATGGTTCGGCGGTAAAACCATCGCCACCCCGCAGGGCAGCTGCACCGACCGGATCGCCCAGTCGAGCTTTCAGCGGCTGGGTGTCGAACCGGGCTCTTATCTGAACCAGAGCCTGGATGTGATCACTTCGAATTTCGAGAGCGGCAAGATCGACGGCGCGATCGTCTGGGAGCCCACAGCGTCCAAACTGGTCAACGCCGGCCTCGCCAAGCGGGTCGCCAGCGGTGCCTTCGCCGATCAGCTCGACGGCGGGTTCATGCTGATGGACAAGGAATTCCTCGATACCCGACCGGAGGTGGCCCGGGGCTGGCTGCAAGCCGAACTGGACGCCCAGCGCTTCCTCGCCGACCCGGCGAACGCCGATGAGGTCGTCCGACTGGCCCAGGAGCAGACCGAAGGCTTCTCCGACAAGGACCTGCGCGATTCCCTCTACCGCAGCTGGGCCCCCGCCCAGGGCGGCAGCCCCGACAATATCCGGCTGCGGCTGCCGTTCGCCCCCACCGGGGACAGCGCGGAGCTCGTTGATACCGCGGTCGAGTTCCTGTACCGGATCAAGTCGATCCCGGCCGCCGAACTCCCCGAGGGCGCGGTCCGGCCGGAGCTCGCGACGAAGGTACTCGAGGAGGCCGGTATCGATCCGGCCGAGGGAGTGGGGACCGTGCGCGCCGAATGAGCGGGGCGACACACTACGGCCGATGTACACGCAACGCCGGTCGGAAATACGTACCGCTGAACGGGTGACCGTCCATCGCGACCCCGGACCGGTACTCAGTGGCGCGACCCGCGAGGACCGGATGCCGCCAGGGGATGCCGCCGAGATAGCAAGCGGCGAGCGCGGACATATCGATGCCGAGGTCGGCGGGCGCGTTCACTCTGGTGACCCCGTCGTCCGCGATCCGGTACGTCCCGGTATCGGCCGGCAGGATCGGATCGGTGATGGCGACGACCACCGACGGGTCTTGCCGGTAGGTGCGTCGCGCCGGGCGGCCGACACTCCGAGCACCCGGCTCCGGTTCGGTCAGCCCGTCACCGGGCTATGGCAAGGCCGCGAGGCCGCCCCGCCGGACACCTCCATACGGTCACGGGCCGGAATTCACGACCGCACCGGATGCCGAAGCGTCGGAGCGGTGCGGCGGCCACGGCACGAACCGCGGGATATACCGGTACATCACCGCACTGCCGGTCGCGGAGATACAGCCCAATGCGGCCACCGCGAAACCGAGCGGCACGACCGTCGCCGCCACGCCGACGGTCAAGGGTCCCAGGAACATACCGGCGTCATGGGCGAGCCGCCAGGCGGCGAGGAACTCCGCGCGAGTGGCCGGCGGCGCCACATCGGCCCCGAGCGTCATGATGACCCCGTTACCGCAGCCGTTGCCGATCCCCATGATTACCGCCACCACACCGATCGACCACAGGTCGTGACCGAACGGCAGCGCGAAATACGAGACCGCGATGATGAGCAGCGACGGCACCGCGATGGCCCGACGGCCGTAGCGGTCCATCAGCTGCCCGGCCGGATAGGAGAAGGCCAGATCGAACGCGGCACCGACGCCGAAGACAACCGATGTGGAGGCCACGTCGAGCCCGATATGGTCGGCCCATAGGGGCAGTGTCGCCTCGCGGGAGGCACGTGCGGCGCCCATCAACAGCGCGCCGGTACCCAGGGTTGTCAGCAGCCTCTGGTGCCGGCCCACGATGGCGCCGAGTGACGCCCCGCCCGGTGCCGCCTCCGCCGCGCGGGGCGGGTCCGGCACCCGGGCCATCAGATAGCCGGAAACGACGACCGCGACCAGCTGAACGGCGAAACCCCCACGCGTACCCACGCCGAGGATCACCAGCGCGCCCAGGAACGGGCCGATGAGGAAACCGAGCCGCCACATCAGCGCGAAGGTCGCCATGGCCCTCGCCCGCATCGGCACGGGCACGACCTCCGCAAGATAGCTCTGCCTGGCCAATCCCCACACCGCGTTGGACAGCCCGGTCAGCACCGCGCCGGCCGCGAGCACCAGCGGGGTCCATGCCACCAGTGACAAACCCACGCCCAGCGCCCCCAGCGTGCTTCCGGTGATAATGGCGCGGCGTTCCCCGAACCGGGCCACGACCCGCCCCGCCGGAAGATCGCCGAGAACGGCGCCGAGCCCGACAAGGGCGACGATCGCCCCCGCGCCACCGACCGAAGCACCAAGGTCACGCGCGATGAGTGCAATCACCGGCGCCCCGGCACCCTGCCCGATACCGAAAACGGCCGAGGGAACGAAAACCGTGGGAATCAGAGGCTTCAGTGTGGCGGCGGCAGCCCTCATGCGCTCGCTTCGCGGGCGGTAGGGGCGTACCTGTTCACCGGGTGGTCGAGACCGTAGTGGCCACGCAGCGTCGAGGCGGTGTACTCGGTGCGGAACAGACCGCGTGCCCGCAGGGTCGGCACCACCTGGTCGACGAAATCCTCGAGGACGCCGGGCAGATATGGCGGCATCACGTTGAAGCCGTCCGCCGCCCCGGCCTCGAACCAGGCCTGCAGATCGTCGGCTATCTGTTCCGGGGTGCCCGCGATGGTGCGGTGACCGCGGCCGCCGCCGAGCTTCGCGATCAGCTGCCGCACGGTCAGCGACTCCCCGGCAGCCAGATCCTTCACCAGCTGGTAGCGGTTCTTGTTGCCCTGAATCTGTTCGATCGGGGGCAACGGCGGCAGTGGGACGTCCAGGGCGTGTGCGGTGAGGTCGATCCCGAGCATCTGCGATAGCTGCCGCAGCGAGTACTCCGGCGAGATCAGATCGGTGAATCCCTGTTCCAGATCCCGGGCCGCCTCCTCGGTGGCGGCGATATACGGGACGATCCCGGGCAGGATCTTCACCTCGTCCGGATTGCGGCCGAACTTGACCGCGCGGGCCTTCACATCACGGTAGAACGCCTGGCCGTCGGCTATCGAACGTTGTGCGGTGAAGATCGCCTCGGCGTAGCGGGCCGCGAAATCCTTCCCGCTCTCCGATGATCCGGCCTGCACCAACAGCGGCCGACCCTGCGCCGACCGCGGCGTGTTCAGCGGACCGCGGACCTTGAAGCGGGCGCCGTCGTGGTCGATGGTGTGGACTTTGTCCGGATCGGCGAACCGCCCTGTCCGGGCGTCGAGAACGAGTGCGTCGTCCTCCCAGCTGTCCCACAGTGCCGTCGCCACATCGACGAATTCGGCGGCACGGATATAACGTCCGGCGTGGTCGGGGATCGTGTCGAACCCGTAGTTGGCGGCCTCGTCGACACCGCCGGAGGTGACAATGTTCCAGCCGGCGCGGCCACCGCTGATGTGGTCGAGCGAGGCGAACTTCCGGGCCAGCGTGTAGGGATCGTTGTACCCGGTGGACGCGGTCGCGATGAGCCCGATCCGCTCGGTGACCACGGCCATCGCCGACAGCAGGGTGATCGGCTCGAACACGGCCTGGGTATTGTGTGCGATCCGGGGGCCGACGGCGAGTCCGTCGGCGAAGAACACCGAATCCAGTTTTCCGCGTTCGGCGATCCGCGCCAGCTCCTGGAAGTGGGTCACCTCCCGGATGCGGCGCGCGTCGGTGCGTGGATGACGCCACGCGGCCTCATGGTGTCCGACGCCCATGAGGAAGGCGTTCAGATGGAATTGTCAAGACATCCGTTCCCGTTCAGTGTGTCGGACGCCAGCGTGACAGCCGGCGCTCCAGGGTGACGATGAGAGCATTGAAGACCAGGCCGACCAGCGCGATGGTGATGATGCCCGCGTACATGTTCGGAATCTGGAAGTTCAACTGGGAGGCCGTGATCAGATAGCCGAGCCCGGCCTTGGCACCCACCATTTCCGCGGCGATCAGTACGAGGATGGACGAAGCGGCGGCCATGCGCAGACCGGTGAAGATGGTCGGCACCGCGGCGGGCAGCACCACCTTCCGGAACAACCCGGACGGTGAGATACCGAGAGACCGCGCGGATTTGACGAGCAGCGGATCGACGGTGCGCACTCCGGTGATGGTGTTCAACAGAATGGGGAACGCGCACGCGTAGACCACCAGCGCCACCTTGGACGTCTCACCAATACCGAGAATCAGCACGAACACCGGCAGCAGCGCCAGGGCCGCGGTATTGCGGAAGAGTTCAAGGATGGGATTCAGGAATTCCGCGACCGGCCGATACCAGGCGATCGCGACGCCCAGCGGAATCGCGACCGCGACCGCGACGGCGAATCCGGCGAGGGCCCGCGACAGGCTGGTCGATACGTGCTCCCAGAGTTGCCCGTTTCCGGCCAGGTTGAAGAAGGCGTCGACGACCTCGCTGAAGGGTGGCAGAAAGACCTTGTCCACCAGTCCGGCGCGTGGGGCCGCCTCCCAGACGGCAAGGAACGCGAGAACCGCGATCGCCGATTTGAAAACCCGCCAACCCAGGCCACCCGCACGCCGGCCGGCAGCGCGGAACAGTACCGAACCGGATGCCGACGGCGCGGCCTCGAGGGGCGCGGAGCTCGTCTCGGAGATGGGCAGAGCACCCGCGGTCGGGGTGACTACGGCGCTAGACATGCTGTGCCTCTTCGCTTGTCGTGATCTCGGCAAACTCCTGCGAGCGCGCCCGTTCCACCTCGTCGTGCAGCAGCGACCAGATCCGATGGCGCAGGGCGCGGAATCCGGCGGCAGAACGGACATCGTCGACATCGCGGTCGATGTCGATATCGACGATGTGCTTGATCCGGCCGGGCCGCGACGTGAGCACCGCGACCCGTTGTCCGAGGTAGATCGCTTCATCGATACCGTGGGTGATGAACAGGATGGTCTTACCGGTGGCCTCCCATATGCGCAGCAACTCGTCCTGCAGCGATTCCCTGGTCTGCGCGTCCAGCGCGGCGAACGGCTCGTCCATCAACAGCACCTCGGGGTCGAACGCGAGGCTGCGCGCGATGGCGACCCGCTGTTTCATACCGCCGGACAGTTCGTGCGGATGCCGGTCGCCGAACCCTTGCAGGCCGACCAACTCGAGGTGATGCTCGGCCAGTTCCCGGCGCTCGGCAGCCGGGAGACCCTTGACCTCCAGTCCGAATTCGATGTTCTTGCGTGCCGTGCGCCACGGCAGCAGCGCGTATTGCTGGAAGACGATGCCGCGGTCCAGCCCGGGACCGGTGAGCGGCTCACCGTCCAACAGAATGCGACCGGAGGTCGGCGTGCTCAACCCGCCCAGCAGGTCGAGCAGGGTCGATTTCCCGCAGCCACTAGGGCCCACGAGGACCAGGAACTCACCGGGGGCCACGTCGATGGTGATATCGCGGATGGCGGTGAAATCTTTTTTCTGTCCCCGGATCGGGAACTGCTTGGTCACCTGCTCCAGGCGGAGTTTCGGTGTGGTGTTCGTACTCATTTTCCGCCCGCCAATGGTTGTCCGTCGGGTCCGCTGTTCTCGGTGTAGGTACCGTTGGCGTACGGGTTGTATTCATTGGTGTACAGGTCCTTCGCCACCAATTTCCCTTCCTCCAGCTCACCGTTGCGCACGAGCCAATCGATCCAGGTCTGCAGTTCGCGCTCGGCGACCACCGCGCCCGGCACGGGGATACCGGAACTGCGCCAGTATTCGATTTTCTTGGTGTCCTCGTTGCGATTGCGTTTCTGGATGATCTCCCGGAATTTGGCGACCACCTGCTCACGCGGGGTCACCTGCGTCCACCGGATGGCACGGGCGGTGCCCTGCACGAAATCCCGCACGGCCTCCGGGTTCTTTCGCGATGAAGTCGTCGCGCATCACATACGTTCCGTAGCCGAACGCGCCGAACAGATCCCGGTCGGTGAACAGCGGCCGGATTCCGCCGCGTTCGAGCGCCTTCTCCCGATGAATCGCGCCCAGGGTCGCGACATCGATCTGCCCCTCGCGCAACGCCTGCTCGGTGTTCATCGGCGGCACCACGGTCAACTGGACCGTTTTGATCTCGTCCGGGGTCAGTCCCTGTTGCGCGAGCCATTCGCGGACCAGGAATTCGTGGTGCGCGCCGAGCGTGTTCATGCCGACTTTCTTGCCGATCAGGTCGCGCGCCGTTCGGATCGGGCTGTTCTCCAGTACGTAATAGCCGTGGTACTCGCCCTGGTCGGCACCGTAGGAGCTGAGCAGCGAGAGGATCGGCGCACCGGCGGCATTGAGCTTCACGACCGCACCGTTGAAGGCGGACCCGAAATCGATATCACCGGTGGCGGTTGCCTGGATGTCCTGCGGGCCGCTCGCGGTGTCGCCGACCCACTCGAGTTTCACGTGCCGGTAGTAGCCGAGTTCCTCGGCGAGCTCGTGGAACTCCACATCGCCGGTCCAACCCTGGTATCGCAGGATGGTCCTACCGTCCGCGGTTTTGGCCGTTTCCCCGGCCCCGCAGCCGGTCAGGCACAGCATGAGCGCGGCCATCGCCGCGGCGAGCACCAACAGCGGTGGTCGCCGTCTCGTCTCTGCGGGTCTCGATTGTCGGATCATGGCTCGTCCTTGCGATCTGGGTCGTGGGACTTGTCATGGTGGCATCGGGCGGCAAACGGTTGAATGGTTTACATCGGCCCGAGTAGAACTCCTCGGCAACGGCCGCCCGACTTCTCGAGATTCCCGTCGATCAGTGTTACCTCTTGGCCCGGTAGGTTTACAATCATCGGCGCGGACATTGTCGGCACTGCTTAAAAGGATTGCAGCAGCAGGGATTCCATCTTGTCCCACAATATTTCCGATAACGGTATCGTCGGCGGCATGGAATAGTTACGCATCGAGGCCAACGGCCTTACCTTCTCCGCACTTGCCTGGGGTGAGCCGGACGCCCGACGGCACTGTTGGTGCACGGCTATCCGGACAACGCCCACACCTGGCGTCACCTCGGCCCGGAGCCGGCTACCGCGCCGTAGCCCCTTCACCCGCGGTTATGCACCGACGGACCTCGCCCCGAACGATTCCTATCTCATCACCGACCAGGCCGCGCTGCACTCGGCCCTCGGCGGCGACGGCAACTCCGTTCTGATCGGCCATGATTGGGGAGCGGTCGCGACATGGGCGATCACCGATCGCGAACCGAACCGCTTCCGCAGCTATGTATGTCTCGCGGTCCCGCCGCCCGCGGCGATCCTCCGGCCGTTCACGAGAGTGAAGACCATCCCCATCGGCCTGCGTCAGGCCTTTATGAGCTGGTACTTCGTCTTCAATCAACTGCTCGGTTCCGGGCGCGGCCAAGACCGGGTGATTCCCAAGCTCTGGCGCGACTGGTCTCCGGGCTATGACGGACGAGAAGATATCGAGCACGTATTCCGCGCGCCGGCGGAACCGGGCAGGCGCCGCGCCGCGTTGCGCTACTACCGCAACAATCTCCGAGGCGGTGTGAAGTCCACCTTCGGCATTGCTCCGAAAGCGCCGGCTCTCCACCTGCACGGCGCCCAGGACGGCCGTATGCAGGCCGCGCTCCAGGAAGCGTTCCCCGAGACGCTGCCGGCCGGATCACGAGACGAACGTCTCGAGGGAGTCGGCCACTTCATACAGCTCGAGGACCCGGCGCGGGTCAATGCCCTGATCATGGAATGGATCGGCGCGCCCCGCCGAGGGGCAGGCTCTACCTCTACGCGATCAGCAACGTGAACTCGGGAAGGATCGACGACGTAGCCGTATCGGTCTAATCTGTTACCTACGGCCGAGGGCGGCCCGTCGAAATTGATCTCGGTTTCGGTCCGATGGCTATGGAGATCTCGGTCCTACGGGGCGGGCAAGAATGCCCGATCGAGATGGCGACACCACTCGGGCTCGAGTTGTACAGGCCTGTAGTGGTGGGACGAAGATGAATTCCCACAGATCAGGAGCATAAATCCAGGCAGTCCCGATTCTGTTTCTTGGCGATAAAGCCCAGGCCGGATTTGGTTGCTATGAGACAGTGCCAAACCGTGGGGCGGTTCCTACCGTGGTCTTCAGTCTTATACTGAACCTTTCCCGAGGACTTCGTATGCTTCTTTCGGCCCTTCCGGATCGTCGCGCCGCTGCCGCGCCGCAGGCATCGGCTGTTGCCGATGGCAGCATCGACCTGAGCAACAGCGAATTTCTGGCTGCGGTTCGGCGGGCTGCCACGTCCTTGCGAGCAGCGGGCGTCTCGGCCGGCGACGTGGTGGCAGTCGCACTTCCCGACACCGCCACACTCGTGGTATCAATGTTCGCCGCCTGGCGGCTGGGCGCCACCGTCACCCTGGTCGACCCCTTGGCGACCGCCGCGGATATCGGATTTCAGCAGTTCGATGCGGGTGCGAAGGTTCTCATCGCCGCGCAGCCATTGGTGCGTGCCCCGTCGGCCCAGGCCGTCATACCCGCCGACGAGCTCACTGTGGCGGGTACCGACATCATCGCGACACAACCGAGCGATAACGCACCAGCGCTGATCACCCACACCGGCAAAGGCGAGAGCATGCTGCTCGACCACGGTAACCTCGACGCCTTGTCCCGATTCGTGGTCGAGGTCTTCGCGCTGACCGATACCGACCACAATCTGGTGGCCATGTCGTCGTCTCGGATCAACGGCATCGTGGTGGGCATCTTATCTCCGCTGCTTGCGGGTGGCGGCGTTACCATGGCCGGCCCGAACAGCCCGCGGATGGTCTTCGACCAGATCCAGCACGGTCGTGCCACCTACTTCTCTGCGGAGCCTGCCATGTACACGGCGCTGTCCGCCCTGCCCGGCCGAGCGCGACCGGAGATCTCGTCGGTTCGGTTCGCCATCTGCTGCGAGACCCGGGCCGGCGACGAACTGCGAACCACGTTCGAACACCGCTATGGGATACCGATCATCAACGGCTACGGGCTGAAGGAGGTTTATGAGCGGGCGCATTCGGCCTGTTCCTCGGCACTCGCACCACGCGCATCGTAGACCATGGCGCCGGAAACGCGACCGCCTCCGGCACTGCTACATCTGCGCCCTCACGTGGTATCGGGCTGCAGGATTGTCGATCCATACCAGTAACAGATGAGCAGTGCGAGTTCGACGTCGAGTCCGTCTTCGGAGATGTCCCTACCGCGCTGGGATACCGCCCGTTCGATCCGATACTTCACCGTGTTGAAATGCAGGTCGAGTTCCGCGGCTGCCGCTTTGTAGCCGGCTCGGTTGAGTGGGAACACCCGCAGTGTCTCGCGTAATCGCGCATTGTTGTCATTGTCGACGGCCAGGTCTCCGAGCACCTCGCCGACCCATTGTCTGGCCTCCGCGAGTTCGTTGCCGAGTAAGGCCGCCCCCGACACACCCGGATCATCGGCTGCGACACCACTCGGCTCGGTGCCTCCTCGGGCCAACACGACAGAGCGCGCACGCTGGGCGAGCTGATGTGATCGGCGAAAGCCCGACACTCCGGAGGCCATCGTGCCGATCGTGACCTGTGGTGCATCAGGGCACCCGGCGGCGAAACCACGAACCCCGGCAACGGCCTGGGGCTGCGCCGACCGAAACGGCAACCACGCTCAGACGCACGATCGATCGTCGGCGACGACCAGTGGGCTCATGCCGGTCCCCGCCGCGTGAGCCGATTCGCGGACGAATCGTTGTAGCCTGACCAGCTCGTCACCGCGGGCGCGAACGTCCGGATACCAGACGACCGGCGCCAGGTGATACCAGTGCAGTGGGTAGCGGATCGATGCGGTGGCTTCGTCGACGTCGACGGTCCGCTCTCCTTCCAACACTTCGTGGACGCGAACCGCGCGCATGCTGTGGCCGGCCTCCGGCCACAGCTCGCGCTCGTGTTGATATATCGCGATAACTTGTTGGACGGCTTGATCCAGGTAGGCGAACAGTCTGGTGGTGATCGCTTCCGCGACGGTGATCCGATCCGCCGGGGCGATATCGACGGTCTCCAGTTCCGCGAAGAACAGCTCGGTCATCCGCCACTGGCCAACATGGTAAGCACGGGTCAAGGCAGTGACAGGAGTATCGCGCTGAGCCAAGCGCCTGGTGTACTCGATGGCTGCGGTAGGAAGTCGGATCCGCGCCGCCGGGATGTCGTGCCGAAGGGCATGCAGCAGTGTGTCTACGTTTCCACTCACGCTGGCACCGAGTAATTCGATGGCAGGACTGTTGGCACGCAACTCGGGTATATCGTTCTCGGGTCCGCGATAGATACCCGCGCTGATATCCACCGCCCGCTCGTTCATGCGGGTGGCGATCCTCGCAACCCACTGGCCCACTTCGGCATCATCGCGACGAAAAGCCGTCACGATCGAAATAGTAGTTACTTGCGGTCACCGCCGCGGCACAACGCACAGTTGATATCGTTCTCCGGCGACGAATCCCCGACGAACTCGAGGGACGGACCACAGTACCGAGCCATGAATCCGTGATAAAGGCCGCTGATCGTCGAGACATGCGAAACACGATCATTTCGATGATCTGGGAAGAAATACCCGTGATGTGATCTACGTATTTTACGCCGCGCCCGTCAACGGAGCGGAGACAACACCATCCGGCCGGCGGACGACAAGTGGTGCATAATGCGGCCGAACGCCGCTCTTCCGGCGCGATCGTCATCCCGACCTCTTCGGCCGCTTCGCGGATCGCGGTATCGATCATCGACCCGTCGGCCTGCGGATGGCCGCTCGGCGCTGCAAACCTCCGAGACGCAGCCGTAGTTCCTTCATGCGCTCGTATTCGAATCGGCGTGATTCGAACCGCCGGCACGGCGCCCGAGATGGCGTAATACCGGAAACCGGAGGAATCTCCCCAGGTCATACCACGGCACGGCCGGCGCAATGGTATCCATCGGCTCGCGAGCACTGCGGACGAGGCGAGAAACAGCCCCGCCGCCTCGTTATCGTCGGTGTTCATGCAGGTCAGAGACCAGAACACGGAGCAAGCGGCCGAGGCCGCGCCCGTCCGGCTGCTACGCGCCGACCAGGCGCGGCGCATCGCCGATATCGTGCGCCACCAGATCCACGCGGGAACGTTCGGACAGACCCTCCCGAGTGAACAGGAACTGGCGGACGAGCACCAGGTCTCCCGCAACACCATCCGAGACGCGCTGGCCCTGTTGAAGGACGAAGGGCTCATCGCCCGGGCGCCACGCATCGGTACGCGGGTGGCGTCGCGGAAATACGACCACGGCCTCGACGCCCTGCTCGGCCTGCAGGAGACATTCGACGGGCACGGCACCGTCCGCAACGAGGTGCGGGCGGCCATGCGGATCAGCGCCCCGCCCGCGGTCGCGCGCCGTCTCGGTCTCGAACCGGGTGAACACGTGGTCTACGTGGAGCGGTTGCGGTTCCTGGACGAACAGCCGCTGAGTCTGGACCTCACCTACCTCTCCCCCGAGATCGGCACCCGCGTGCTCGACCACGATCTGGCCGACACCGACATCTTCGTTCTGCTGGAGCGGCTGAGCGGGCAGTCACTCGGCTCGGCCGACCTGGCGGTGGAGGCGGTGCCCGCCGACCGACACACCGCCGCCACCCTCGACGTCCCGCCGGCGTCGGCGCTGTTGATGCTCGAACGGCTCACCCGGCTCGACGACGGCACCCCGGTGGACCTCGAGTACATCCATATGCGCGGTGACCGAATCACCTTGCGCGGCAATCTTGTTCGATCTATTCCCGAATGGAAGGTGCTGTAGATGGCTCTCGCCGACCAGCGCGCCGATATCCCGGTCACCATCGACGAATCACTGTGCATCGAGGGCTGCACCCTGTGCGTGGAGATCTGTCCCCTCGACTCGCTCGCCATCAACCCCGATAACGGCAAGGCCTATATGCACGTCGACGAGTGCTGGTACTGCGGGCCGTGCGCCGCACGCTGCCCGACCGGGGCCGTCACCGTCAATATGCCGTATCTCCTGAGGTAGACCCAGCATGCGTACACGACGTTTCCTTATCCTCGCCGCCGCCCTCGCGCTCACCCTCACCGGGTGCGCGCTGGAGGGGGCGGCGTCCGGCGACACCGTGCGGGTGGTCGTCGGATACCAGTCCAAGACCATCAATACCGTCACCGCCGGCACTCTGCTGCGGGCGCAGGGGTACCTGGAACGCCGGCTGCACGAGATCACCGACGGCGGCGGCGCGCGGTATCAGGTGGAGTGGCAGGACTACGACACGGGTGCGCCGATCACGGCGCAGATGGTGGCGGAGAAGATCGATATCGGATCGATGGGCGACTATCCGCTGCTCATCAACGGTTCCCGCACCCAGGTCAACGAACGGTCGCGCACCGAATTCGTGTCGGTGACCGGGTACAACCCCAAGGGCGCGCTCAATATGGTCGTGGTGCCGCCGAACTCACCGGCGAACAACCTGGCGGACCTGCGCGGGAAGAAGGTGTCGGCGAGCGTCGGATCCGCCGGTCACGGCACGCTGGTGCAGGCGCTGACCCGTGCCGGGATCGACCCGAACACGGGTGTGGAGGTGCTCAACCAACAGCCCCAGGTGGGTGCCTCGGCGCTGGAGTCCGGCCAGGTGGCCGCGTTATCGCAGTTCGTGGCCTGGCCGGGACTGCTGGTGTTCCAGGACAAGGCGAAACTGCTGTACGACGGCGCGGAACTGAACGTGCCCACCTTCCACGGGGTGGTCGCCCGCACCGACTACAGCGAACAGCATCCGGAGGTATTGGACGCGTTCCTGCAGGCGCAGCTGGACGCCACCGAATTCCTCCGACAGGACCCCCTCGAGGCCGCCCGGATCGTGGCCGAGGGCTCGGGTCTGCCCCAGGAAGTGGTGTATCTCTACAACGGTCCCGGCGGCACCTCCTTCGACACCACGTTGAAGCCGAGCCTCATCGCGGCGTTCACCGACGATGTGCGATATCTGAAGACGATCGGTGAATTCGCCGACCTGGACATCGACGCGTTCGTCGACGACACGGCCATTCGGAAGGCATTCGCCGAGCGCGGCAGCGACTACGAGGCCGCGCTGGCCGACCCGACGAACCGCACCGCCGGCTCCGGCAACGAGCTCTGGCTTGCCGAACAGGCCACCACCCAACCGGCCGATAACCCGAACGCCCTGCTGCGGGCCGTGAAAACCGCACGCACCAAGGGGGAAACGGTCCGCGAGGCCTATGTTCTGGACGCCGAGCTGGGTACCCGCTGGTTCGCCGACAAGGCCGTCTGGTTGCGCGACGGCGACCTCTTCTTTCCCTTCACCACGGACGCCGCCGCCGAGCGCTATCGGCAGACCCACCCGACGGCCGTTCCGGTGAGCTACGACCAGGCCATCACGGAGGTCCGATCATGAGTATGACGGTCACCGCCGTCCCGGCCGATATCGTCGCAGTCACCGACACCACCGAGCACACCGACAAACGGCCCGGTTCGCCCTGGCCGGCCCGGGTCGCGCGGATCGGCTCGGTCCTGGCGGCGCTGCTGCTGTGGCAGCTGTTCACCGCGGCCGGCATCCGGCTCTGGCTGCGGTTCGACACCCTGCCGACGGTCACCGAGATCTTCTCGGCCCTGTGGCGCCAACTCGGCACCGACGTCTACTACCTGGACCTCGCCCAGTCGCTGATCCGTATCCTCAGCGGTTTCGGTCTGGCCACGGTCGTCGGGGTCGGCACCGGGATCGCGCTGGGCCGCTCCCGCTGGTTCTCCACTCTGTTCGGCCCGTTGGCCGAACTGGCCCGGCCGGTACCCGCCATCGCGGTGGTGCCGATCGCGATTCTGCTGTTCCCCGACGACGAAGCCGGCATCGTCTTCATCACCTTCCTGGCCGCCTACTTCCCCATCATGGTCAGCACCCGGCACGCCGTACGGGCCCTGCCCACGCTGTGGGAGGATTCCGTACGCACCCTCGGCGGCAACCGGTGGGACGTGCTGGCGCGGGTGGTGTTCCCCGGTGCGCTGCCGGGCGTATTCGGGGGCCTGTCGGTCGGTATCGGGGTGGCGTGGATCTGCGTCATCTCCGCCGAGATGATCTCCGGCCGCCTCGGCGTGGGCTACCGCACCTGGCAGGCGTACACGATCGTCGACTACCCCGGGGTCTTCGTCGGCATCATCACGATCGGTGTGTTGGGGTTCGCCACCTCGGCCGCCGTCGAACTCATGGGCCGCCGCGTCACACGCTGGCTGCCCCGTGGAGAGGAGAACGCGCGATGACCAGCGCCCTCGACTCCGTCACGACGGCCGGACTGCGGCTGCGACTGGACAATGTCTTCCTGTCCTATACCGACACACCGGTGATCGCCGGCCTCGGCTTCGAGGTGCGCCCCGGCGAGATCCTGGTACTGACCGGACCGTCCGGGTGCGGTAAATCCACCGTCCTGCGGGCGCTGGCCGGGCTGCTGCGCCCGGATTCGGGCCGGGTACTCGCCGATGACGAACCGGTGACCACCACCTCCCGCGACCGCGCGGTCGTCTTCCAGGACAACGCCCTGCTCCCCTGGCGCACTGTCCGTTCGAATATCGAACTGGCCCTGAAACTCCGTGGCGAACCCGAGGAGGGCCGCCGCGCGGTCGCCGACCGATGGATCGAGGAGGTCGGTCTCACCGGGTTCGGCGACTATCTGCCCAAGAGCCTGTCCGGCGGGATGCGCCAGCGCGTGCAGTTGGCGCGGGGGCTGGCCGGGGCGCCGCGCGCGGTGATGATGGACGAACCGTTCGGCGCCCTGGACACTCAGACCCGCGCCACCATGCAGCGGCTGCTCATCGACACGTGGCGCACCCATCCGACCACGGTCGTCTTCGTCACCCACGATGTCGACGAGGCGCTGCTGCTCGGCGACCGGGTCGCCGTGCTCGACCGCGCCGGCCAACCGCTGCGGGCGCTCGTCGACGTACCGAATCCGCGTACGGCCGACGAACGCCGCGCTGAACGCGCCGAGATCCTGGCGGCCCTGTCATGACCGCGCCCACCATCCGCATCCCCGATCTCGCCCGCACCGTCCGGCTGGACTGCGATGTGCTGGTGATCGGCGGCGGCACCGCCGGCACCATGGCCGCACTCACCGCCGCCGAACACGGCGCGAACGTTCTGCTGTTGGAGAAGGCGCACGTCCGACACTCCGGGGCCCTGGCGATGGGCATGGACGGGGTGAACAACGCCGTCATCCCCGGTAAGGCCGAACCGGAGGACTACGTCGCCGAGATCACCCGCGCCAACGACGGCATCGTCGACCAGCGCACCGTGCACCGGACCGCCACCCGCGGGTTCGCCATGGTGCAGCGACTCGAGCGCTACGGGGTGAAATTCGAGAAGGACGCCTACGGCGACTACGCGGTGCGCCGGGTGCACCGGTCGGGGTCGTATGTGTTGCCGATGCCCGAGGGCAAGGACGTCAAGAAGGTCCTGTATCGGGTACTGCGGCAGCGGAAGATGCGGGAACGCATCCGGATCGAGAACCGGCTCATGCCGGTGCGTGTCCTCACCTCCGGCGGCCGGGCCGTCGGGGCCGCCGCCCTGCACACCCGCACCGGTGAGTTCTACGCGGTGGGCGCGAAGACCGTGATCCTGGCGACCGGGCCCTGCGGTCGCCTGGGCCTGCCTGCCTCGGGCTACCTGTACGGCACCTACGAGAACCCGACCAATGCCGGCGACGGCTATTCCATGGCCTATCACGCCGGGGCCGAACTCAGCGGCATCGAATGCTTCCAGATCAATCCGCTGATCAAGGACTACAACGGCCCGGCCTGCGCCTATGTCGCCAACCCGTTCGGCGGCTACCAGGTGAACGCCCGGGGCGAACGGTTCGTCGACTCCGACTACTGGTCGGGACAGATGATGGCGGAGGTGAAACGCGAGATCGAGTCCGCGCGCGGCCCGATCTACCTGAAGGTGTCGCACCTGCCGGAGGAGACCCTCTCCACGCTGGAGGGGATCCTGCACACCACCGAACGCCCCACCCGCGGCACCTTCCACGCCAACCGCGGGCACGACTACCGCACCCACGATATCGAGATGCACATCTCCGAAATCGGTTTGTGCAGTGGGCATTCCGCATCAGGTGTGTGGGTGGACGAGAACGCCCGCACCACCGTGCCCGGGTTGTACGCCGCCGGCGACCTGGCCTGTGTCCCGCACAACTACATGATCGGCGCGTTCGTCTTCGGCGAGCTCGCCGGCACGCACGCCGCGGGCACACTGGCCGATATCACGACCCCCGCCGACCTACCGGCCGACCAACTCGAAGCCGCGCACGAACTCGTGTACCGCCCACTGCGCCACCCGGACGGTCCGCCACAGCCCCAGGTCGAGTACAAACTGCGCCGTTTCGTGAACGACTACGTGGCGCCGCCGAAAACGGCCACCAAGCTCTCGATCGCGGTGGAGACATTCGAGCGAATGCGCGCCGAGATCGCCGAGATGGGCGCCCGCACCCCGCACGAGCTGATGCGGGCGGTGGAGGTGTCGTTCATCCGCGACTGCGCGGAGATGGCGGCACGCAGTTCCCTGACCCGCACCGAATCCCGCTGGGGTCTGTATCACGACCGTGCCGACCTGCCCGAACGCGACGACCGGACGTGGCGGTATCACCTGAACCTACGCAAGAGCGCGGACGGGTCGATGGAGTTCCTCAAGCGTCCGGTGGCGCCGTATCTGGTACCGGTGCCCGGATTGGACGAGCTGCCGGCGGTGGCCGAGCCCGAGATCATCCCGCAGCCCGAACTCGTCGACCATCGTCCGCCGGCGGCTGCCGACTCGCGTGTCGCGCGGTCGGCGGGGGAACCGCCCACCCCGCCGTCGCCGCAGATCCTCGCCCTCCTGGCCCTGGATTCACCGACCGCGCAGGATATCGAGGGCTACCTCGCCGACGACGAGGCCGTCGTCCGGGCCGCGGCGGTCGCGGCACTCACCGAACACACTCCGGGCGGTTTCGCGCCGCTGCTCGTCGGCGCCCTCGACGATGCGGCGTCCTCGGTTCGGCGGGCCGCGGCGGCGGCGCTGCGCGAACTCGTGGAGGTACTGCCCTCGGCCGAGGGCCTCGCGGACCGGCTCTCTTCCCCCGACCCGGTCGTCCGGGCCACCGTCCTGGACCTGCTCCGTGCCCTGCGGGCGGGAACCGCGGCACAGTACGTCACCGCATCGGCGGATCCCGACCACCGGGTGCGGATCGAAGCGATCCGGGCGCTGGTCTCGTTGGACCAGTACACCGCGATCGCCGCCGCGGCCGACGACCCCGATCGGGAGGTTCGCATCGCCGTCGTCCAAGGTCTGGCCGCCATCGGCACCGGCGGCGCCGATGTGGTCCGCACTCTCGCCGGCGATCCCGACCCACTCGTCCGCGCCGCCGCGTTCACCGCCTTCGCCGACCTCGGAGCAACACCCGACGATGTCACCGAAATCCACACCGCATTGCGCGATACGGCCTGGCAGGTTCGGGTGGGTGCCGCCCGTGGCCTGGCCGCGGCCGACCCCGACACCGCCTTCCCGGCCCTGTCCGAGGCGCTTACCGACCCTCACCTGGATGTGCGCAAGGCGGCGGTCCTGACACTGGCCGACCGGCCCGAGCACCCGGCCGCCCGCGCCGCACTGGAACGAGCCGTCGACGATCCGGACGCCGATGTCCGCGCCTACGCCCGCCGAGCGCTGGCCACTTGATACCGGCGGCACCGGGTACCGGTCGCGGCGGGTCGTGACGCGCGCCGGTGACCGGTACCCGGTGCCGGGTCAGGACGCCAGGCTCCTCAGCAGCTCGACGGTGCGGTTCTGTTCGTCCTCGCCAACGGCATATCCCTGGCGACCGGATCCCTCCCCGATCCGGGGCAACGCGCCGACACACTGATCGGTGTCGCCGCCGAAGGGCTCCTGCGCCACTCTCCACACGAGTGACCTCACCGCTTCTGTGGAGCAGCCTCCCGCCGCGATCGGATTCCACCTTCCCGGCCAGACCGGAAATGCCAGGGCGTCGGACGGAATACCGCCGTCATCGACGGTATCGAAATCGGCGATGCCGGTTCGCTGCGCGGTCCGCGCCTCCCGCGACCGCTCGAGGAGGGTTCTGTTCACGGTGATCGCAACCCGTGTCACGGACGCTGTCGCCACATAGGTTCAGGGCCTCTATTGAGGTTTGGGGAGCACCAGCATGGCCAAATTGATCATCTTCATCTTCGTCGGTCTCGGCGCGCAGCTCGTCGACGGCACGCTCGGGATGGCGTTCGGTGTCACCGCCACGACCCTGCTGGTGCTCACCGGCACCGGGGCGGCGCATGCGAGTGCCGCGGTGCACTTCGCGGAGGTCTTCACCACACTCGTCTCCGGCGCGTCGCACTGGCGGTTCGGCAACGTCGACTGGAGGGTCGTGCTGCGGCTCGGCGTTCCGGGCGGTATCGGCGCCTTCCTCGGCGCCACCGTACTGTCGCGGATCTCGACCGAGGCGGCGGCGCCGGTCACCGCCGGCATCCTGTTGGCGATCGGCGTGTTCCTGGTCTATCGGTTCTCGGCCCGGCCCCCGGCCTTCACCACGTCCCGCCAGTCTCCCCACACCGCCACATTCTTGACGCCGCTCGGCCTGTTCGGCGGATTCATCGACGCCAGCGGTGGCGGCGGCTGGGGACCGGTCACCACCAGCACACTGCTCACCACGGCGAAGACCACTCCGCGGACGGTGATCGGGTCGGTGAGCGCGTCGGAGTTCATCGTCTCCGCGGCGGCGAGTGTCGGCTTCCTGCTCGGGCTGGGGTCGGACTTCTTCGACAACCTGCTGATCATCGCCGGCCTGGCCATCGGCGGCGTGCTCGCCGCGCCGCTCGCGGCCTGGTTGGTGAGCCGGGTGGCGCCGGCGGTGCTGGGCACCGGGGTCGGCGGTCTGCTCGTCCTGACGAACGCGCGCGCCCTGTTCAAATTCTTCGGTATCGAGGGTGCGCCGCGCACCGTGTCCTACGTGGTGATCGTCGCGGCCGCGATCGGACTCACCGCGTACGCCTGGCTGCGGACACGGCGAGAGGCGGCGCATGCGGAAGCGGACGGTACCGCGACCGCGGATACCGAAACCGCAGACACGGATGTCGAACTCGAGTCCATCGTCGAGCGGATCGACTCGAATTCCGCCGAGACCGTCGACTCCGTGGAATCCGGTGGCGTGCCCGACGCCGCGGGGGCACCGGCCCGATAAGACCGGAGAACAAGGCCCAGGGTGAATGTGGTGCCCGGGCCGACCGGGTAGTCCGGTCGGCCCGGGCACCGTGGTATCACCGGGCAGCGAGCTCTGGTGCGTCGCAAGGTTGCCCGCAACGAAATATCCGAGAAGGGATATCACGAACGCGTGACCCGGTCCGGTGACGACCGTCGACGGTGAACACCGTTCGCTCGTCACGACATCGACACAGGGGCGAGTGGAACCGGATCGGCCGAAAACCAACCGGGAAGTCGGATCGGCCATTTCCACAACACGCCGACACCAACTCCAGCAGGATGGCGTACGAACCGGCGCCGGAAGTAGGAATTTCCCTCATACCACGCCCGAAAGGGTAGCCGGCACGGTAAAAGTCCGAGCTGTGGCCGAGGGAGAACTCGACACCCACGAGGGCCGGTTCGTGGAAGTGAAGCGCAGGGAGTACCGAGAGAAAGAACCATGCACAACAACAGATCTGGGCGGAGACGATGGATCGCGACACGCATCGCGCGAGTGTCGGTGGTGATATGCACTGCCGCCGCGGCCGCGGTTACCATGTTCGAAACGGCGCCCGCAGCAGCGGCGGCACCCACATGCACCGATCAACGGGTCGCGGTCACCGTGCCGACCCGCGCGGAACTCGCCGGCTCGCTCTGCATACCCGCGGGCGGGGCAAAAACCGTCCAGCTACTGGTCGCAGGCGGTACCTACAACCACTCCTACTGGATGTGGCCGGGCCGTTCCTATGCCGCTGTGGCCAATAGCGCCGGATTCGCCACCTTCGCGGTAGACCGCCTCAATACCGGAGCATCGTCGTATATTGATCCCACCACGGCGAATTTCACCGCGAACGCGGAAGGCCTGCACCAAACGATCAACTGGCTGCGGACCCGGCACGGGTTCACCACGGTGGTGCTGGTCGGTCATTCGATCGGCTCCTACACCGCACTGCGGCACACCGACATGTATCCACGTGATGCCGATGCGGTGATCTTGTCCGGGATCTCCAGCTGGGTTCAATCGGAAGCGATCAACGCAACTTTTGGCGGTAAATCGGCCCTCCCGGCTCCGCTGTCGGGAGTCGAGACCCTGCGGCACCGCTCGCCGGGTGACCTGGTAATCCAGGCCGAGCTGCGAACGAGAATGTTTCACGCTCCGGACACCGACGAGTCGATCGTCGCCGCGGACAACTCGTCGATGGACTCCTTCCCGGTGGGCGAAATGGTCGACGCACTCGCGGACTTCACAGCGCCCACGAAGGCGACACACAAGGTCGCCGTACCGGTGCTGCTGGCCATCGGCAGCGCGGAGGCCTTGTTTCATTGCGCTCCGGGTGTGCCGTGCCAGGATGCCGCCGCGTGGGTGGCGAACGAACGACCCCTGTTCCCGCACGCACCGGTACTCGAGGGCTATGTCCTTCCGAACGCGGGCCACTGCATCAACCTGGCGAACAACGCGAACGCATGGTTCACCGCCGCACAGAAGTGGGTCGAGGCGAACACCGACAGCTGACCACCCGAGAGTCCACCGGTCGGGCTGTGTGCGTGTTGAGGTGCGACCGCTGGAATCGACATCGGGCCAGTCGCCGAAGCAGGCGAGGCGGGCACCACCTGAGCCATCGGGACCCGATGTGGTCCGCCTCGCCGCGAAGCCGGCGCCTCAGCGTCGCCCATGGCGAGGGGACCCGGCGGGACCACGGGCGCGGTCTCAGCGGCGCAACACTTTCCGCGCGATCCGGTTGCCCAGGAACTGGATCGCCTGCACACCGGCGATGATCAGCAGTGTGGCCACCAGCGTGACCTCCCAGTCGAAGCGCTGGTACCCGTAGACGAGGGCGAAATCGCCCAGGCCTCCGCCGCCCACCGTGCCCGCCATGGCGGACATGTCGACGATCGCGATGACCACGAAGGTGTAGCCGAGCACCAGCGGTCCCAGGGCTTCCGGGATCAGGACCGTGAGGATGACGCGCAGCAGCCCCGCACCCATCGCGCGGGCCGCCTCGATCACGCCGGGATCCACGGTGACGAGGTTCTGTTCGACGATGCGGGCGATACCGAACGAGGCCGCCACGATCATCACGAACAGCGCGGCTTCGGTGCCGATGGTGGTCCCCACCACATTCAGCGTGATCGGACCCAGTGCCGCGAGCAGGATGATGAACGGAATGGGCCGGACGATATTGACCACGACATTGAGCAGGAGATGGATCGGCGCATTGGCCAGCAAACCGCCCCTGCGGGTGGTGTAGAGGGCGGTCCCGAGGGACAGGCCGATCAGACCCGCCACCACGAAAGTGACCGCCACCAGGTAGATCGTCGTGCCGATCGACTCCAAGAGAACCGGCCGAAGCTTGTCCCAATCCGTCTGCACCGATTTCTCCTCACCGCCGCCGGAGTTCGGCGACCACCGCATCGACGGCGTTCGGCGGGCCGTCGAGCGCGAGCGTGATACTGCCGAAGGTCTTGCCCTGGAGCGTGCTCACCCCGCCGTAGACGACCTCGAACCGGACCCCGCTGTGCGCGGCGGCGGTCAGGGCGGGGCCGATACCGCGCTCGTCGTCGATATCGACCGTGACAAGGTGTCCGGAGTGCAGTTCGCCGAGGCGGCGCAGTTCCTCGGGGGCGGGACGATTGTGCAGGACGGTCTCGACGAACGAGCGGGTCGGCGCCGAACGCGGGGCTGCGAATACCTCGAATGTGCTCGCCAGCTCGATGATTCGACCCTCCGCCAGCACCGCCACCCGGTCGGCGACCGCACGGAGGACGTCCATTTCATGCGTGATCACCACAATGGTGATGCCCAGTTCCCGATTGACCTTGCGCAGCAGGCGCAGCACCTCGCCGGTGGTTTCCGGGTCGAGTGCGGAGGTCGCCTCGTCGGCGAGCAGCAGCGACGGCGAGGTGGCCAGGGCCCGTGCGATACCCACCCGCTGCTTCTGACCGCCGGAGAGTTGGTCCGGATAGCTGCCGGCCTTATCCGACAGGCCGACGAATTCCAGTAGCTCGGCCACCCGGACCCGGCGTTCGGCCCGCGGCCGGCCCGCCACCTTCAGCGCGTACTCGATATTGCCGGCGGCGGTGCGGGATCGCAGCAAGTTGAATTGCTGGAAGATCATGCCGATATCCCGGCGCAGCCGGCGCACCTGCTTCTCCGGCACGCTGGTGATGGGGGTGCCGCCGACCAGCACGGTACCGCTGGTCGGCCGTTCCAAAGCGTTGATCAATCGCACCAGCGTGCTCTTGCCCGCGCCCGAGTAGCCGATCACGCCGAAGATCTCACCCTGCTCGATCCGCAGATCGATATCGGCCAGTGCGGTGTACTCCTGTTTGCCGGCGCGGAAAACTTTTCCCACCGAACGGAATTCGACAGCGGGCACGAAATCCGTCCGTGCGGACCCCAGCGGGGTCACCGTCCCTCGCGGATGGTCTGCTGGACCTGTTGCAGGATACGCTCGAGTTCGGGACCGGACCGGCGTACCTCGACCGAGGTTCCCTTCGACGCTTCGGCGACCGCCCGTTGGACCTGCGGATCGTGCCAGATCTCCACCAGTTTCAGGTACACCGGGTTGTTCTTGTCCTCGGTGCGTGCGACGAAGGCGTTGATATACGGTTCAGCGCCCGGACTCGACGGATCATCCTTGTACAGCACGGATTCGGGATCGATCCCGGAGCGTTCCAGGAAAGTGTTGTTGATGACCGCGCCGTCGACCGAATTCAACGACAGCGCCGTCTGCGCCGCATCGACCGTGACGACCTTCACCCTGGACACACCCTGGTCGATATCGGCGGGCGAGGGTGCCCGGGTATCGGACGACAATTTCACCAGCCCGGCCGACTGCAGCACGAACAGTGCTCGCGCCTGATTGCTGGGGTCGTTGGGGATCGCGATCTCACCGCCGGACGGGATATCGGTCACCGCGGTGTGCTTCTTCGAGTAGAGGCCGAGCGGCACGATCTGGGTGGCGCCGATAGGCGTCAGATCGGCATTGTCCGACACGTTGTACTGTCCCAGGAATTGCAGATGCTGGAACAGATTCACATCGACCTGCCGTTGCGACAGCGCGATATTCGGCTGGGAATAATCCGAGTAGTTCGTGACCCGCAGCGTGATGCCCTGCTCGGCGGCCTTGTCCTCGAAGACCTCCCAGGATCGGTCGCTCTCGGTCGTGCCGATACGAACCACCGTCTCCGAACCCGAGGTGTCGCCGCCACAGCCGGTCGGCCCCAGCGCCATGGCCGCCACCAGGACCGGGATGGCCACTACCCGATGAAAACCCACTCGTGCTCCCGATGCTCGTCGCGATATGACCCGTCCATCCAATCGGGGCCCGTCGGACCGGGCAATGATTCCGATTTCCGTGAACGAAATCCCCGCGCGGACCAGGGAGTCGATACGGTCTGGTCCGGGGTTTCGAATCACCCTCGTAATAACCATTCCCGCCGGCGGTCCGCACTGCTTCGATTCGCGCGGGTGACGGCCTCGCCGACACCAGGGTCCGCCGGGTTCGGCCAGGCACTTCTTCCCTGCACCGGAGACAAGTTAGGAGAATCGTATGCTTCCCGTTCTCGATCTGCGTGATGCCGATACCGACCCGGACCGGTTTCGGGCCCACCTGCTGGTGGCCACCCACGAGGTGGGGTTCTTCTACCTCACCGGCCATGGGATCGCGCCACATCGGTTCCACGAGATACTGGGTCTGGCCCGGCGGTTCTTCGCCCTGCCCGCCGCCGCCAAGAACGAGATCGCCCAGTTGAAGAGTCCGCAGTTCCGCGGATATTCGCGGCTGGGCGGCGAGCTCACCAACGGTCGGGTGGATTGGCGCGAACAGATCGATATCGGCCCGGACCGGAAAGCGATCCCCGACGCACAGGGATACCGGCGGTTGCAGGGGCCCAATCTGTGGCCCTCGGCGCTGCCGGAGTTGCGGCCGGCGTTCGAAGCATGGAGTGTGGACCTGTCGGTGGTCGGGCTGCGGTTGCTGCGGCACTGGGCGGTGGCACTGGGCGCGGCCGAGGACATATTCGACCCGGCCTTCGCCGACCGTCCCGCGACACTGATCAAGGTGGTGCGCTACCCGGGCAGCGCGGAGACCACACAGGGGGTGGGGGCGCACAAGGATTCGGGAGTGTTGACCCTGTTACTGGTGGAACCGGATTCGCACGGGTTGCAGGTGGAATTGTCGTCCGGCGAGTGGATCGACACGCCACCGCGACCGGGAGCGTTCATCGTCAATATCGGTGAACTGCTCGAAGTCGCCACCGGCGGTTATCTGCGGGCGACCAGACATCGTGTGCTCGCCCCCGCACCGGGCACCGACCGCGTCTCCATCCCGTACTTCCTCAACCCGGCACTCGATGCGCGGATCCCCATCATCGAACTGTCACCGGAGCGGGCGGCGCGGTCGCGGGGGGTGGAGGCCGACCCGGCGAATCCGATTTTCGACACCTACGGCGAGAACGCATGGAAATCACGAACCCGCGCCCACCCGGACGTCGCCGAACTGCATCACGGCATAGCGCCCACCGGCCCGGTGAGCAGCTACTGAGCCGAACGACGGGAATTACGTTTTCGCTGAGCGCAACTGTTCGACCCGAACGCGCCGCCGCCTACGGTGGCGAGTGGTCGACATCCGCCGATCGTCGGTACTCGAAGCGGTCGTGCGCCGCGGTTCGCTCACTGCGGCCGCTGCGGCACCGAGTTATCTCACCCGGTGACGCTTTCGCGGGGTCTGCCGCGCTCATATGGACGGCGGGAACGCAGATCACGGCGCGCCCGGCGCGCAGAACCGCCACGCCTCTACAGCAACGTCGAAACTCCTTTTATCCGAGGAGTTTCGACACCTGAAGATTTCGTCGGCCGTCAGAACCGGAGGACTCTCGATGACCGTGTCAAGCCGCCGTGGCCACCGGGATGTGGTTTTCCATGCTGAATTCGCGGCCGTCTCGCAGCAATGCCTACAACACGTCGACCAGGCGCCTCCGCCGCGCGGGCCTCGCTGACGGTGACCGCGGCCAAGGCGCTGGCCCAGGAGTTCGCGGTGGAGATCGCCTCCGGAGTGCTGGAGTTGGCCGGCGCATCGGCCACCGACCGCGCATACGCGCTGGACCGGCACTGGCGCAATGTGCGGGTGCATTCACTGCACGACCCGGCCCGATGGAAGTACGTCCGCCTCGGTAACCACACCCTCCATGGCACCAGGCCGCCGCGCCTGGGCGTGCTGCTGTGAGGAGTACACGCATGAGCAGGTTTTATCTGACCGGGAGTATCAATGTCGCCACGGTCGCGGACGCGTTCGACCTCGTCGGCACACGACTGCAGCCCGGGGTCACCCGGGTACCCGCCGGCGAACCCGGCGACCGCACCAATTGGGTGCTGACCCAGGTCGATCTGTTCCTGAACAACCCCGGCCTGGACGTCGGGGACGGTCTGACACGGATCCGGCCCGGGGCCGAGGCGATGTTCGACACGGTCGACTATCACACCGTGGCGTCGGAGCCGTACGCGGTTTTCGTCGACGCACGGCGCCGGGGAGTGCTGGCGTCGGATTCCCGGTTCCTGGTATCCATTCCGACGCCCTTCAACGCGGTCAACTCGTTCGTCGACTTCGACTCCCGGGTGGAGGTCGCGCTCGCCTACGAACGGACGCTCCGGCGCAGCGTCGCGACCCTGCAGGAGCTCATCCCGCCCCGGGATCTGGCCATCCAATGGGATCTGCCCACGGAGTTGGCGACGGTGGAAGGCCGGTTCCCCAATCCGTACCCGGACCCGGAGGCGATCTACGCCGCCACCGCGCGGCGGTCGACATGTCCTTCCTCGCGACGCGGCCGCCATCGTGGCCGTCGCCAACGGGCTGTCCCGGCACTCTCCTGAGCAACTCACCGCGGTGCTGAACATATGGGACGAGCTCACCGCAGAGCAAGGAGCCGACCGCGAGACGCGGACGCCGAGGCGGGACCGCACGGAATAACGTCACTGCTGGACACCGGGTTCGGTGCCGTGACCGGCGCTCACATACCCGTGGACGCCGGTTTCCGTGTGCTGTCCCTGCCCTGATCCCTCCGGTTCGACGGATTCAGCGGTCGATCAGGCGCGGCGGCGGGACCGCGCCGGCGAGTTCGGGCCCGACGGCAACCCGGCTGCCCGGGGTCCGGCCACGACCCCACCCGAGGTTCTCCCGGTAGCGACCGATGTGGTCGTACCGGATGGCCCCGGAGTCGGGCAGCGGCGTCGCCTCCGGCGCGACGTACAGCGCGTCCGTCGGGCAGTACGCCTCGCACATGAAGCACGTCTGGCAGTCGGACTGCCGCGCGATCACCGGAATCGCTTCCGCGACCCGGTCGAAGACGTTGGTGGGGCAGACATCCACGCATTTGTCGCAGGCGATGCAGTCCCCGGCACGGATCAGCTCGATCATCAGGCCACCGCCCGCACCGGATCCACTGCGGGCGCGGCCCAGACCGCGCCGACGCCACCGGAGCGGATGTGGTGGTGCTGCGCCGGGTCCAGGTCGGGGAAGTCGGCGCGCTTGCTCATTCCCCGGGTTTCCGTGCGCTGCAGCGTCGACCGGTACATCAGCCGACCGACCGCGGTGATCGCCGCCGCCTGCCGGGCGCGCACCCGATCGTCACCGCCCTCACCACCCAGGCTGTCGGCCGCCGTATCCCACAACGCGTCCAGCGCGGCCAGAGCGGGCCGGATCCGGTCGCCGTGGCGCAGGTAGTTCTTCTCGAACGGGATCAGTTCCCGCTGGGCGGCCGCGACCACCTCGGCGGCACCGATCGAGATGTACCCTTCCGGCCGCAGTCCGGTCCGTCCGGCGCCACGCAGCGCCGGGAGCGCGGGACGTCTCGACCGCCGGGCGAAACCGGCGGCGCCCGCCCCCGCCCAGCTGCCCGAGGACATCGCCCACGCCGAATTGTGGCTGCCACCGCCGGTGAACCCGCCGCAGATCCGCTCCCGGGTGGCGGCGTCTCCCGCCGCGTACAGGCCCGCGACGGTAGTGGAGCAGTCGTCGGCGACCACATCTATTCCGCCTGTGCCACGCACGGTGCCCTCGGCCAGCAGGTCGACCTCGAACCGGTCGGTGAACGGGTTGATTCCGCGCCGGTCGAACTGGAGGAAGAAGTTCGGCTGACCCAACCGCATCCGCGCCCGGGCGGTGGCGTCGGCCCGATCCAGTTGCGCGAACACCTTCTCCGACAGCAGGGTTCGGGCAATAACCGAACGCCCCTTGGTCGAACCCGCGCCCTCGAGCACCCGACCGTCCTCGTGGAAGAAGGTCGCGTAGCGGTAGTAGGCGGTTTTGGTGATGGTCGAACCCTTGGGCACGATCGCGTAGGCGTTGGAGAATTCCATCCCGGAGAAGGTCGCGCCCACCTCGGCGGCCATGAGCGCCCCGTCGCCGGTGTCAACATCGGTGCCCAGCGCGCGGGACAGGAAGGCGCAGCCGCCGGTGGCGAGAACCACCGCACCAGCGGCGATTCGGTAGTCACGGTCGAGTTGGCGCTGATAGCCCGCGGCGCCGTGCACGACCCCGTCGGCGTCGACCAACAGTTCGAGCGCGGGGGAATGATCGAGAATTCGCACCCCGAGACGTTTCACCCAGGCCCGCATCCGACGCATGTATTCCGGACCCTGCACGCCGGTGCGGATCTGCCGGCCGGTGTCGGCGTCCACGGGGAACGGGTACCGGCCTTCGACGGCGAGACGGTCCATATTCCGGTAGGTCCGGTCAAGAACCCGGTCCATCCAGTGGTGATCCGCCAGATACCCGCCGAGCGCCTCCCGGGACGCCTTCGCCTCGGCCCGGGCCTCCGCTTCGGGCTCGACGTACCAGACACCGGTGCCGGCGGGTGCGGTGGCGCCGCTGGTACCACAGTATCCCTTGTCGACCAGGATCACCTCGGCGCCTGCCTCACGGGCGTGGATGGCGGCCCAGCACGCCGCCGGTCCCCCACCGATCACCAGAACATCGGTGTCGGTCTGCCACGGTTCATTCATGGGTCCGCTCCTGTCATGCGTCGGAATGCCCGCCGACTGCTCGGCACTCGACGGCGGGGTGCGGGGAATCGAGAAACGAACTCCCGTCACGGGGTGATCGGCCGGATGGCAACGGTCGAATCGCAGGGCTGTCGAACGACCTTCCCACGATCCGCACCGCCTCGAACGGTAGGCCGCCGTCGTCCCGCGCAGGAGGTTTCCGTTCAGCGTGATCCTGAACCGCGTCCCTCGTGCGGCGGCATCGTTCAGGCGAACGCACCACGGTAGGCGGTCCACCGGTGAGTACGGCTCCGCTCGCCGCGAGCTGCGCGACCGGGGCGTCCAGGTCATCGACGACCACCGGTCCCACCGTCGAGCGGTACCCGTCGACGGCCTCCGCGGGCCCGGCGATCAGCAAGAAATCACCGACCGCCGCGAGTTCCGCCCGTTAGAAACCCAACCGAAGATCGGCCGGGGCGCCGACGAGTGTTGAACTCATTCCGAACAAAACGGACCGCGACCATTCAGCGGGGACAACAGTGGCAATTCTCTGGCGGCCGACCGATTCGGCCTCGATACCCTTCCGTCGCCGGAACCCACACGTCCTCCCCGACCGCTGATCGCAACGGTCTGGGAGGACATGGGCATTCGTTTCCGAAGATGATCGGCCCGCACCTACCATCGGGCGGCATCCGGGACGGTCTCGAGCGAAGCCGGGGACGACACCCCGGCCCGTTCACGCGGCGCGGACCTGCGGCAGGCCCCATTCCCGGGCGAGAAGACAGTGTGAGGTCAGCCGGTCCTCGTGCCGGTGGGTGACGCTGGTGACGACGAGCTCGTCGGCCCCGGTCAGTCGTTGCAGGGTGGTGAGGCGCTCAGCGACGTACTCCGGCGTGCCGACGAACTGGGTGGTGACGCGATCGTGGACGAGATTCCATTGCTGTTCGGTCAGCGGCGGCGCGGTGTCGGGATCGAGGTATTCCGCGGCGCCCGCACCGCTGCGGATGCTGTACACCCAATGCCCGTAGGTGGAGGCCAGATGCCGGGCGGTCTCGTCGTCCCCGGCGACCACGACATCCGCCGACACCACCAGATACGGCTCCCGATAGTGCGTGGACGGGCGAAACGACGCCCGGTAGGCGTCCACGGTTTCCAAGATCGTGCCAGGTGATACGTGGTAGTTGGCGGCGAACGGCAGACCGAGCCGACCCGCCAGCCGTGCGCTCTCCCCACCGCTGCTGCCGAACAGCCACAGCTGAACCTGCGCGCCCTCCCCCGGCACGGCGTGCAGGTCGATGCCGTCGAGGGTGGTGTACGTCCCGGCGAGCAGGGCGCGGACCTCCTCGACTTGCCGGGCGTACTCCGGCGGTTCGGCACCCGACGGGTGCAGCGCCTCCAGGGAGGCCGCCAATCGGCTGGTGTCGCGGATCCGCGCCGGGGAGAACGGAGGCGGGATAACCACACCGTCACGTATCACGGTCGGTTGGTCGGCCACGTCGCTCGGCGCCGCCGCGGCCGAGCGAACCCGGGAGATCCGGTCTGCCGAGCGGCCCAGCCCCAGGTCCAGCCGGCCCGGATAGAGGGCGTCGATCGTGCCGAACGCCTCCACCACCGACGCGGATGCGTGGTGGCCGACCTGCACGGCGGCCGATCCGACCCGGATCGTCTCGGTGGCGGCCGCGATCAGCGCGATCAGCTCGGTGGGCGCCGACGACGCCACCGCGACGAAATGATGTTCGGCCACCCAGTACCGCCGATAACCCCAGGCCTCGGCGCGGCGGGCCAGGTCGATGGTGTTCCGGATCGCCTGCCTCGCATCCGATCCCGCGCTGATCGGGGACAGGTCCAGAATCGACAACGGTACCGTCATGATGCCCGCGCCCTTTCGCCCGCGCGATGGGGGTGGCGCAGACCCAGGTGTTCGCGCAGGGTCGTGCCGGTGTATTCGGTGCGAAAGCTGCCACGTTCCTGGAGTTCCGGGACCACCGTGTCGACGAATTCGTCCAGTCCTGCGGGTGTCAGGTGCGGGACGAGGATGAACCCGTCGGCGGCGCAGGGTGCCGGTCAGCATCGGTACCCGGTTCAGGAACGAGGCGAGGGCCAGCGGTTGAAGCACGACACCGTCGGCAGCGCATTCCTGGTGCACCCGCGACAGCAGATCCCGCAGGGTGTCCACGGTGCCGATATGGCGCACGGTGTTCGGTCCCGGAGTGGCTGTCCAGTCCTCCAGGGTGGCAACCTCGTCCGCCGCCGCGGTCACGGACGCGGCGAGATGGACCTCGACATCGAGCAGTACGCGAATCTTTTGCGGATCGCGCCCCGCGGCGGTCGCCGCGATACGGAGCACGGATCGGGTCTCGGCGGCGGACGCGAGATCCCCGGATGCAATGCGAATCAGGTCGGCCCGCTGCACGGCGACCCGGGTGGCGTGTGCGCCGTCCGCCCGTACCGCGACCAACGGCTGCCCCTGGGGCGGCCGGGGTGTAATGGCAGGACCTTTGACCGAGAAGTTGTCTCCGACGAAATCGATATAATGCAGTTTGTCGCGGTCGATGAATCGGCCGGTAGGTATATCACGGATCTCCGCGTCGTCCTCCCAGCTGTCCCAGAGGCGGGTCACCACCTCGATCGCCTCGTCCGCCTCTCGCCACAGCGCGGATTCGATCTGTTTCGGCTTGCGGCCGAACAGTTTCGTCTGCTGTTCACCGGGCGATATGGTCACTTCCCAGCCCGCGCGGCCATGGGTGGCGTAGTCCAGACTCGCTATCGCCTTGGACACGTGGAATGGTTCGGTATGCGTGACCGGTGCCTGCGGAATCAGGCCGATGCGGTGGGTGGCCACGGCCACCCGGGCGGCGATCCCGGCCGCCTCGAGTCGGCCGCGAACGCCGCCGGACTGCAGCATGAATGAATCCGGTAGGAAGGCGAGATCGAGGCCCGCCCGGTCGACGGTGCTCACCGCGTCCACCCAGTATCGCCCGGTGAACAGATCCTCCGCCCGGGAGTCGGCACGGCGCCAGGAAGCAGGATGCGTGCCCGTACCGGCCAGTTCGACGGCGAGCAGCGATGGATACGCGTGCGTCATCACGCGGTCCTTTCTCTCGATCGGCGCCGGCGGGCGGCCCCGGTATGACCGGCGACAACGACCCGAAGCAGTACCTTCGACGAGGCGGGCCCGATATCCGTGCGCACGCCGATCCCACTCACAGTGACCATCCGGACAGGTATGCCTGTGGTAGTTGTTCGGCCAGTCGAGTCGTGAAATTCCACCCATGGCCGACGAAGTCCCCTATCCGGTGCACGGCCGCCACCAACGGGTCGCGATCCGGTCGGAACCCGGCCTCTCCTCGCCCCCGCGCCGAGATACGCCGGGAAACATCGGGATCGTAGGGTGTCACCGCAGTCCCTCCTGGGCCAGGGCCCGGCCGATGCGCCGGGTGTCGAGTACCGCCGACCCGGTCATCAGGCCGGGCAGTAGAAACGACCCTAGGGAACCACCGGGACGGCGTCGTCGATCTCGATCACGCTGAATCCAACTCTTCGCCGGCCTTGGGGCACCGCCTGATCAGCGATGGTTCACCGTTCCGGCACGCAGACTCGCGGCCCGTACCACCGGTCCCCACCGGTCGGCGTAGGCCGCGATGGCCCCATCTTCGGCGAAAGTCTTGTCCGACAGATACAACCCGGGCGCCGGGCAGGTGGCGCCGAGTTCCACCAGTACCGGTTTGAGCAGCAGATCCGGCGCCAGTGCGTGCGCCGGGCCCGCACCCAGCATCACGGGTACGGCGACGACGCCCTCCAGCCCGGTACCGCCATCGAACTGTTCCAGGAACAGCTTCAGCAGCCCGGTGTAGGTGGCCTTGAACGTGGGGCTGGCGAATACCGCGACCTCCGCGGACGCGACGGCGCGCACCTTCTCCTCCACGGAGGGATCTCCCCAGTTCAACAGGCCGGGCCCTAGTGCGACCAGATCGATCACCCCGGGTTCCACGTCCCGCCGCAAACTCCGCGCGACCAGGGTAGCCGCCGCCAGGGTCCGCGACGCGGGCTTCGGGTTACCCACCACAACCGTGACAGTCATCGTTCCTCTCTTCGATCGCATACTCGGTCGCAGGCCCCGCCGGCCGGCAATCGGATTCGCCGCCCGCGCCGCCCGGAGGGTGAACGTCCGACATCTCACCCGGTCGCCCCGGCCCTCGACGGAGTGCCGCGTGAGAGCTCGTCCGCGAGCATGGTCGATCCCGTGCCGCCCGTCCGATAGCGGGCGCCCCGATGTTCCTCGGGAAGTCGGTCGCCCGCGCCGAACAGCGAATTGCGCAGGGTGCCCGGCTCGTATTCGGTGCGGTACACCCCGCGTTCGGTCAGCACCGGGACCACATACCGGACGATGTCCTCGAATGTGCCCGGGGTGATCGCGTAGGCGAGATTGAACCCGTCCACATCGGTGTCGGCCACCCACTCCTGCAACCGGTCGGCGATGGTCTCGCCCGAGCCCACGAAAACCGGTCCGACGCCGCCGATCGCGGCGAAGCGGCCGATATCGCGCACGGTCCATTCCCGGCCCTCGTCGTCGGATTCCTGGAAGGCGGCGACGATCGATTGGATGGCATTGCTCGCCACCTCGCCGATCGGGTCGTCCAGGTCGTAGCGGGACAGATCGACACCCATCCAGCCGGACACGAACACCAGCCCACCCTCGACGCTGGCATAAGACAGGTACTCCTCGTGCTTGCGCCGCGCGGCTTCGTCGGTGGCGTCGGGAACGAGGGTCGCCAAGGCGTAAACCCGGGCGGCGTACCGGTCCCGGCCCGCGGCCTCCAGCGCGTCGCGCACATTCCGGACGGTCTGCCTCAGTACCCGTTTGGACGGGGCGGCCACGAAGATCGCCTCCGCATTCTCGGCGGCGAAGCGCACACCCCGCGGTGAGGCACCCGCCTGATAGATCACGGGGGTGCGCTGAGGTGACGGTTCGGACAGATGAATTCCGGGCACCGTGAAATGCTTTCCGTAGTGCCCGATATGGTGCACCTTCGCCGGATCGACGTACACGCCTGCGGAGGCGTCCCGCACCACCGCGTCGTCCTCCCAGGACCCCTCCCACAACTTGTACAGCACCTCGAGGTACTCGTCCGCCTGGTCGTAGCGATCGTCATGGTCGAGCTGATCGTCGGCACCGAAGTTGCGGGCGGCCGATGGGAGGTAACCGGTGACCACGTTCCAGCCCAGGCGTCCCCGGGTCAGATGGTCCAAGGTGGACAGTCGGCGCGCGAACGGATACGGGTGTTCGAACCCGGTGCCGGTGGTAATCCCGAATCCCAGATGTTCGGTCACCGCCGCCATCGCCGAGACCAGCAGCAGCGGATCGGCCACCGGAATCTGGGCGCCCTCGCGCAGCGCGGCGATATCGTTGCCGCCGTACACGTCGTAGGTGCCCAGCACGTCGGCGATGAAGATACCGTCGAAACGCCCGCGTTCCAGCAGCTGCGCCAGGTCGGTCCAGTAGCTCAGGTCCTTGTACCGATGAGACCGGTCGTCCGGATGTCGCCACAGTCCGGGCGACTGATGCGCTACGCAGTTCATATCGAAGGCGTTGAAACGAATGCGGCGGGTCACCGGGGATTCCCTTCCGGTGCTGTGAACATGGACATCATGGCTCCACCCTCACCGACACGGCCGCCCCGTTCACCGGTTGTGCGCACCGTGATCGAAACATATGACGAGGGCGGTTCCGGCTCCCCCGCACAGTGGACCGGACCTGCCCTCGGAAACGTCCGCCGCGGCAGCGGCAGTTGAGATGTCGCGGCGGACGCGCGCCGCAGGCCCACCCGAACAGCGCGCGAGGGTGGCCTGCGGCCACCGGCGGGGTATGCCGGTGCTTCGACCACCTACTTCGCCGGCGCCGGGATGGGTGGCGGCTGGGCGATGGTGGTGAAGTACTGCACCGTGGCGAGAACCGCCACCGGGGCGGTGACCAGCAGCTGACCTGCCAATGTGCCCAGCGCGCCGACCGCGACGATGCCGCCGAGGCAGCCGATGACCGCTGCCGGAACGAACAGGCCGAACAATCCGACGATGGTCGCCGAGGCGACGGTCGCACCGGCGATACCGCTGCATCCCTCATCTCTCATCTGCAGTACGAATGAAATATTCCGATTAATCCACCGGCTGAGGCCAGGCCAAGGATCACCGTGATTTGTAGAATCATGGTGATTCGAATCGATGACACGATGCCGTTTTCGGTGAAATATGAAGCCATCGCGGCCCGACCTTGCGAGACCTGGAGACCGAGAATTTCACCCACAGTGTAATCAACCGCGGACGCGGCCGTAATTCGTCCGAGATCCTTACTGCGAACCGAGTGAGAGCTGAGCAAACGCCACGGATTTCACAGTTCCGCCTATTCGATGGTGGCAGATATTGGGATCAACGCGACCACAAACCTGTCGGCCGGCCGGGCGTGATGATGTGCTCGGACACGTACCTCGAACCGATCTCGAATTGCGAAGGTGACCCATGACCGTCGACAACGCCAACTCCACCGCCACCGTGGTGAAACTCGGATCCCGTATCGGAGCCCGGATCGACAATGTACGGCTGGGCGCCGACCTCGATCCGGCCACTGTGGACACCATCCGCCGGGCGCTGCTCGAACACAAGGTGATCTTCTTCCAGGGGCAGCACCACCTGGACGAGGACGAGCAGTACGAATTCGCGCGCCTGCTCGGCGCCCTCACCACTCCCCACCCGACCGTCACGTCCAAGGGGTGAAGACCCTCACCATCGACTCGGAGTACGGACGCGCCAACAGTTGGCACTCCGATGTCACCTTCGTGGACCGTATCCCCAAGGCGTCCATCCTGCGCGCGGTACACCTGCCCTCCTATGGTGGCTCCACGACGTGGGCGTCAACCGTCGCCGGGTACGAATCGCTGCCGGAACCGCTGCGGGTGCTCGCCGAGAACCTGCGCGCGGTGCACACCAACACCTACGACTACGCGGCCCGACACGGTCACCGGCCCGATGAGAAGGAAAGCGAATACCGCATCGAGTTCGAATCCATCGTCTATGAAACCGAACACCCGGTCGTGCGGGTGCACCCGGAGACCGGCGAACGCGCCTTGCTGCTCGGACATTTCGTGAAAGAATTCGTCGGCCTCGATACGACCGAATCGCAGGCCCTGTTCCGGCTCCTGCAGGACCGCGTGATCCGACTGGAGAACACCGTCCGCTGGAATTGGTCGGACGGTGACGTGGCGATCTGGGACAACCGCGCCACCCAGCACTACGCCATCGATGATTACGACGGACAGCCCCGCCGGCTCACCCGGATCACCCTCGCCGGCGATATCCCGGTCGGCGTGAACGGCGACACCAGCCGGGTCATCACCGGCGACGCCGAACACTATTCGGTCGTCGACGAGCCGCAGCTCCTCGCCTCCTGACGCCGTGCGGCCGGGTCCGATTGCGATCACGACGAGAACAAACCTCGTTCGCAGCGGACCCGGCCTCTACTTTCGCCCCGTGAGCACCATCGGCAGCGGTACACAGCCGCAACGCGCCGATCAACCGACACCCGGGTGCGGTACAGCGGTTCCTCTACCGCCACCGTTCTCTTGCACTCAGGACTCGGAAATCGCACGCCGCCTCGCTTCCATACCTATTCACGCTCGGGCGTTTGCCACAGTTTTACGCATGCCTCATGGCAGTTTCGATTGTCTTATTTTTGTTCCGTCGATCAGGATAAATGGTAAAGTTGTCTGATGCATATATCCGCATATTAACATTTTTTCGACCCAGGAGCGCAATTCCGGCGGCGAAACGGCTACCGCGTGCGGCACATACCCGCAGCCGTACGGCTCATCGTGAGCGGACGGCACAGACCATCCCACTCCTTCACGGAATGCTCGGACGGTGCCGGCTTCGGCATCGGCGGACCACCGCAGCCCGGAGGCAGAACGGTGGTCGCCGTGCCGGTCCGGACAGGACACCGACGGTGGCCGTCGGGCCGCTCAGCGAGCGAGCGACCGTGCCGTTCCTCGGCGAGCACGCACGGCGGGATCCGCTGGGCGTGTGAACCGGTCGAGGCGGTGAAGAGCAAGCGCCGCCACCGCGCCGATCACGGCCATACCCGACCAGACCGCCCAGTCGACACCGGCGGCGCGAGCCGCGCCGACGACCGCACCCGTGGCCAGATTTCCGACCAGGATCCCGATACCGACCACGGTGTTGTAGAACCCGTAGTGCGTGGCCATCAGCCGGTCCCCCGACAACGCAACGACGGTATCCATCTCGAACGGGAAGACCGCCGCCGTACCGATCGCGAGCAACGCGGCCACCACGAGCAGCGCTCCGACGGCCGCGGTCGTCCCGAACCGCTGCGCGTCCGGGACGACCGCCAGCGGTAGGAACGACGCCGCCAACACTCCCATACCGACGACCAGAGCGCGACCGGTCCCCCATCGGGACCGGAACCATGCGGTGATCCGTATCTGCCCGACCACGGCGACGACGCCCGATACCGCGAACAACGCCGAGGTCACCAACTGCGCGCGGTCGCCCGCGATGTACTGTGCCTGCAGCGGTAGAGCGAGATACACCTGGAACGACAGCACGTACGAACCGATCATGGCCGTCGCGAACGCCACGAACCTCCGATTGGACACCACGGTTCGCCAGTCCTCGAGAACCGAGGTCCGTTCGGCCGCTACCGTGCCGCGGCGCGCGGGCAAAGCGAACAGTTGCGCCACGGTCAGCACCGCGAACACGGCGGCCGCCGCGACGGCCGCGATGCGGAAGTCCACGGCGAGCAAGGCCAGGCCGACCAGCGGCCCGGCCAGGATGCCCGCCTGGTAGAAGACGTTGAATACGGCGAACGCCTCCACTCGACGCTCCCCCGCGTCGGCGGCAAGGTATGCCCGCACGGCAGGGTTGAACAGCGCACCCGCGAAACCCGTGGCCGCCGAGGCGATCAGCAGGCCGGGCAGGGATGTGGCGAAGACGAGCAGTGCGAAACCACCGGTGCGCAACAGGCATCCTGCGACGATCAGCGGCTTGTAGCCGAACCGGTCGGCGAGAGTACCGCCGACCAGGAACATACCTTGTTGAGAGAAGTTGCGTACTCCCAATACCAGCCCGACCGCCCAGGCGGCCAACCCCACCGGTCCGGCGAGGTATCCGGCCAGATACGGCATCAGCATGTAGAAGCCGAGGTTGATGCCGAACTGGTTGATCATCAGCAGCCGGGACGGTGTGTCGAAAGCACGGAATCTCGCGATCATCGTCATGCCCCCTGTCGTCGGTCGAAAACGTGCCCCCGGGGGTCCACAACGGTGGTGCAGCGGGTCCACGATGTCACCACCGTGTCGGTGGGATGTGCGATGATGTCGGGTTCGACAGGCGGGTCGATACCGAGCAAACCGTGCTCTTCGCAGTAGGCATCGTTGTAGACCGTGTCGAAGTAACGGTGTGGACCGTCCGGGAACACCGCCGCGATGTGGGTGTCGGGGCCGTGCATGCGGGCCGCCCATCCCGCCACCAGTGCCACCGCACCGACACTCCAACCGCCGCTGGCGTGATAGCGGCCCGCCAGTGTGCGGCACGCCCACACCGCTTCCGCGGGCGCGACCCAGTGCACCTCGTCGAAGGCGGCATAGTCCACATTGCGCGGATGGATACTCGACCCCAGACCACGCATCAGCCGCGAACCGGCCGGCTGACCGAAAATGGTGGACGACACCGTGTCCACGCCGATCAGTTCGAGCTCGGGGTTGAAGCGCCGCAGTACCCGCGCCACCCCGGCCGAATGACCACCCGTGCCGACCGCGCATACCAGGACGTCGACACCACCGAGTTGTTCGACGAGTTCGAGGGCGAGGGACTCGTAGCCGGCTACATTGTCCGGATTGTGGTATTGGTCGGGGCACCAGGCGTCGGGGTCGGCGGCCAGCAACTCCGCCACCCGGTCGCGACGTGCCTGCTGCCAGCCGCCCGAGGGATGCGGCTCGGTCACCACGTCCACTGTCGTCCCGTACGCGGCCAGCATTCGCGCGACGATCGGTTCCAGGCCGGCATCGGTCACCACGGTCACGGGGTGCCGATACACCAGGCCTGCCAGTGCCAGTCCCAGACCCAATGTGCCACTGGTGGATTCGATGATCCGCGCACCGGGCACGAGGTCACCGCGCTGTTCTGCCACCCGCACCATGTGCAGGGCGGGACGGTCCTTCATACCGCCGGGATTGTGGCCTTCCAACTTGGCCCAGAAACCCCGCCCGGCGGGGGCCAGCGGCTCGCCCACCCAGAGCACGGGAGTGTTGCCGACCAGCCCGTCCAGGTGCCGAGCGGGTCCGGGCAGGGGAACAGCGGTTGTGACAGCCCTGTCGATCACTGCCTTGTTCATAGGTATCGCTTTCTGTATCGCCACCGCCCGGGGCGGTGTGCGTGAGACATGTGGGCAGCGGACACCGGCCGACGGCAGGTCGGCCTGACGCTGACCGGTCAGCGTCGTGCGATACAGAGACGTGTCAGGATGGACCGACCGCTCCCAGCGGACACCGGCGTACCAGGTGGTCCGCGCACGGCGCGGGGCGCGCGGCCGAGGGCGAGCACCGGAATCACGGCGACGGCGACGAGGAAGAACAACAGGTGCGGCGGCGGCACGCTCCCGGTGACTTCCGGAAGCGTGGACTTGACGAGACAGTGCAGGATATGCGGGCCGCACGGATGGATACCCCCGTGCGCGAACAGGCCACCGACGTCCGTGGTCGGTTCGGGCATCGGCCGGATCACCGCGGTCCCATACGAATGGTCGACGACCGCCGAGTGGGCGTGGCCGTCGGCCATCGCGTGGGTGTGCTCCTCGCCGCCGAACGCGCAATCCACCATCAGCGCCACGAGCAAGACCACCACGAGCAGCGCGGGAGCCGAGCTCCACCGCCGCAGCCGGTCAGTGCGCGTCATCGCCGTCCCATCCACCGTGCCTTCGTATACCCGTCCGCGACCATACCCCGCGGGGGTTTATCACAACACGTCGACACGGCCCATGGTGAAACATTGCGTCGACTGCCACATTCACCGTATACCCGCGCAGGGTATATACAAAGGAGCGGGGCAGTGGAATCGCATCGGAATCACCCGGCCGTCGACCGGCGGAACCGACGGTCCGCCACTATCTCCCGGCGAGCAATCGCAGCGTCTGCTCGCGCACCGGGGCGGTGCCCGGATCGGTGCCGGTGAAAGCGCTGCCGATGGGACTGATCATGACCTCGTCCACGTCGTACTCCGCGGCCAACTCCGCCACCCGGCGGCGGGATTCGGCCGGGGTGCCGATAACCCACCTGGCCCGCATCGCGTCCAGGAAAACCCGGTGGGACGCCGGAATTTCGACCTGTTCCGCTTCCTCGACCAATGGCAGCGGCGCCAATGGGGCGCCGGTGCGCAGCGCCAGGAGGGTGAGCATCTGCGCCCTCCCCAACCGCTCGGCCTCCTCGGTCGTATCGGCCACACAGGCGTTGACGGTGAGGAAGGTGCGTGGCTCCTTCAGCTCCGGCGACGGCCGGAAGGTGGAGCGGTAGAGTTCGAGCGCCTCCGCAGTGCCCTGCCCGGTGAAGTGATGGGCGAAGACGTACGGCATCCCCTTCTCCGCGGCCAGGCGTGCAGAGTAGTCGGAGGAACCGAGCAGCCAGATCGTCGGCACCGACGTCGCGTGTGGGGTGGCGTGCAGTTCGTGACGGCGCCCGCCCACGGAGAGGGCCACCCCGGAGCGGTCCATCATGGCCAGCACATTGTCGACGTACTCGGGGAAACGGGTGGCGTTCTCGTCGCTCACTCCCCCGGCTCCGTGCCGCAGCGCCCATCCGGTGACCGGGTCGGTTCCAGGCGCTCGGCCGATACCCAGATCGATCCGGCCCGGGAAGGCCGCCTCGAGCAGCGCGAACTGTTCGGCCACCACGAGCGGGGCATGGTTGGGCAGCATCACACCGCCCGAACCCACCCGCATCCGCGCGGTGGCCGAGGCCAGCAGGCCGATGAGCACCGGCGGGTTGGTCGCCGCCACCGCGGGCATATTGTGGTGTTCCGCCACCCAGTAGCGCACATACCCCAACTCTTCGGCCACCTTCGCCAGCCTCAGCGACGCCTGGATGGCATCACCGCTGGATTGATCGGTGCGTACCGGCACCAGGTCGAGTACGGACAGGGCGGGTGGAGACCAGTTCATAGTTCACATCATCCTCGGCCTCCGGATTCAGCGCAGAGGTAAGAGGGGACCGTCCCACTGGGCGAGCCCTGCCCCACCACCACCGGACCCGCAGGTGCATGCTGGGTGACCGAGGCCGCACGGTACACCGGCCGTCATCGACCCAGGAGTACTCATGACCACACTGCAGCGCTACACCGACCGACGCGTTCTCGTCACCGGCGGCGGATCGGGTATCGGCCAGGCCACGGTCCTGCGCATTCTCGCCGAGAACGCGCAGGTCGTCGCCGCCGATATCAGCGAGGAGGGTCTGAAAGACACCCTCGCCAGGGCCGGTGAGCACGCAGAACGCCTGCGTACCCAGGTCATGGACATCTCCGACGAGGAGTCGGTGAATACCGGCGTGGCCGCGGCCGTGGCGGCACTCGGCGGGCTGGATACCCTGGTGAACGCCGCGGGTATTCTGCGTTCGGCGCATTTCGAACAGACCAGCCTGGCCGATTTCGAGCAGGTGCTGCGCGTCAATCTTATCGGCACCTTCCTCGTCATCCGTGCCGCGATCCCCGCGCTGCGCGAGGGCAACAGCCCGGCCGTGGTCAACTTCAGCTCCACCTCGGCCGCCTTCGCGCATCCGTACATGTCCGCGTACGCGGCATCCAAGGCCGGTGTCCAGGCGATGACCCATGCGCTCGCCATGGAGTTCAGCAAACAGGGCATTCGCTTCAATGCCGTTCAGCCGGGCTCCATTTCCTCCGGTATGACCGACGGCACCGGCGAATCGAAGCAGAGCGTGGGCCCCGGCCTGCCCGCCGATGTGGATTTCGGTCTGTTTGCGAAGGCCACCCCGATGCTGCCGCTGGAGAACGGGGCCATCTTCGCCCGGCCGGACGCCGTCGCCGGTGTCGTCGCCATGCTCGGCTCCCCCGACGCCTACTTCGTCACCGGAACCGAGGTTCGTATCGACGGCGGATCGCACATGTGACCAGAGGGGTGCGCCGGGCACCGCGGCCATGATGTACCGGCTGCGGCACAGCGTGTTTCGTGAACGGCCGGAAACCGGCCCCCACCGCGTTTACGATAAACCGCCCCTGCCGGTCGGCGCTGTCCGGTATGTGGGACCGGCGGCTTGTCGCCGCCGAATCGCCCGATAGAGCAGCAGCTCAGGAGTGATGGGGAGTGGACGGGCACGCCCGCTGCGGTTCGTCACGATCGCCGCGAGCGTGGGTCTCGCGCTCCGACGGGGTGGCCCGACCGCGGCCGAGCGTGTCCGGCGCCTGGTGGGCGATACTCCCGTGCACCCGGGTCTGCGTATGGCCGCGGCACAGGCTCCGGCCGCATGGGACCGCGGTGAGGTCGCACCCGCGTTCCGCCTGCTGATGTGGCCGATGCTCGACGACCGCACCGCACGCGCGGATCTCGACACCCGATACATGCGTTTGCGGAGTCCGGCCTGCGACTGTTTCGGACGGTAGTTCTATTTGGCCGGTGCCATCCCCGACGATCGGACGACTGCTACGTTCCACCGCACCGCCCACCCCGATGCGCTCGGGGGGCGACAGGCCCACATAAACTGGTACACATCGAAGTAGAACCTGTTCTAGGCCGACGTGTTCCCGCCTGCCGGACCAGGGACTGTCGAGCGCCCCACGACCCGAGCGAGAGATTGTGCCTGTTGCCCTGACCACCGATCAGTCCGCGCTGGCGGAAAGCGTCGCGGGATTCGCAGAACGCCACGCCACCCGCGAATACACCCGCAAGAACACCGAGCGGCTGAAACGAGGTGAGCGACCCGACCACTGGACGGGTCTGGTCGCGCTCGGCCTGCCCGGAGTGCATCTGCCCGAGAATGTCGGCGGGCAGGGCGGGACCCTCGACGATATCGCGGTGGTGATCGCGGAGGCAGGACGCGCATTGCTGCCCGGTCCGCTGCTTCCGTCCGTTATCGCGAGCACCATCATCGCCACCGCGAACCGAGACGACATACGAGACGAGGCCCTACGGCGGTTCGCCGAGGGCGGTACCGGGGCGGTCATCCTGCCCGAGCACGCGGTGCGATTCACCGATGGTGACGAACCGCGGCTGGCCGGCGAGACCGGCCCGGTTCTCGGCGCTGCCGCCGCCGAGTCGTTCCTGGTGGCGGCGACCGAGGGGTCCGGCGCGGTGCGCGGGTGGTTCCTCGTCGGACAGAACACCCCGGGTGTCGAGGTGGAGGTGCGGGACGGCGTCGATCTGGGCCGCGATATCGCAGTGGTGCGCTTCCGGGACGCGACGGTCGGCTCCGCGCTGTCGGGTATCGATGCCGACAGGGCAACCGCCGTCGCGGTGGCGTCCATGGCGGTCGAGGCCGCGGGGGTCATCCGCTGGTGCTCGGATACCGCCACCGCCTACGTCAAGACCCGCAGGCAGTTCGGCCGGCCGATCGGCGCCTTCCAGGCGGTACAGCATCGGACGGCGCAACTGCTGATCACCGCCGAACTGGCCGCGGCGGCCGCCTGGGACGCCATCCGGGGTCTCGACGACGAGGCGGATCAGCGCGCCCACGCCGTCGCGGGGGCGGCGATCACGGCACTGGGCACCGCGGTACACGCCGCGGTGGAATGCCTCGGCGTGCACGGTGCCATCGGATTCACCTGGGAGCACGACCTGCACCTGTACTGGCGGCGGGCCATGGCACTGGCCGGGCTCGCCGGTCCACTCGAATCATGGGAACTGCGGCTCGGCGAAATCGCCCTGCGCGGTCCCCGCAATTTCACGGTACCGCTGCCGGAGACGGATTCCACGTTCCGCGCATGGGCGTCGGAGATCCTCGACCGGGCCGTGGAACTGGGGAACCCGAACCCGTCCACGATCGGCGACCACGATTCGGTGGCCACCGGTCCGCGTCGTACCCTACTGGCCGACAACGGCCTGGTGGCCCCACCCATGGCCAAACCCTATGGAATCGAGGCCGGCCCGCTGGAACAGCTGGTCCTGCAGGATGAATTCGACCGGCACGGACTCGCTCAACCCTCCATGGGCATCGGACAGTGGGTGGTGCCCATCGTTCTGCATCGCGGCACCCCCGAACAGCTCGAGCGGCTCGCGGGACCGGCGCTGCGCGGCGAGGAAATCTGGTGCCAGCTGTTCAGCGAACCCGAAGCAGGCTCCGATGTGGCCTCGCTGAGCCTGCGGGCCACCAAGGTCGACGGCGGTTGGCGGCTGAACGGGCAGAAGATCTGGACCACCCTCGCACACCGCGCCGACTGGGGACTGCTGCTGGCCCGCACCGACGGTGCGGCCGAACGGCATCGCGGGCTCAGCATGTTTCTCGTCGATATGCACGGCGACGGTGTCGAGGTCCGCCCCATCACACAGGCCAGCGGCGACGCGGAGTTCAACGAGGTGTTCTTCGACGACGCCTTCGTCCCCGACTCCATGATCCTCGGGGAACCCGGCCAGGGCTGGGCACTCACCCTGGAAACCCTTGCCCAGGAGCGGCTGTTCATCGGCGGTGTCCGGGACCCCGGCCACAACCGGCGCATCCGGCAAATCATCGAACGCGGCGAGTACGCCGGCTCACGCGACGACGCGATCCGCGCCCTCGGGCGGATCAGCGCACGGGGTGCGGCCATCTCGGCCATGAACCTGCGGGAGACCATTCGCCGCCTCGAGGGCCACGGGATCGGTCCGGCCACGAGTATCGCCAAGGCCGCCGCCTCCATGCTGCACACCGATGCCGCGGCGGCGGCGCTGAACCTCATCGGTCCCGCGGCCGCGCTGAGCGAGTCCGTCTCCGAACCCGCGCATCACGAACTCGACATCCCGACCTGGGTGATCGGCGGAGGAACCCTGGAAATCCAGCTCAATACCATCGCGACGCTGGTCATGGGACTGCCCCGCAAGTAGTGGCCGGGTTCCCCGCCCGCTTCGAGCGGGGAACCCGTTACGGGGTGATGTCCAGCAGGTTCGGCAGCCCGGCGCGCCACCGCTGTCGGTCGACTTCACGAGCGACGTCGAATTCGCCGATCGTCAGGTGCGGGGACAGTTTCGCCCGCTCCGCGTCGGATCCGGACGCGTCCAGCACAGCGTTCGCGGCATTGCGGCCACCCTCGCAGGCGCCTTCCATGGTCGCCAGATCGATATTGTTGCGGACATAGTCACCGGCCAGGAACAGGTTGGGAATCGCGGTGGTCGACACCGGTCGGTTGTCCCACGATCCGATCGTGTTGACCAGCAGCGGATCGGCATTGGTGTTCACTCCGGCGGCCGGGTCCCAGCGGATGGCGGGATCGAGGAACCATGAGTGCAGATCACCGTCGGTGAGCCGGTCGGGGAACAGCAACTCCCCCTCCCGCGATCGCGTCACCTGATACCACACCTCACGTGCCACTTCCTCGGGGCTGCATTCCCTGGCCGGTTTCCGGATCAGCGTACCGGGTGCTTCCCAGTCCGAGATACACAGCGACAGCACATCTTTCACCGTGCCGTCCCCGTAACTCGACTCGACCTTCCGCCGCCAGAACTGGTTCTGGTTGATAGCGGTCAGCCGCCAAGGCGATTCGATGAACCCGATATGACCCGGGCCGATCGGTTTATCGGTTTTCAGGAAGAATTGGATACCGTTCATCCAGTCCACCCGCAGTTCGCGGATCCGTTCCAGGCTCGGGTCGAGCCGCAGGATCTCCGGACTCAGGTATTTCGGCACCTGGTCGGGTGGGAAGGCCATGACGAACCAGTCCGCGTCCACCGTTGCGGTCCCGCCCGTGCGGTCGGCCACTTCCGCTCCGCCGATCAGGCGGTCGCGCACCGTGAGCGAGCGGACTTCGGCCCCCAGTTCGAACCGCACTCCTCGGCTCCGCAGGTAGGCCACCCAGGGTTCGATCCACACCTCGCTGGTCGGCCCGTTGAGCACCATATCCGGATAGCGGTTGTCGTTGCCGCGGTTGATGATGTTCAGCAGGAACGCCTCGGCCATATTGCAGATGGTGCGAGCGCTGGCCATATGTTCCTTGGCCGCGACCAGGGTGCGGGTGAGGGTGGAGATGAGCAGCTCGTAGTTGGCGTCGGTTCCGTCCATCCGGGCGAAATCCTTGAACGAGGTGTGCTCCCACTGTCCGAACCGGCGTTCGTCACAGCTGGTGAAATACACGAGCAGGCGCCGACCGAATCCGAGCGTCTGCGCGGGCGATATGCGCGGCACCCAGCCGAGACCGCCCAGCATCGAGTGAACGGCACGCTCCGGACGGGCGGCCAGTCCTATCGCGTTGAAGTCGAGTGCGGCGGGCGCGGTGATATCCGGTCCGTCCCATGCTCCGGTCAGGGTCAGTGCGGGCACCAGGTTGTCATAGACACCGTTGTCGTTAGCCGGGAACGGGATTCGGCGCATGGTGTCGGGTATCGCCTGATAGAAGCCGGGGAAGAAACGGAATCCGTGCTCACCGGGCAGCGGTTTCCGGCCCCCGGCCACGGCCGAGGGTGTTTCGATACTGCGCGCCTTCCCGCCCCAGGCACGCCGTTCGTACACCGTGACCTCGAACCCGCGTTCGACCAGTTCGTGTGCCGCGGTCAGGCCGGCGATACCGCCACCCAGCACCGCCACCCGACGCTTCGCGGGAGCGGTGTCGGCGCGGGCGAGGCCTGCGAGGCCACTGCCCGCCGCCACGGTTGCGGCGAACGCCACGGAACCGGCCGCACCCTTCATCAAACTCCGGCGGCTGACTGTGCGGTCGATCACTTGTTCATATCCTCATCGACAACAGGCGTAACGCCCGAACAATAACCATGCCCGCGCCGGGCCACGCCGGCAGGTCAGCGATGGATACCGTATTTCATCAGCGGGACGAAAGCGACCCGGATGAAGGTCCGCGCGGTGTCCTCGTCGTCGAAGTCCGCCCCGGCTCGCGGCGTCAGCAGCAGCGAATGCGCGAAACGGGCCACCAGCTCCGCGACGGGACGCGGATCGTAGCGTTCCACCACGCCGAGTTCCTGCGCCGCCCGCAGAACGCCCACGATGTAGTCGATGCCCTGGGAAACCATCTCCTCACCGCGGACGGTGTAGAAACCCAGGACCTCTTCCGGCGCCACCTCGATCAGTTGGGTTACCAGTGGGTGGGTCCGGGTGAGCCGCAGGATGTACAACACGGTCTCTTCGATCTGAGCCTCGACCCCCGAGGTAGCGGTCACGATGGCGGTCGCCTCCGCGAGCACCCGCTCCATCTCCCGGGACAGCGCGGCCTCGACCAGCGTGTCCTTGTTCTCGAAGCGGCGATAGATCGTCACCCGGTTGACCCCCGAGCGCCGGGCGATATCATCGAGGCTGCTCCGTCGGACGCCGACCTGGAGTATCCGCTGCAGGCCACCGCATAGGCGGATCACCGCGGACACGGCCTCGGCGTGAAGCCATGCCCACGGCGACAGGGCGTATGCCGGGGCGGGGCATCTCACACAGGCCGTCGATTTCGACCGGGTTGTCGGCACCATGGCGTAGCCTCGCGCGCGACCGAACGCTGATATCGACTTCTGCGAGGACGGGATATGTCGCGGGCACTGACGGATCTACCGTTTGCGAACTGGCTGGAATCGGCGGAGCATCTCCAGGTCGACGGCGAGTACGACTGCGCCTTCTTCGACGAGATCTCCCCGAGCGATCCCGATGCCCGGAATGCAGTGTTCACCGAATGCGCGTTCCGATCGGTGTCCGTCGAGAACGGGCAGATGCAGAGCAGTCGTTTCCATGATGTGTGGCTGCACGGAGTCCTGTTCACCGGCAGCGATCTGACCGATTCGATATGGCGCGAAGCCGAGGTGGTCGACGGTGCCTGGTCGGGTGTGATGGCGAGCGGTATGGAGTTGCGGCGGGTGGTGTTTCATGGATGTAAACTGGATTCGGTGAACTTCCGCGGTGCCGTGCTGATAAAGGTCGAGTTCGTCGACTGTGTATTGCGGCATCTCGATGTCAGCGGCGCGAAGCTCGACGAGGTGAGTTTCCCGGGTTCTCGTATCGAGGGCCTGACGGTGCGGCAGACGCAGTTGCGGAAGGTGGATTTCCGTGGAGCGCAAGGGATCGGCACCATCGAAGGGGTGGAATGGCTGAAGGGCGCGATCATCACCTCCGGTCAATTGACGGATCTGGCGCCCGCCTTCGCGGCGGGGATCGGAATCGTCGTCGACAACGAGTAGCCCGGCGGGCTCGGTCCGGTAGTCGCCCACACCGAGCGATAGCATGCAGAACATCGGCCTGACGCCTGGTGATCCGGCGGTATTTCCGTCGTACTCCACGATCGATCCGACGAAGTCGCTCGTGTCGTTCCTCGACATGGAACCCGCCGGCGGGGTTCGGCCGAGCACTGGCAATCGATAAGGACATCGGGGCGGCTTCCCGCCGCCGAACTGCCGGTTCATACGCTGTCAACAATCTGCCGGCTTTCTTAACCCTCGCTTACCTTTCCGGTAACCCATCCGTGACCACTGGCTACCAACCTCTGTAAATCCGCTGCGCCGGCGGAGCTTTCCCCTCCGCGTTCGGAAGTGAAAGAAATATCGAGGAAGTGGTACAGGTATGAGAATCAGGACGGTCACAACCGTTACCGCACTGGCCATCGCCGCGATCGGTGTCACGAGCGGCACGGTTGCCGCCGAACCCGTCCCGGCTCCCCCGCCCGGAACGACCGTGCAGACCGATATTCTTCCGGGAATCCGCTACACCGCGAATGTGGTCGACCAGTCGGTCGTGCTGCGCACCGACGCGGGATCACTGATCACCCGAGGCACGCAATTCCAGGTACTCGACGACGCGGGTCGTCTGGTGGCCGGGATGCCGTTGACCTACCTCAAGGATGGAAAGGAATGGCCGATCGCGGCTCGGGTCGAAGGCAATACGGCTGTTTTCACCCCGAGTACCGACCCCGCCGAGGCCCGGCCTGCCACCATGTTGCAGCCGGCCACGGCCGCAGAAACCGGTGGTGTCGACCCCAACACCGCCTTGAGCACGGCGGCCACCCAATTCGGCCTGGCCACCGGCATCGGCACCCTGCTCGGGTCGCTCATCGGCGGCGTACTGGGCTGCGTCGCCGGTGCTGTCATCGGTGCGCCGCTGGTGGTTCCGACGTTCTTCGCCGGCCCTATCGGTTTGTGCATCGCGGGCGGCGCCACCGGCATCACCATCGGCGCCGCCGTGGGCATGCTCGCCATCGGCGTCCCGGTCGGCATCGCCAGTGCCCTCCAGTTCTACAACTCGGTCTACGGCTGATAGACCGACCCCACTCGGCGATGCCCGGCGCGCCGCCGTGTTGCGCCGGGCATCGCCGTTTCCGATGCCCAGGACCGAACCTCGGATAAGTTCTTCGGACATATCCAGCAGAGCTGCCGGCGGAAGATGGGCGACCGATCCGGCGGTCATGATGGACCGATGGAGAAACTTCTGGTCCTCGTCAACGGGTTGCCCGGTTCGGGCAAGACGACATTGGGCCAGGCACTGGCACCGACCATGGATGCCCGGTTCCTACAGAAGGATGCCGTCAAAGAGGCCCTGGCCGGCTGTGTCGCCGGCGCCGCCGACCTGCCCACGCTGGGCGGTATAGCGATGGACGCCATATGGTCGTTGGTACAGGCATCGAGTACGACAGCGATCATCGACTCGTGGTGGTTCCGCCCCCGGGATCTGGAATTCGCCCGAGCCGGAATCGGCAAGGCGCGGGCGGACCGTGTCGTCGAGGTCTGGTGCGATGTCCCTGCCGATATCGCGCGGGCACGGTATACGAACCGATGTCGTGCCGCCCTCCACCGAGACGAACAGCGGGTGATCCGAGACTGGCATATCTGGGCCGAACGAGCCGAACCACTCGGTCTCACCCCCACCGTCCTCGTCGACACGACACGGCCGGTCGACTGCTCCGATCTCGCCCGACGAGTCGAGCGGGCGGCCGGTAGGTTGGACGCATGAACGGCAGTGGTGAAGACGTCGACGCTTCGGATTTCCGGCCCGAGAAACGGTATCGGCCAGGGCGTTGGAGTCGCCTGGAGAATGTTGTGATGACAGCTCTCACCCGCGCCGGGTTGGTGCCGTACTCCTATGTCCTTACCACCCGAGGTCGCCGAACCGGGCAGATCCGACGGAACCCGGTGCTGCTCGTGGAGCACGGCGGACAGCAGTGGCTGGTGGCACCGTACGGCGCCGTGGCCTGGGTGCACAATGTGCGTGCCGCCGGACGTGTGACGCTCACCCGCCGTTTCACGAGCCGCGACTACGCCGTTCGAGAGGTATCGGCGCAGGAGGCCGGGCCGGTGCTCCAGCGCTATATCCAGATCGCCTCCGCCACCCGAAACTACTTCCAGGCCGACCGCGACGATCCGGTCGAGCGGTTCGTCGCGGAGGCCGAGCGGCATCCCGTGTTCGCGCTCGCCCCGGTCGACGCACGGTAGCCGTCCTCGGCGCTCTCCGAAGTACACCGCCGACCTGGATGAACACCGACGGTGAAAGAGTCACGTGCCGGGCCCGGACCGGGCTACGGGGCCGAGGACGCCGCCGATCGAACGCGGTACCGCGCGGGGACGGTCCGAGGGCCGAGGGGACAACCCCTCCCCCGGTCTGGCAGCGCCCGACCTCACACGGCACACTCGTCGGTGCGCGAGTAGGTGTACGCATGGCAGACCGACCGATTCGCCTGGCCAACTTATCCGGCCATTTCGGAGACCGGTTCATCGCCGGCGACGAGGTCCTCGCCGGCGATCCGGTGGATGTACCGGTGGGCGACTACCCGGCGGAGATCGCCCTCGCGGCGCCGGCCGCCCCTTATCCGAAGGACCCGGTCGCGGGTATGTCAAATACTTCGCCGACCAGGGGAGACCGCATCTGGGGGCGATCGCCGAGCGAGGGATCAAGATCGTCACCGACCAGGTGCGTACGTCGCGGACACCGGCCGATACCGCACGATCCTCGTCCCGTGCGGATCCGGCCGCGCCGAATGGCTGCCAGGATGAGGGAAGCCGTTGGGCCGCAACAGCCCGGGCTCGAGAGGATCTCTTGCTGTGCATGACTATGAGAAGCTTGTCGACAGGGTTCGCGGCACGATGCTGGGCGGTGCGGTCGGAGACGCGCTCGGTTGGCCGATCGAATTCCTCCGCCTGGGACAGATCCGGGAACGCCACGGCCAGAGCGGGGTGACCGGTTTCCTGCCGGGCCCCGTACCGGGAGAACCCCAGCAGATCACCGACGACACCCAGATGACGCTGTTCACCGCCGAGGGGCTGCTGCGCTGTCCGCCCGGAGCCGATCCGGTGCCGGTGCTGCGCCGCGCGTATCTGCGCTGGTTGGCCACGCAGCGCCAGTCCGAGCCCGATCCACGACCGGACGGATGGGCGGCCGGTCTGCGGTTCCTCTACGCGGTCCGGGCCCCGGGCAACGCCTGTATGAACGGTTTGGTGCGACAGTCCGAGCGATATCTGGAACCGCTGCCGTTCGGCACACCCGGACCGGTCAACCCGCAGTCCAAGGGATGTGGCACGGTGATGCGGTCGGCGCCGTTCGGTCTGGTCGGCCTCGGGCCCGAGCAGGCGTTCACCCTCGCCGCACAGTGCGGGCAACTGACCCACGGTCACCCCACCGGCTACCTGGCCGCGGGCGCCTTCGCGGCACTGATCGAGCATCTCGTCGGCGGGGGCGAATTGCGCACCGCGGTGCGGGAGGCCGTCGCCCGACTCCGCACGGTTTCCGGCGGCGAGGAGACCGCCGAGGCGATCGACCACGCCCTCGCCGTCGCCGATTCCGGTCCCGCGACCCCGGAGGGCGTGGAACGGGTGGGCGAGGGATGGACCGCCGAGGAGTGCCTGGCCGTGGCCGTGTACTGCGCGTTGCACGCGGAGCGGACCGGCGATGCCCGGGGTGCCCTGCTGCTGTCGGTGAACCATTCCGGCGACTCCGATTCCACCGGCGCGGTGGCCGGCAATCTCCTCGGCGCGGGCCATGGCCTGTCGGCACTGCCGATGGAATGGGTCGGCGCGGTGGAAGGACGCGACGTACTGGTACAGGTCGCCGACGATCTCGTACGGGCCTTCCACTACGGCCAACGGCTCCAATTGGGCGACCGCTATCCCCTGGATACGGCAGACAACCGGTGACCACGCTCCCGGCACTGTCACTGACAGCTCTACGAAAAGACGGCTTCCGGTACGTCCCGTCGCGATAACGTGAACCGGGCACCGCTTCCGCGGCCGAGCGCACGACGGACCCCGAAACGCACCTACGGTGGCGAGGTCGCGGGGCACGCCATGCCGGCGGCCGGGCTCACCGTGTCGGAGGAGCGGCCCACCCACTCCGCGCAAACCTGCTTCCTGCTGCCGGGCGGTATGACGGTGCCCACCGAGTTCGCGGTCGATGTGGTACGCGACGCCACATCGTTTTCCGCATGCCGGGGCCGAGGCGAGCCAGAACGGCCGCGTCATCTCCACGATGTCGGCGTCGTTCCATCGCCCCTGAACCGGCCTCGCCCACCGGATTCCGACCCTCGAAATACCCGATCCCGATCGGCCGCCCGACCTGGAGGAGCTGTTCATCGGCGACGAGAACGGCCTGGGCCGGGCCACCGGTTTCCTGGACGCACTCGATATCGACGCCCGTTTCCCCGCCCTGCCCAACCGTGCACAGGCACTGCTGGGCCGTACCGCACCACCTCGGCAAGCGTCTGGCTTCGGACCCGCAAGCCCGGCGTGAACGTGCCGCTCGGGCAGGCGGCCTGCCTGATGCATCTCAGCGACCTGCTGCTGCTCTCGACGGCGCTCGGCCCGCATGGGCACGACCTGTGCGGTGAGCATATGAGTTCGCCACCCTCACCTATTCGGTGTGGTTCCACGCGCCGCTGCGGGCCGACGAACGGTTTCTCTACAACCAGGACAGCAGCTGGGCGACCGGCGACCGGGCCCCGAGTCGGGGCGAGATCTTCGACCGGTCGGGCCGGCTGTGCGCGAGCACGAGGCAGGAGGGGCTCATCCGTCCGTGCCGGCCCCTGTGGTGCTCGGAGTAACGGTGACGGACGAGCGCGCATCGACCGGCCCGGTGCGCACGATGCCCGCCGCCCGTGCGGCACGCAGCCAGTCGGGGAACTCGCCGAGCAGACGGTTGTACAGGTCGGCGTCACCGAGCCCGTCGATATCGTCGACCGTGAAGAAACCGGCGTTGTCGACCACCCGCCCGTCCATCTCGTCCAACTGGCGCAGAATCCCGTAGTCGGCCTTACCGCCCATGCCCACGAACTGCCAGAAAGCCGGCAGCGCCGCCGCCTTCCGCATCAAGGCGGCGATCTTGGCCTTCTCACGGAAACCGCCGTCGGTGAAGAACAGCACCAGGGTAGGTGATCCGTCCCCGCTCAACCCGGCGATGACCTCGTTCATGATGGGGATCTCGTCGTTGACTCCGCCGATCATCGCGTAATCGATGCCTCCGTGGACCCCGGACAGGTGCAGGAAGGTACCGCACCAGGCGTCGGCGTGTTCGACGGTGATCTCCGGAAGTTTGGCGAAGCGCACCGCGTACAGGTAAGGCTCGAGGCGGCCGTTGTCGTCGAGCTGGATGGCGACCGGGATCATCCGCTGGACGACCCGATGTACCACCCCCTTCCGGTACAGCTTGTGCATACTGCCGGTTTTATCGATCACCAGTACCACGCGCGCCCGAACGTCGCTCGCGCCTTTCTTCATCAGGACCGTCGCGACTTCCCGTTTACGCAGGTCCAGTTTCTGGCGCTTCTCCAGGGACAGCTTCTCCTCGCCCGGTGCGGTCCGCACCGGCGGTGTGTCGGTGAGCACCGGCCGCGGCGTCGAGGCGAGAGGGCGCCCCTGTGCGGCCTCGGGTTCGTGCCGGTATACGGGAACCGGCGCGGGTTCGTCGTCGACCACCACACCGTGGTCGGTGACCAGCGCGGCGAAACCGCCGGCGTACCCTTGCCCGACAGCGCGGACCTTCCAGCCGTCGTCGCGGCGGTACAGTTCCAGCGCGATCACGACGGACTCGCTGCCCAGTCCGTCGATCCGATAGCGGTACCGGATCTGGCCGGCGGGATCGGCCACGGCGGCGATCGGGGGCGGGATCCGGCCGAAGGTGTTCGTGGTGTCGTCGAGGGTTGTCACGATCCGCACCTGCGCGATATCGGCGGGCACGGCGGCGGTCGACACCTCCAGAACGGCCGGTTGTCCATCCGCTGCGGGACGTAGCCGCACGCCGGAACCGGTGGGCTGGTTGTAGAACACGAAATCGGCATCGGAGCGGACCTTGCCGCGCTCGTCGACCAGCAGCGCGCAGAGATCGGCGGGCGCCGCGATCTCCACCGAGATCACCAGCTCACCGACCTCCAGCGGCCCGTTCTGCCCCTTCACCAAATATGTGGTCGCCGTCGCACTCATCGTGATCGTCCTTTGCCGCGGGAGGGTAACCGGATCACCGTAACCGCCGGCGGGAGCCGCGACGCCCGTTATCCGCAGGCCGTCTCACCGGGACCGGAGTGCTCCAGATATGCGACGATCGCGTTCGTCAGCCCACGCCGGGCTTCGTCCAGGTCGGTATAGGTGCCGAGTTGCCGCTCCGAGACGATTCCCCGCATCGCGCCCGGCAGGAACGCGGCCACCTCACGCACCCGGGCGGGGTCGACATCGAGATCGGCGAAGGCCTTCTGGCAGAAGGTCTCCCACGCCTCCCCCCATGAGGACAGTTCGGCCGCAGTGCGCGGGTAGAGCCGTTCCAGTTCCGCGCGATCGCGGGGTAGGGCGGTGCGCAGAGTTTCGATGGCCCGGGAATCTGTCGAGGTCAGACCCCGGTACAGGGTTTCGACGGTGGCGGCCACGCGATCCCGTAGCGGCGCGCCGGTATCGAAGACCACCGGGAGTGCGCCGCGTCGTTCGGCGGTGCGGCGCAACACCGCCGACCAGAGGCCGTCGGCATCCTTGAACTGATATTTCACCGCGCCCCAGGTGGCACCGATCTCCTTGGCGATGCGGTTGGCGGACACGGCGCCCGGCTCGCCCGAGGCCAGCGAGCGCAGGGCGGCCTCCAGCATGCTCTCGCGAGTGGCGTGGCCACGCCGGTTCCCACGCCGTCTGCCGGTAGCCGCTTCGGTCATCCTTCGGATGGTAGTGGTGTCGCACCGTTTTCCCGCGCGGTTTCCGTGGCCGGACCCGGTCGGGGACGCGCTCGGAACCCGCTGACCCCAATTTCACAGAACCCACCGTCATACTGTCGTGGCGACAGTAGCATCTCGACTGCGAGCCGATGGGTGCCGCCCATCGGCCGGGTCCGTGTCATCAACCCGTCGACCGCCCGAGAGGACAACAGGCCATGGCCAAACCACCGTTGTCCATGCAACCCACCGGATGGTTCCAGATCGCGTGGTCGGCCGAGGTCGGCATCGGCGACGTCCGCCGGATGAAGTACTTCGACCGCGAGATGGTCGCCTGACGGACGGCCTCCGGCAGGGTCGCGGTGATGGACGCCTATTGTGAACACCTCGGCACCCACCTGGGCTACGGCGGCCGGGTCGAGGACGAACGCATCGTCTGTCCGTTCCACGGCTGGGAGTGGAACGCCGAGGGCCGCAACGTCTGCATCCCTTACGAGAACCGGCCGAATCCGGGGCGACGTATCCGCAGCTATCCGGTGGTGGAACGCAACGAGAGCATCTATATCTGGCACGACGTCCACAGCCGCGCCCCCTATTTCGACGTGCCCGATGTGTTCACCGGATTCGGCGACGGCGCGACTGCGGCCGACTACTACCCTGCCTACGGCCGGTTCACGCTTCACCGGGAACGCCTGGAACTGCACCCGCAGTACGTCCTCGAGAACGGAGTGGACTTCGCCCATTTCGAATACGTGCACAAGGTGCCGATCACCCCGAAGTTCACCCGTCAGGATTTCGACGCACCGGTCTCGTATGTGGACTTCACCATCACCTTCGCCGCCGGCGACGGTGTCTCCTCCATCGACGATGTCACCAGCGGCGTCAATGCCATCAACGGCGGACTCGATGTGGCCGTCACCAAGGGCTGGGGCATGGTCGACAATCGCACCGCCTCGGCGGTGACACCTGTCGACGACACCACCTGCGACGTCCGGTTCTCGGTATGGGTCGCCCGCCTGCCCGGCGATAACGGCGCCGAACAGCCCACCAAGGCGAACCAGACCGCCCGCGCCGTGATCGAGCAGTTCGAGGCCGATATCCATATCTGGATCTGGATCTGGATCTGGCGCCATCAGCGGTATTCCGATCCCCCGCCCTGGCGCGCTCCGAATACGAGGGTTTCAAGGCCCTGCGCACCTAGGCCGCCCAGTTCTACCCCGAGAGCCGGCCGACCGATCGGGCGGTGCGGACCGCCGAACACTGAGCCACCGCACCGACCGTCCGTCCCCGCAACCCGACCGGCCGTACCGCCTCTATACCGCCGGGCCCGACAACAGAAGGACGAAAACCGATGACAGTCGAGAACACGCCGATCCGGGTATTCCAGGTGGCCACCGGCAATGTCGGTACCGAGATGATCAAACGGATCGGCAACCACCCCGATCTCGAGCTCGTCGGGTTGCACTGCTACACACCGGAGAAGATCGGCCGCGACGCCGGGGAGATCGTCGGGCTCGATCCGATCGGCGTCGTCGCCGCCGGGTCGGTGGACGACATCATTGCCGCGCGACCCGATGTGGTGACCTATCACGGCGTGTTCCCGGACGAGGACCTCTATGTGAAGGTCTTGGAGGCCGGGATCAATATCGTCACCACCGCCGATTGGATCACCGGGCACCACCGCGACCGGAACCATCCCCATCCCTCCGGCAAACCCACCACCACGGTGCTGGAGGAGGCGTGTCGGAAGGGCGGGGCGACGTTCTACGGCACCGGTATGAACCCGGGGCTCACCCAGATCCTCGGCATCGTACAAACCTGCGATGCCGCCGAGCTGGAGAACGTGACGGTCATCGAACCCGTCGATGTGTCCTGTCACCATTCGGTGGGTTCCTGGGAAATGTGCGGTTACGGTCGTCCCGTCGACGACCCGGAACTGCCCGGCATGCTCGAGAAAGGCACCCGGGTCTTCGCCGACGGCGTTCATCTGATGGCGGACTGTTTCGGCCTGGAACTCGACGATGTCGTCTTCGACTACGAGCTCGGCGCCTGCACCCGAGATGTCGACCTGGGATGGTACAAGCTGCCCAAGGGATCACTGGGCGCCAATTACCTGAAGTATCAGGGTGTCGTGGACGGTGCGCCGAAGGTGGAAGTGCACGTGGAATGGCAGATGACTCCCCACGCCGAACCGCACTGGAACGTCCAGGGCTGCTATATCACCAAGATCAAGGGCGATCCGTGTGTCGCCAGTAAGCACCGGGTCCTGCCCCGGCCCGGCACCGATTTCTCCTCCCCCCGAGGCGTTCGCGTCCGTCGGTATGACGGTGACCGGTCTGCCCGCCCTCAATGCCATCCGTTCGGTGGTCGACGCACGGCCGAGCGTGATCACCAGTGCCGATCTCCCGCTGCGCGCATTCGCCGGCCGCTTCAGGTAGTGGGGCGCAGCTCGGCCACCAGCTCGCCGACCCGGGCCTCGAGCTCGTCGCGAATGGGCCGGACCGCCTCGATGTCCCGCCCGAGGGGATCGGGAACATCCCATTCACGGTAGCCGATCCCAGGAACCGCCGGACAGTCGTCTTCATAGTCCATGGTGACGATGACATCGGCGGCCCGTGCGATCTCCTCGGTCCACGGCATGGGGAATGCACCGCCGATATCGATTCCCACCTCACGCATCGCCTCCACGACCACCGGGTCGACGTCGTCGACGGGGTCATCACCACCGGACCAGGCCACGGCGTGGTCTCCGGTCATCCGGTTGAAGAACGCGAGGGCCATCGGCCCGCGCCCGGCATCGTGCGCGGACAGGAACAGCACCATCGGCCTACCCGATCGGGCCCTGCCCTCCACCTCGGCCAAGGCGTGCAGGCGTTGCCGGGTGAAGCGTTCGGCCGGCAACGGCGGGAAGTCGGTGACATCGGCGTGGGCGCGGACATGGTCGTAGGAGGAGCTCAGAAACCTCTCGACCGTCTCCCCGCCGAATACGCCCTCGAATTCGCGTTCCAACCGGCCCGCGGCGGACCGCAAGGCGATCTGCTGGTCTATGGAGGATTCGCCGTGCGGGGGGACAGCGCTCGGAGCAGGGCTTTCCGTCATGATCGTTCCTTTGTGTCGCGAAGCCGTACATCGGTCCGATCGGCGGGCAACCGGGACCTACGGTCGTGTCGCCGTCACCGTCGGCATTGCCCACATTTCCCGATGTCATGCCTCGAACAGCAGGTAGAGACCGGTGCAGGTGAAACCCACCGTGATCGGTGTAAAGGCCGGTCGGCCGGCGCGCAGGCGACAGCAGCGCAGTCCGCGGTCGAGCGCCGCCACCGCACCCACCCCTCACCCGCCGACCTGTGCCGGTCCTTCCGACAGCCGGAGTATTCTTCCAGTTCATCGACTGTTCGATCCCGACTTCGGTAACAGTCGTGCACCATACAGAGATCCGACCATCCCGATCACGGTTCACACAGCGGTCCCCATGAGTCATGAGCATTGATATCCGGGTCTACGCCGAACTGAACGATTTCCTCCGCCCTGACGAGCGGTACACGGTGCTGCGTCGGCCGTTCCGGGCGCATCAGACCGTGAAGGACGTCCTGGAATCCGTCGGCGTCCCGCACACCGAGATCGACCTGGTACTCGTCGACGGCCATCCGGTGGATTTCACCCACCGCCCGGAGACCGGCGCCCGGATCACCGCCTACCCCGTCTTCGAGACCCTGGATATCGGCCCGGTGACCCGGGTGCGTCCGCATCCACTGCGTGAACCGCGATTCGTCGCCGATGTCAATCTCGGCGGCCTCGCCAAACTCATGCGGCTGATGGGATTGGACGTACACTGTCCGTGGACCGCCGACGATGCGGCACTCGCCGGGGTGTCGGCGGCCGAACACCGGATTCTGCTCACACGCGACCGTGGACTTCTCAAACGCCGCACCGTGACCCATGGCGTCTACATCAGAGCCGACCGGCCGATCGACCAGATCGTCGAACTGGTCCGCCGTCTCGATCTCGCCGACCGACTGGCCCCGTTCACTCGCTGCCTGCGCTGCGGCGGCCTCGTCGACATGGTCACCAAGGCCGAGGTGGCGGATCGGCTGAAACCGCTCACCCACCGCTATTACGACGATTTCCGACGCTGCCGGGACTGCGGACAGATCTACTGGCCGGGATCGCACCGCACCCGGCTCGACGCCACGGTCGAGGCGATCCGCGCCGCGGTGACCCCTCGTGACCGCGTCGGATAACCGTTACCGAGCGCCGACCGGGGATTTCACCCCGGTCCAACCGTTGCGCGACCACCCACAGCCTCCGCCCCGTTTCCGAAGCCCGCGCTCGCGGTGACGCGGCGACCGGTACCAGAGGGCCGACCAGCCCCCACCGTTTGCCGGGTCCGAAGGAAATCACCGCACTCGACGCCGGAGGCGAGGGCGGCCATCAGGATGGGAGGGGGACCCCGCGCCGGAGTCCGGGTGACCGGATGGGCCGGCGTCATCACGCTGTCGCTGTAGACGCTCCGGACGAGCAGGCTCTGATCCGCGGAATCGTGGAACGCACGCCACCGGGGTGCGCACCCACCGACAGCGCCGGCAAACCGGTCGCACACAGTCGACGCTGCAGTTCGAACATGAAGACCATGGACGCCATCTTCGAGCGCGAGTAGGTCACCGGCCGCCCGCGTTTCCGCTCCGCCTGTAGATCCTCGAAATCCAGGGCAGCCGCCCGCCGTCGATGACCGAGGCTGCTGATCGTGACGATCCGACCGGCCGGCAAGCGGTGACCATATCGATCAACCGGCCGATCAACGCGAAATGCTCCAGGAAACTGGTCCCGAAGTCGGACTCGAAGCCGTCGACCGTCAGCAGACGTTCCCCGGCCACGATTCCCGCGTTGTCGATCAACAGAACCAGCCGGGGCAGTCGCGCGCAGCAGCCGGGCGCATTCGGCGATCGAGGACAAATCCGCGATATCGAGATGCACGGTTCGAATATCGGCGTCCGGGACCGTTTCCTCGAACTCCGTCTTCGCCCGTCGGGTCGAGCATCATGATGAACGCCGCCGAGGCGACAACCTGCAACACATCGTCGACGGTGATCGACGGAGTGGCCGTGAGGGCCTCTACCTCGCAGATATTCTCCTCGAATACCGCCGGCGCCGGCCGCCCCCGAGTGGGGAAATGCCGATAGAGGACACCCTGCCCCACCCCCGCAGCGCGCGATGGCCGACATCGGCACCCCGGAGCCCTCGTCGGCGAACAGGGCGCGTGCCGAGGCGATCAGCGCGGCACGGTTACCGGCCGCTGCTCTGGGCCCCTGTTGACGCGGGGTGAGTCCGTCATCGTGGGTACCCTATCGCACGACGGAGCGGGCAACAGTCGGTGAAGAAGCCTCACACCAGCCGCAACACACGACCGCACCGCTTGTATCCGACCCCGCCGAGCATCAACCGCTGTTCGATGGCACGAGAACACACCGTCGGCCCCGACGGCCACCAGTCGTCCAACTCCACCAGGCCCGGCTCCATCAGATCCAGATCCCCGAAGAACGAGGCGATCTGCTCTCTGGTCCGGAACCAGCCCGTACCCAGTCCCTTCTCCAAGTACCGTCGCTGCACCTCCTGCGCCAGCCGGTGTGCCTCCGTCCCGTCGTCCGGATCCCAGAAATGCGTGATCGCCACGACCGAACCGGGGGGCAGCGCATCAATATAACGACCTACGATCCCCGCCGGGTCCTGCTCGTCATCGATATGGTGTAGGACCGCGCCCAGGATCACCGCGATCGGACGAGCGGTGTCCAGGTGGTGGACGATCGCCGGATGGTCGAGCAGTGTGCCCGGGACGGTGAGATCACCGGGGAGGAAGAGGGTTTCCTCGTTGGCTTCCAACAGCACTCGGCCGTGCGCGTTGCACATCGGGTCGTTGTCCACATACACCACCCGGGTCTCACGGTTCTCCCCCTGGGCGATCTCATGAGTGTTGTAGGCCGTCGGCAGACCGGCGCCGATATCGAGGAACTGGTCGATACCCACCATCCCGGCAAGGTATCGAACCACACGCTCCAGCCAGGCCCGGTTCATTCGGGCCAGATCCATCATCCCGGGTGCGACCTCGAGGATCGCGTCCAGCACTTGGCGGTCGGCTTCGTAGTTGTCCTTGCCGCCGAGGGCTGCGTCGTATACCCGGGCGATACTCGCCCGGGTGCTGTCGAGGTCGGCCGGCGCACGCTCTCCGGCCGGCGAAGGATACGGGGTATCGGGCATCGAAGGGTCTCTCTATCCGAGATCGTGTGGAGCGGGGCAGTCGGGTACGCGCGGGACCGATGTTCCGGTGCGCGAGCGGAACACGGCCGTGCCGACCTGGGTACATATGGGTGATATGGAATGCTATGACGCTTCGCCCGGCCGCGCGTCGGTATCGACGCCGGCGCGAATCCGTCGCCGGCCGATCGAAATTTGTCGAAAAAGTTTGTCCGCTGCCATATGCCCTGGTCATAGTAGAAATATTCGTTGGTGCCGGAGTACCCGCAACGATCATGATGTATTTCGTGCTCCGCGTGGGGAAATCGGCGAACTTTCTCGTGCGCGGTCACCCGAGATACCGTAGTGGACCGCCGAGACCCGTGGGCGTGTCCACTCCCGTGCATCGCGACAGGGACGAGGAGGACCGCGATATGACCATCGGGAGACCCCTTCTGCTGGAGGGCGTGGTCGGCTCCACCGCCTACGGCCTGGCCGGTCCGACCAGCGATATCGACTACGCCGGTATTTACGTGGAGCCGACCCGCAACCTCCTCGGCCTGCACCCTTCCTCTCGGGCACGCGCGACCAGGCAGGGCCGAGACGGCGCCGACGCCACCTATCACGAGATCGGCAAAGCGATGTCGCTGCTGCTGTCGTGCAATCCGACGGCCACGGAGATCCTGTGGCTCGACACCTACACCGCGGCAACCGACTCCGGCCGGGAATTGATCGGGCTCCGCGGATACTTCCTGTCGGCGGCCCGGGTGCGCGACGCGTTCTTCGGCTACGCCACCGGCCAATTCCGGCGCCTGGTGTCCCATGGCCACTCTCCGGGATATCCGGCAGCGCGGCGGGAGAAGCACGCTCGCCACACCATGCGTCTGCTGTGGCAGGGCTACCAGCTGTACACGACCGGCGTCCTACCGGTCCGTCTCCCCGATCCGGACCGATACCACGCGTTCGGCCGCCGGATCCGCGACGACCCCGACGCGCATGCCGCGCGCCGGCTGATCGCCGAGTACGAGACCAAGTTCGACACCGCGGTCACCGCACTGCCGGCGTCGCCGAACGAAGCACCGCTCGAGGACTACCTCCAGCGCGTGCGCCGCGCCCACCTCGAGCCGGAGGCCGAATGAGCACCACCTGGTACACATCCGACCTACATATCGGTCACCGGCTCGTCGCCGGCCTCCGTGGCTTCGACACTCCGGCCGAACACGACGCCGCGCTGGCCACGTATTGGGACGATGTGGTCGGTCCCGACGATGCGGTGTGGGTTCTCGGTGATATCTCCGTGGGCGGGGAACGCGCGGAACTCGCCGCCCTGGAGTGGGTCTCGCGACGCCCCGGCACGAAACACCTCGTGGCCGGCAATCACGATTCGTGTCACCCGATGCGCAGCCGCGCGCATATCTGGCAGCGTATCTACCTGTTGGTGTTCGAGTCGGTGCAGCAGTCCGCTATGCATCGACTCGACGGCGAGCGGGTTCTGCTGTCCCACTTTCCCTATGCCGGTGATCCGGATGGCGACCATACCTCGGAGAACCGTTTCGAGGAGTGGCGGCTCCCGGCCACCGGTGACAACGCCCACCGGACGCTGTTACACGGGCACACCCACAGTTCGACATGTGTCCGGGATCGACAGATCCATGTGGGCCTGGATGCGCACGGCCTGCGCCCGGTGGCCGCGGACCGGGTGCAGGTGCTGCTCGAATCGAATCCGCCGGTGTGAACGAATTCGGGTCCGGTCGTCGTCAGAGTTGTTGCGGCTCCGGGATCCGGCTCTCGTTCATGCGGCGGCCGATCAGCGCCGGCCCGCCGCACAGGCACCACAGGGCTATGACGGGATCGCAGATCGCGCAGCCGAGGGCCGAATCGTGCGCGAAGGGGAGGATGGGATTGCCTTTGAGATGATGCACCAGGTCCCAGGCGGTGTGGAGCAGCCAGGCGACACCGATCCAGGTCCAGGATTCTAGTCCACGGTAGGCGCAGTAGGTGATGGCGGCGGTGCCCAGGATCTCCCACACTCCGAACCCACCGCCGCTGAGGTAGGCGGCACCCGCCCCGGCGACCATGACCGCGTTGAAATGGCGACGGGTGCGGGGATCGCGGATGGCGGAGTTCAGCAGGACGTAAAGGGCGCCGACCAGTAACGGCGCGATATAGGTCATGGTGAGTGGCCTCCAAAGCGGTGGAACCTCAGGGTTTGGAACAGAACGTCTAGAAGCTATTCCTCCGACCAAGTGGTTCCCAGTGGCATTTTTGACAGACACCAACTAAAAAACGCCATCTGATATCGGCCCGTCGAACTGCGGCGATCGTGAGTAAGGACCAAATGACCTGTTGTGAATCGGTGGCCGTATCCCGCTCATCAGGTACGTTCAAGCCATGCACACCGTGGCCGTTCTCGCCCTGGACCGGGTAATCCCCTTCGATCTGTCCACCCCGATCGAGGTGTTCGGCCGAACGCGGCTACCCGATGGCCGCTCCGGCTATGGGGTCCGGATCTGCGCCGAAAACCGGCAGGTCGACGCGGGGGCGTTCACCCTGCACGCCCCGTGGGGACTGGACGGCCTGGACGGCGCGGACACGATCGTCGTTCCCGGCACCACGGAGCCCATGGCCGCCCTCCCGGTCGCGGTACGCGAGGCGGTACGGGCCGCCGCCGCGGCCGGCACACGTATTGCGTCCATCTGCTCCGGCGCGTTCCCGCTGGCCGCCACGGGTCTGCTGGACAACAAACGGGCGACCACACATTGGGCCGCCGCGGATCTTCTGGCGGCGGCCTACCCGGAGATCGATGTCGATCCCAACGTCCTCTACGTCGACGAGGGCCGGATTCTCACCTCCGCCGGCGCCGCCGCCGGACTGGACCTGTGTCTGCATATGATCCGTCGCGATTACGGATCGGCCGTAGCCGCCGAGGCCGCCCGTCTCTCGGTCATGCCCCTCGAACGCGAAGGCGGGCAGGCGCAGTTCATCGTGCAGCCGTACCCCCCTGCTCCGCGCGGCTCAACATTGGAACCCGTCATCACCTGGTTGCAGGACAACCTCTCCCAGGACCTCACCATCGCCACCATCGCCGCCCGCGCCGGAGTGAGTCCCCGGACCCTGATTCGACGCTTCCGGGAGCAGATGGGCACCACCCCCCTACAGTGGGTGCACAGCGCCCGCATCCGCCGGGCCCAGCATCTGCTGGAAACCACCGACCACACCGTGGAACGCATTGCCGCCCAAGTCGGATTCGGTTCACCCACCGCCTTCCGCGACAGGTTCAAACGCACCACCGGAATCAGTCCGCACAGCTACCGTCGCGCGTTCCGCTGATCCGACAGTCTCGTGCCGGCGCTTCCGAAGGCGTACGAAAGGTGCCGCCGACCCGGCGTTGCGCACACGGAATCGGGGAACCCTGCACACGGGGCCATATCCGACCACGCTACCCAACCCGGCCGGGGCACCGAGGAAGTACCGCACTGTCGCCGCACCACACACAAGCATATCCGCCCCAGCGAGTACCGGCGCTCACGATTCACCGCGATACCGCTTATCCCGCGCCACACACCGGTACTGTGGCCGCACTGCGGATATTCTGCTGAGGCCCGGTACGAACCGGTGCGAGACCCTCGCCGCCGAAGAGCTCGAGACCACGGCCCGGACTCACCCGCGCGGCGGACCGGAAAGGACGATAGATGAAGACCAGACTGACCTGCCCCTGCGGGGAACATATCGTCGGGACGGACGAGGACGATCTGGTGGCCAAGGTGCGCCGGCACCTTACCGAAAACCATCCGGGACACGACTACAGCCGAGACGAAATCCTGTTCATGGCCTACTGATGGCCCACCGAGAGCGCGGACGGTATGAGATCCGCGCTCTCATTCCACAGGCGTCTTGATCGGGGCAGCCCGTGGTGAGAATTTCCCTGGATTACCTGCTGCGGCAACTCCGGACGACCTGGTCGAGCTCTACTCTCTCGACGGGCCGGTGCTCACCTTCACGACGAATTGGACGGCATCTCGGGGGACGTAACCGGTGTGGCGCGCACGGACCCGGGCAGCGACGAGCACGGCGGGCACCAGGTCAGGGCCGCGCTGGGCGATCCCGCCTCCGCCGGGGGCCACGACCTTCCCGCGACAGCGCGCTCCGCGGGCGATACCCGGGTCCCGCCGGCGGATGACCCGAGCGTCCTGGCCCGCCTCTACGATGAATCCAGCAGACGCGTCCAGCGAATACGCCTTTCGGAGATGGCTTCCGGAAATGAAAGCGATTTCCTTGCCGCCGCTGTCGACCGCACCGTCGACATGAACCGCATGCTGCGCGTTCGGCGCGCATATGACGGGAACAGGTCTCCAGGTGCCGCCCCCGGATGGCGCACCGATTCCCACCTCCTCTTGCGCGGCGGCACTCGCTCCCCACGGGGGTCTTCGAAGCCGGTTTCGTTCGCTGAACACACTCTCCGAGCCTCCTTATGGCCTCTCACCTCGTGTTCCCCGGCGGCATGGACTGCCGTCACATCGTCGGCATATGGGAGGGCCCGTGGCGGGAAGACCGCGGACTCGCCTACGTCGATCTCGCCACGGATTACCGACACCATTGGTGCCCCAATCCCCACCACACTCCCTCGTCTTCCGGCTGAGCGCGGGTCGGACAGCTCTGCCCACATCGGCAGATCGAGCGGTCGGAGGCGATGTGAAGCATCGGAGCCGTGTCCTCGCGCGGGCACTCTGTGGTGACGCGGTTGCAGGCCGGGCGAACGTCCCGTGGTATACGAAAACGGGCATCCCGCCCAGCGGAAGGATCGGTATCACATGGACGACCACACACTCGCCGCCACCTTGGCAGCGGAAGCGGGCGAGCTGCTGCTCGGTATCCGCGAACTCGGCGGCCGGGCCGGCGACCAGCGATCCAACGGCTTCCTCCTCGACCGGCTGCGACGGGAGCGACCCGATGACGCCGTGCTGTCGGAGGAGTCGCCGGACAATACGGCGCGCACCGGACACTCCCGGGTGTGGATCATCGACCCGTTGGACGGCACCCGCGAATACGGGGAACCACCGCGCGAGGACTGGGCGGTCCATGTGGCACTCGCCGTGGACGGAGAGCCCGTGGCCGGCGCGGTCGCCCTACCCGCCGCGGGAATCGTGCTGCACACCGGAGCGCCGCCGACGCTCGCGCCGACGGCGCCCGGCGTCATCCGGATGGCGCTGTCACGTAGCCGCCCCTCCTTCGAAGTGCAGCGGCTGGTATCGCGTCTGTCGGCCACCCCGGTCCCCATGGGGTCGGCCGGTGCGAAGGCCATGGCCGTCGTGCGCGGGATCGCGGACGTCTACGCGCATTCCGGGGGTCAATACGAATGGGACTCCTGCGCGCCGGTCGCGGTCGCGGCCGCCGCGGGGCTACATGTCTCCCGCCTCGACGGAACACCGCTGCGCTACAACCGACCCGACCCGTATCTACCCGATCTGCTGATCTGCCGACCCGAACTCGCGGAGCAGGTGCTGAAGGCACTGTCCGAATAGCGCGGGAGGCATCGCCGTCTCCGTATCCGAAGGGCACCGGCGGATACGGAGACGACGAGCACTCAGTTCGGTGTTCCGGTGCTCGTACCGGTGGGGGTCGGCGCAACGGATTCCGTTGTCGTCGCAGGTGGTTCGGTGGTCGAGGGTGCACTTGTCGGAGCCGCCGTGGTGGAAGGCCGGGTGGTCGCGGCGATCTCGGTGGGAGCCGCCGCCGAAGACGAAGCCACCGGCTCGGAGGTGGTCGACGTGCCGGGAGCCTCGGTAGAGGATACGGATGTCGACGTCGGCGCGCTGCCGGCCTCGGTCGTGGTAGGGGCGGCGCCGGTCGTCGTCGGTGACACGGTCGGTTCGCTCGTCGGTGCCGTCGAGGTGGCCGCCACCGCCCGATAGGCGTCGGCGAAGTCCTCCGCTTCGGGCTCGGCGCGGGTGTCGACGGGTTCCCCCGCCTGGGCCTGTTTCGCCAGATGGGTGAGCCAGGCGGCCGCGTATTCGGCAGAGGTCAGCGGCTTTCCGTTGCCGGGGTCGGCGTCCTGCCAGTAGTCGAAGTGGTGACCGGTGTGGTTCGGCCCGAGGGTGAGCTTGTACGGGTCGCTCATGACCACCGGGATCGTGTTCTGATTCGTCACGATGAGACCGATGATCTCGTTGAGCACCTTCTGCGGCAGATATGCCAGCGGCGACAGTTGTTCGGTCGAGATCGACTCCGCCGGCTCCGGTTCCGTCGTCGGCCGGCCCGGTTGGTAGGCCGGGTCCGACACCCGCAGCAGCACCTCGAGGAAGGTCTCGTCGCTGCTCATCCAGTTCGGCTGCGACCGGATATCGGTGAAGGCCGTCAACGCGATACGGCCGAGGACCACGGCGACGTCATGTCCTGTCGCCGGTGTGAGCCCATCCCGTTCGAGCGTGTCGACATTCAGCTGCCGGCCCACATTCACCGCCAACTGCAGCAGGGAGATGTTCTCCGGCGCGGCGCAGGTGAGGTCGCCCTCGGAGCAGAACGATGCGACCTTGCCGTCCAGCGCACCGAACCCGCCGCTGGTGCCCGGCAGCGCGCCTCGACCCGAGACCGGTGCCGCGCCGTTCTGATACTGCCGGTCGAAGCCGTCGGGGTTGCCGTACGGGTTCTGCGCGCCGGGGAACGGGCCGTCGCCCGCCGAGCGACCCGGGTCGGCGAGGATAACGACACCGAGGACATCGGCCGGGTCCACGATCCCGTATCCGTCCGCGCCGGGCTCCTGGTGTCCGACGTTCATCGCCACACGCCGTACGACGTCGGCGCCTTCGCTGTAGCCGACAATCGAGAACTTGGTGTCCGGGCACGCCTGCGCGATCTCCCGCATCACCTGCTGCGTATTCGCGACACCGGTGGTGACGGCGTCCTCGTAGGTGGCCATGTTCGCCGGATACGCGATGTAGACGGCGGCGTAGGAGCCCGGCTCGACATCATCGGCGGGCGCATTGACCACCGGGTCGACCCACTCGCTGTTGTGATCACCCGCCAGCGCGGCGGGCAGCAGTTCACCGTTGGCCCCGACCAGCATCTTCGTCGTCCCCTCACGCGGGGTGTCGTTGCGACCGGCCACCGAGATGGTCACCATATCGTGGCACTCCGTCACGGAGGCCCGCAGCCGTGTGTCCTCGATATGTTGCGGGGATGTCAACGCCCATGAGGCGGCGACCACCGCCGCCAGTCCCAGCACGGCCGGCGCGGCGACAGCCGAGGCGATGCGATGCCGCGCGATGAACTCGCGAAGAGCCATGTCCTTTATCCCATTCCATGAACCGACAAGTGGACGGACAGGCCCCCCGACGGGCCATATGTCACCAAGGACGTCGCGCGCGGGTCGAGGATCGTTACGGGGCCCGGCTGTGTCGATCTCCACAAGGTAACGGTCGCCGCCAACGGTCGATGCGCGTTGGGAACGCAACTCCGGAACGTGCGGCCACTACGTGGACACGGTCATCGATTCGCGGACCTCGCCCCGGGCGCGCCGCGCCGATGGCCCAGGTGAGCAGCTCGGTCAGAGGCCGCATCCCCGCGGGCTTGCGGAGTTTCGCCATGGCTTTGGCCTCGATCTGACGAATGCGCTCGCGCGAGACGCCGGCAGGCGCCCTACCTGGTCCAGGGCCGGAGACCGTAACTCTTACGACGGAAGGGCCGCCCTCACCGCCGCGAGCGGGCGGCCCGGTGCACTCGGGCCGGTCTCGACCCCCAATGGTCGGACGTGTCCGAACTGATAGGAGTAGTGCATGTGAGCGGTCGACCAACCGACAAGGTGGCTTTCATCACCGGAGCGGCGCGCGGTCAGGGACGCGCCCACGCGGTCCGCCAGGCGGCCGAGGGCGCCTCCCTGACCCGCGCCGCGGAGACGAACCAACTGCCGGCGAATACGAACACTCCTGCTACCGGAGGTGATCGCCCAGCCGGAGGATATCGCCGACGCCGTGTGCCGGCCGGCGAGCGACGAATCCCGGTTCGTCACTGCGACCAGTGTCTCGGTCGATCTGGGCGCCGCCCGATACGGGTCGCCGCCGGCGGGTCGAGTCGAAGTACGGGCACGGCCCGCCGGGCCGTGGACATCCGGAAAGGATATCGATATGGCACTGCTCGCCGACAGAGTCGCCGTGATCACCGGCGGCGCCCAGGGTATCGGACTCACCATCGCCCGTGCTTCCTGCGGGAAGGCGCCCGCCTGGTGATAGGCGATCTGGATCCGGGTGCGATCGAGCGGGAGCCGGATGTGGATCGGAACCGCACCCATCGGCCGGGTTCATAGGCCTCGACCGTATAGCGGATAGGTCCGTGACCCCCGCTCGCGCCCACCTCGAGCGGGCGGTCGAGCCGCATGGGCGGCCACCGATCGCCGGGCCAGAGCCGGTCCTCTCGGCCGGCAAGGCCATCGATGAGCCTGCCGATCTCTTCACCGGAGACCGGCAGCGTGCGCGTATGGATACCGAGTACGGCCATGGTGGCCACTCCTTCTGGTCATAACGCCTCGACGAACGCCGTGTACTGGAGAACTGTCTCCACAATCAATTAGAGAATATCCTCTAATACGCGGGGAGGCCACCACAGGCTCCTCCCCGCTGCCCGCTCATCATGGACGGCCCATCGCGATCGTGAGGCCCGCGTTGTCGAGACGGTGGACACACCGAGCGACTCGGTCCCCCACCGCAGTTCGGGCCGCCCACCGGGAATTCCACCTGGATGCTCCGCCGGAATTCCCCGCACCGAACATATAAGGTGTTGCACTGCACCGGATTCGACCCAGTTGCTCCCGAAGGGAAACGACGGCGATGGTCAGTTTCTTCACCAAATACGGGGAGCTCCTCGTGGCGGAAGAACTCGCGGTGAGCCAGTGGGCATCGAACCAGTTGGGCGGCCACGCCGTCTGTGGACTGCTGGCCCGGCAGCTCGAAACCCACTGTCCCACAGGGTTCATCCCGACGCGGATGACCGTGGACCTGTTCCGGCCCGTGGCCAACAAGCCGCTGCGGGTGCACAGCGAGGTGGTCCGCCGAGGCTCGCGGATGACGGTCGCCGACGCTTCCATCGTGCAGAACGAGCAGATCCGAGTCCGGGCCACGACAGTCTTTCTGACCACCGGGGTGGTCCCACCGGGGCAGGTATGGAAGCCCGCACCGGTTCTGCCCATGCCCCCGCGAGGGTGTGTTTCGCCGGACGGTTCGCCACCGCTGTTCAAAAGCGGCGATCGGGAGTGGAGCCGCGACTTCGTCACGAACCAGAACGCCGACCGCAAGATCTTCTGGCACAGTCTGCCCCCGCTTATCGAAGGCGAACCGCTCACTCCGTTCCAACGCGCCGCATTCCTCGGCGATACCACCAATCTCGTCTGTCACTGGGGATCCTGCGGCGCCGGCTACATCAACACCGATATGACCCTCACCCTGGCGCGGCTCCCACTCGGATACGAACTCGGCCTGCGGGCCGACAGCACAATCGCCGCGAACGGTATCTCGATCGGTACCGCCACCCTCTACGACCGCGACAGCGCGGTCGGCACCTGCGTGGTCACTTCCCTATCCAATCCCCTACGGCAGATCGATTTCGCCACCGTGTTCGGGCCCTGAGATCGAAACAGCCGAAATCGGCGGCCCTGTCGACAGACCGTGAAGATCTCGCTCACCCACGAGTGGCAGCCCCCGGTCATGGATGGCGAGCGACGTCTCCCGTGGAGCACTCTCACCAACCGAAAGGGTCGCGGTCCACGCCGGGTAACCCCCTGTTGCCCCGCTCGGTCCATCCCCGCTGCTTGATCACCTTGCGGGCGCGGCGGTGGTTGCGGCCGATCAAGCGATCGAGGTAAAGGTGTCCGGCGAGGTGGTCGGTCTCATGTTGCAGACAGCGGGCGAGATAGCCGGTGCCTTCGACAGGAAAAGGGCTCCCGAGCTGTCCACGCCGCTCACCCACGCCCATTCCGCCCGGCCGGTGGGATAGCGCTCGCCGGGAACCGACAGGCACCCCTCGAGATCGTCGGGATCGGCTCGGGTAGTGATGAGGTCTCGATCACCGGGTTGATGACGTGCCCCCGGTACCGACGGTCCCCGTCGATCAGGGCGTTCACAGAGTTCGAGCTCAGACCGGACCCGATCGACCTCGCACTCGCCATGAGCGCCGATCTCGACCGCGAACTCCTACGCGGCTGTATCGAAGACCGGATCGCTGTCCTGGTGGCCCGCGAACAGCAATTCGCCCACCAACTCGACCGACGCCGGCCCGATCAGAGCGTCGCCGACGACCTGATCGTCGCGCACGCCAAGGTGCGTATTCGAGCCGAAATCGACTGGCACAGGAAGGTCCTCGCAGATATCGACAAACTCGAAACGCGCTGACCGCTGACGTCCTACCGCCCCGGAAGGTCAGTGGTTCCCATCCCGGCGTCGACCGCTGAGAGACGGTACGTCCCTTCGCACGAACGATCAGCGACCGCGTCGGCCGCGCAGATAGTCGCTGACCACAGCGGCCCCGAGACCGTCCACATCGGGTGCCACGACACGACCTCCGCTGCGGCGGGCGATCAGGTCCATGAAGGCGGCCAGCCCGGAATCCTCACCGAGCATGAACACCGTGACGGACGCGCCGAGTTTGGCCAAGGCGTCGACCTGGGCCATGGTCACGCCCAAGGTATGTGGGTGGGGAGGCCAGTCGAAGTAGGATTCGCCGTTCGGTTCCAGGTGGGCCGTGGGCTGGCCGTCGGTAACGACGAGTACGACGGGCACCGCGTCGGGATGCCGGCGCAGATGTTGCGCGGCCAGCAGCAGGGCGTGGTGCAGATTGGTGCCCTGTTCCCAGACAGCGTCCAGGGCCGTCAGTTCGCCGATATCGACCGTTTTGGCGAGCCGACCGAAGGTGATCACGCTCAACTCGTCGGTGCGGTAGCGGGTGCTGATGAGGTGATGCAGGGCGAGAGCGGTGCGTTTCATCGGGACCCAGCGGCCGTCCTGCACCATCGACCACGAGGTGTCCACGCACAGCGCCAAGGCCGCCCGGGAACGCTGTTCGGTCTCCATCACCTCGACATCGGAAACGTCCAGGGTGACACGGCGACTGCCCGCCGACGCCGACCGCAGCACCGCATTGCGGATGGTTCTCGACACATCCCACGGCTCCGTATCACCGAACCGCCAGGGGCGGGTGGCGCCGGTCGGCTCGCCGGACGCGCCGGCGCGGGCGGATTCCCGTTGCCCGCGACGGGCGCGCAACCGCCCGACGATATCCCGCAGCGCCACCTCGCCGAGGCGGCGTAACGCCTTGGGGGTCAAACGAAGCGAGCCATCAGGTGCGCGTTCGAACAGACCCTGGCGGCGTAGCTCCCGTTCCAACTCGGCCAGCCTGGCCGCGTCCACGCGCGCCTCGTCACCGAGGTGGCGGCCCAGGGCCTCCAGATCGATGTCCTCCATGGTGGCACCCGGATAGGACTGGGCGAGCTGTTCGGCGAGCGCGTCCAGTTCGGCGAGATCCTGGAGGGCTTGGGCACCTTCGCCGAGACCCAGCGGATCCTCGCCCCGGAACCGGCGCGAGGAAGACCAGTCCTCACCGGGCCGCAGTGCCTGCAGGTTGGCGTCCAGTGCGGCGACCTGCTCCGCGATCCGCGAATCACCGAAGGCCTGGCCGATCAGCTGGGACAGTTCCGCCTGCTGTTCGGCGGTCATCGAGTTCATCATGCGCTGCGCGGCGGCGGCTCGGGCGGCGAGCGCGTCGATCAACTCCTCGATGTCGCGCGGGTTCTCCGGGAAGAATTCGCCGTGTTCGGCCATGAAATCGGCGAAGCGCTGGTCGGTATCCTCTCCCCGGGCATGCGCGGCGAGGAGTTCGTTCAGATCCGACATCATCTGTCGGATCCGCTCCACGTCCTCCGGGGAGGTGTTCTGCAGGGCCTGTTTCATACCCTGGAAGCGGGAGTCCAGGAGTTCGCGGCCGAGCAGGTCGCGAATCTTCTGATAGTTCTCCCGCCCGGTTTCGGAGCGCCACGCGTAGTCGGCGAGTTCGTTGATGGCGGCGGCCGTACTCGACGGCAGGGCGTCCAGCCGCGCCTCGGCGAATCGGGCGTCGTCGCCGGGATCCGGGAACAGGGCCCGGCGCTCAGCATCCAGGGCTTGGTCCAGCAGTTCCCGAACCTGTTGCAGGGTGCCGTCCAATCGGTGCCGACGGGAGATCTCCGCGCGCCGCTGCCACAGCCGGCGGGTCAGATCCTCCAGTCCGCGCACCGAACTCGTACCACGCCGCAGCAGTTCCTGCAGCGCGGTATGGGGGGAGCTGCCCTCCATTACATCGCACCCGATATGGTCCAGCGCCTCCCGCAGGTCGAGCGGGGGTGCCAACGGATCGGGCCCGTCGTGGTAGGGGCCGTAGGAGTAGCGGTCGGGCGATGTCATCGAATCTTCCGGTCGGGTGCCTATTTTCCGTACACCGCGGAACCGCCATCGGAATCCTTGGCGATCTGACGTGCCAGATACAGGGACTCGAGGGCGAATTCTACGGCGGAGGCGATCCGGGCGGGCGGATCGGCGGCGTCCACTCCGAGGCGGGCCGCGACCTCGTGCAGTACCGGCAGTTCCGGCAGCGCGGACAGCACTTCCTCACCGGTCACCCGTTCGCCGGTGGCGACCAGGTTGCCGTTGCCGACCGCATCCGCCAGCGGCCGCAGGTTCAGACCGCCGAGGCGCTCCCGCGCGGTCTCGGAGAACGACCGCCGCAGCAGGTGCACGAGATGTTCCTGTTCCCGCCCCTCCTCGCCGTGCTCGAACTCCAGTTTGCCGCGCAATACCGGGGCCACGGATTCCAGATCGATGGGGCGGGCGACGGCGGGGCGTTCCCCGGTGACCGCGGAGCGGCGGCGCGCGGCGGCGGCGACGGTCTCCGCGGCGGCGACCGCGAATCGGGCCGACACGCCGGAACGCTGGTCGATCGCGTCCGAGTCGCGTAGATGCCGCACGAACCGGGCGAGCACCTCGATCAGCGGGTCACCCACCTCCGCCACCAGTTCGGCCTCCTGCCGGACCAGCACCATCTCGGCCTCGACGGTGAGCGGGTAGTGGGTGCGGATCTCGGCGCCGAACCGGTCCTTGAGCGGGGTGATGATCCGGCCGCGGTTGGTGTAGTCCTCGGGGTTGGCGGTGGCGACCAGCAGGACGTCCAGGGGCAGACGCAGCGTGTAGCCGCGGACCTGGATATCGCGTTCCTCCATCACATTGAGCAACGCCACCTGGATGCGCTCGGCCAGGTCGGGCAGCTCGTTGACGGCGACAATGCCGCGGTGGGCGCGCGGGACCAGGCCGAAGTGGATGGTTTCCGGGTCACCGAGGCTGCGGCCCTCGGCCACCTTGACCGGGTCGACGTCGCCGATGAGGTCACCGACGGAGGTGTCCGGGGTGGCGAGTTTCTCGGCGTAGCGTTCGGAACGGTGCCGCCAGGCGACGGGCAGATCGTCGCCCATTTCCGCGGCCAACCGAATACCGGCGGGGCTGATGGGGGCCAGCGGATGTTCACCCAGCTCGGTGGTCGCGATCACGGGAGTCCACTCGTCGAGCAAGCCCACCAGGGTACGCAGCAACCGGGTTTTACCCTGGCCGCGTTCGCCCAGTAGTACGACGTCGTGGCCCGCGAGGAGGGCGCGTTCCAACTGCGGCAGGACGGTCCGACCGAAGCCGACGATACCGGGCCACGGGTCCTCACCCGCTCCGAGCCGAGCCAGCAGATTCTCCCGAATCTCGGTCTTCACGTCACGCGGCAGATACCCCGCCGCACGCAACTCGCCCGCGGTGGCGGGCAGGTGTTCCGGAGCAATCACCCCATCGACGCTACGACGATCCGGCGATCTCGTCGACAAGAAGTAACTCGGTGGACACACACACCGGTCATCCGACGTCCTCGAGCAGCTGCTGCGGCGCGGCCTGCCGCCATGAGTCGAAGACGATCGCCTCCAGTTCGTCGCGGTCGTCGAGCGCGGCCAGCCGCACCCGAACCCAGGCGTTGGCGGACTCGTGGGAGGCGATCCAGAATTTGTGCGGTTCGGCGACGACCAGTTCATCGCGGTCCACGATCGGGCAACGGACCGCCATCGAGGTCTCGTCCTCCGGGAGCGTCAGGAACAGCCTGCCCGTCACCCGGAACGTCGGCATTCCCCAGCTGAACTGTTCGGTCGTCTCCGGCAAGGACAGGGCATAGGCGCGAGCATCGTCCCCGGTGGCACTCATACGGCGAATCCTCGCATGCGCCACCGACATATCCGAACCGCTCCCCGGAACATCCGCGCCGGTGGCCGCGCTGATCGCGGCGCGCCGGGGCGGTCGCCCGGCCGGCAGGCGTGAGCACCGTTGAGGACCGCACGTGAAACTGGAAAACACCTTCACCGTTCCCCTCCCCGCCGGCGATGCCTGGCCCGTCCTGCTCGATCTGGAGCGAATCGCTCCGTGCGTACCGGGCGCCGTCATCACTCCGCGAGAGGGCGACGATTTCCACGGAAGGACCATGGTGAAACCGGCGCAGTTCGGCCGCAGCGCGCTCGCCGATGTCGCGACCACCCTCATCGACCGGTTCGCCGCCGATGTCGCCGACGAGATCTCGACCTCGGCCCAGCGGTCCGCTCCGGACCCGACCGCGAGTGCCGCCGACACTCCTGCCGCAGACGAGCCCGCCCCGACGTGCCCACGCCCCCCCGCCCCCCCGCCCGAGCCGATCGACCTGTTCCAGGCCACGGGGATCGGCGGCAACCAGAAGCTCATGCCGGCGGCCGCCGGTCTGCTGGCGGCGTTCGTCGCCTTCCGGCGCCGCCGCTGACGTATCCGATCCGATTCCCGCATACCGGCTCGACCACGCCGTGGTTGCGCCGAGTGCGTGAGGCGGACACCCCGCCGCGCGTAGGCTCGGCACTCGACAAGATCATGGTGTCCCGCCACCGACGTTAGGAGCTCCGCCGTGCGAATCGGCATCATGCTCAACGAACCCTCCGGCCCCGACGGCCTGCGCCGGCTGGCCGACGAACTGCGGCGCACCGCCGACGAGGGCTTCGATTCGGCCTGGCTGTCGCATATATTCGGCGCCGACGCCCTCACCGCGCTCGCCGTCGCCGGCAGCCAGGTGCCGGGTATCGAGCTCGGCACCTCCGTGGTCCCCACCTATCCCCGCCATCCTGGCGCCCTCGCCCAACAGGCGCGCACCACCGCGCTCGCGGTCGGCCCCGGCCGGCTCTCGCTCGGTATCGGGCTGTCGCACCAAATCGTCATCGAGAACATGTTCGGCTACGACTTCACGCGCCCGGCCCGCCATATGAAGGAGTATCTGTCGGTTCTCGTCCCGTTGCTCGAGGGTGAGCAGGTGTCGTATTCGGGCGAGAGCGTCAGCGCCAACCTGGCGCTCACCGTGGGAAACGAAGACCGCGTCCCGGTGCTCGTGGCGGCGCTGGGCCCACAGCTGTTGAAACTGGCCGGCCGGCGCACCGACGGCACCGTCCTGTGGATGACCGGCCCGGCCACCATCCGCGACCATATCGCGCCGACGATCACCGCGGCCGCCGCCGAGGCGAATCGTCCCGCCCCACGGGTGGTGTGTTCGCTTCCGGTGCTGGTCACCGATGACCTCGACGGGGCGCGGGAGAAGGCCGCCGAGACCTTCGCGGTCTACGGGACGCTGCCCTCGTATCGGGCAATGATGGACCGGGAGGGAGTGGACGGCCCCGCGGATCTGGCGATCGTCGGTTCGGAGGAACAGGTGGCCGCGCGTATTCGGGATCTCTTCGACGCGGGCGCCACCGAATTCGTCGGGGCGGTGTTCGGCGGCGGCGGGGCGGCGACCCGCACCCGGGAACTGCTCATCGGTCTGAAGTCGTGAAATAGCCGCTCGACAGGCCGAACGCCGACGCTGCTGGTACAACTGGGCAGCGGTCGTGGTTCGCGATGTACTTACGCGGGTTCCGCCGGCCCGAGCCGGACGGGACCTTCGACCGGGTCGACGCGGACCCGCGAAACGAGAGGTTGATCGGCGTGGACAAAAGCGCGCTACAGAAGTTGTTCGACCTGAGCGGACGGTCCGCGATCATCACCGGGGGTACCCGCGGGATCGGGTCGACGCTCGCGGAAGCATTCGCGAGCGCGGGGGCGAAGGTCGTGGTGGCCGGTCGCGATCCCGAATCCTGTGACGAGACCGAGGCGCGTCTACGGGGGTTGGGCGCCGACGCCCTCGGCGTGCCGACCCACCTCGGCCGAGTCGAAGAGCTCCAGACGCTGGTCGACACCACCGTGGACCGGTTCGGCGGTATCGATATCGTGGTCAACAACGCGGCCAACGCGCTCGCGCAGCGGTTGGGCAAGATGACTCCCGAGGCATTCGACAAATCGTTCGGGGTCAATGTGCGGGGGCCGCTGTTCCTGGTGCAGGCCGCCCTGCCGTATCTGCGGGTCAGCGAACACGCGGCCGTCCTGAACTTCGCCTCGGCGGCCGCGTTCCAATTCGCTCCCGCCCTCTCCCTGTACGCGGCCGGTAAGGCCGCGTTGGTGTCGTTCACCCGCTCCATGGCCGCCGAATATGCCGATGACGGCATCCGCGTCAATGCGATGGCTCCCGGCCCGGTGGACACCGATATGGTGCGTAAGAATCCACCGGAGTTCATCGCGGCGATGGCCGAGCAGACGCTGCTGCGCCGGATCGCGAAACCCGAGGAGATGGTCGGTACCGCGCTGCTGCTGTGCTCGGACGCGGGCAGTTACATCACCGGGCAGACGTTCCTGGTCGACGGTGGCATCGTCGCCCACTGATCCGTCCGTCACCCGCCTCGGAAAGGAATAGCCGTGTCCGCCGTGTCCATCGAGTATCTGCCCTCCGGCGTCGTCGTAATGACCCTGGACCGTCCGCATCGGCGCAACGCGCTCGACTCGCAGACCGTCGCCGAACTGCACACCGTGCTGGACGAACTCAACGGTAGGCCCGAGGTACGCGCGATCGTCCTCACCGGCGCCGGGGCCGGTTTCTGCGCCGGCGCCGACCTCAGAGCGACCCCCGAGGACTTCACCGCAACCGACGCCACACCGACCGCCGCGCTGCTGGGCAGTGTCCGGACCCCTGTGGCCCGGACACTGGCCTCGCAGGAGCTGATGGCGTCGGCCTTCGAGAAGATCCATCGACTCCGGCAGCCGGTGATCGCCGCGGTCAACGGTGCCGCCGTGGGCGGCGGGTTCGCCTTGGCCTTGGCCTGCGATATCCGCTACGCGAGCCCGACGGCCACCTTCGGCGCGGTGTTCATCCGGCACGGCATCTCCGCCTGCGATATGGGTACCAGCTACCACCTGCCGCGCCTGGTGGGAGGCTCCCGGGCGGCGGAGCTCATGTTGACCGGCCGCGTTTTCGACGCCGAGGAAGCCGCCCGCATCGGGCTGGTCCTCGAGGTCGTCGACGTCGACGACCTGCTCGCCCGGGCGGTGGCCAAGGCCCAGGAGATCGCACGGCATTCCCCGCTCGCGGTGTGGATGACGAAGGAGACCATGTGGCAGACCGTCGACTCCCCGAGTCTGCGGCACGCCCTCGACATCGAGAACCGCACACAGGTGATGTGCAGCGCGACCGGCGAACTCGGTGCCTCCTTCGCCGCCTTCCGGGACGGAACCTCCCCCCAGTGGGGGCCGCTCTGACCGACGAGCGAAGCGGCGACAGTGGCAGGATTTCACCGACCGAACTCGTGTCGTATGCCCTGTCATCGGCGGATATCGACCGCCGCTATCTGCTCGGAATCACCGGTCCGCCGGGGGCTGGTAAATCGTCGCTGGCCGCGGAACTGGTCGCGGCGATCGGCCCGGTCGCGCAGGTCGCCCCGATGGACGGCTTCCATCTGCGTACCCGGGAGCTCGAGCGTCGGGGCGCGCTCGCTTGTAAGGGGCAGCCGGACACATTCGACGTCGACGACTTCCTGACCCGACTGGAACGGCTGCGCGATA
>NZ_BAFU01000053.1 GCF_000308495.1 Nocardia brevicatena NBRC 12119 | reverse complement strand
GCGCGGCCGCGCCCTGCGCGCGGCGATCGCCGACGGCGTGGGCGTCGCGGTCGCCGCGGTGCCCGAAGGCCTACCCCTGGTCGCCACCGTGGCGCAATTGGCCGCCGCCCGCCGGCTGTCCCGTTACGGCGTGCTGGTGCGCGCCAACCGTGTGGTGGAGGCGCTCGGCCGCGTCGACACCCTGTGCTTCGACAAGACCGGCACCCTCACCGAGGGCCGGCTGCGCTTGACCGCGCTGGCCGATCTGGACGAGCAGTGGCAGCCCGATACCGATGCCAAGGGCGCGCGCCGGCTGCTGCGCGCCGCCGCCCGCGCCTGCCCCGATCCCGAGGACGGACCGGTGCTGCACGCCACCGACCGGGCCGTCCTGGACGCCGCCGCCGATATCCTCGGCGCGGACGCGCACACATGGGACCCCATCGACGAAATTCCCTTCGAATCCAACCGGGGATACGCGGCGGCCTTCGGGCAGACCGCGCACAAGCTGCGGCTGGTGGTCAAAGGAGCCCCCGAGGTGGTGCTGCCCAAATGCACCCGGGTACACACCGATACCGAACCCGACCGGTCGCTGACGAACCAGTTGCGCAAGAAGGCCGAATCGGTGGTGGGCGATCTCGCCGAGCAGGGCCTGCGAGTGCTGGTGGTGGCCGGCCGCGACCTGCACGAACATCCCGAAGAGATGGAGGACGTGGTCGAGGAACTCACACTGCTGGGCTTCCTCGGTATCGCCGACACTCCTCGGCCGCAGACTCCCTACCTCGTGCGCGCACTCCAGGAGAACGGGGTCGGTGTCCGGATGATCACCGGCGACCATCCGGTCACCGCCGCCGCCGTGGCCCGGCAGCTGGGCATCACCGTCGAGACCGTCACCACCGGCGCCGATCTGGACGGACTGGACGACACCGCGCAGACCGAGCTGATCGAACGCAGCACCGTCTTCGCCCGGGTCGACCCGGAACAGAAGGTACGCATCATCTCCGCGCTGCGGCGCACCGGCCATGTCGTGGGCATGACCGGCGACGGCAGCAACGACGCCGCCGCGATCCGAACCGCCGATATCGGCATCGGTGTCGCGGCGCACGGGTCGGCCGCGGCCCGCAACGCCGCCGACCTGGTACTCACCGAACCGGATCCGCGCGCGCTGCTGCATGCGCTGGTGGAAGGCCGCAGTATGTGGCAGCGGGTCGCCGACGCGGTGGCGGTGCTGGTCGGCGGCAACGCCGGAGAGATCGCTTTCACCCTGTTCGGCACCGCGCTCGGCGGTCGAGCACCGCTGGGAACCCGCCAATTCCTGCTGGTCAATATGCTCACCGATATGTTCCCGGCGTTGGCGCTGGCCCTGGCGGGCGACCAGGAGCAGCCCGAGCCGCAGGACGGTCAGCGCTGGGTCGAGCAGCGGGCCCACCAACTCGCCGAGATCCCACCCGCCCATCTCGGGGCCGACCTGGTGCGCGCCATCGCGGTCCGCGGCGTCGCCACCGCCACCGGGGCCGCGGCGGCATGGACCATCGGCCGCTACACCGGCTCGCGGCGCCGCGCCGATACCATCGCGTTGGTGGCCCTGATCGGCACCCAGCTGGGTCAGACCCTCATCTCCGGCTACCGCAGCCCGTTCGTCTGGCTCACTACCGCCGCCAGCGGTGCCGTCCTCGGCGCGATCGTGATGATCCCCGGCCTCGGCGCCTATTTCGGCTGCACCCCGTTGGGTCCGTTCGCCTGGACCATCGCGACCTCCTCGGCCTTGGCCGCCACCGCGGGTTCCACCCTGCTGCCGCGGTTGCTGCCCCCGCCAGAGCCGGCCGAACCCGAACAACTCCCGGCGCTGCCACCGGTCCTGGAAGAGTCGAACCTTCCCGTACTGGAGCAGAGCCCCAACGGCCAGGTCGTTACTCGGTAGGCTCGGTGATGTGCCGGGGCAGGTGGAGTCTGCCCCGGCACACCCGTTATTCGGCCCGCGCCAAGGCCACCCGATGCTTCTCGGGGTCGATATCCAGGATGCGCACGGTCAGCGTGGCCCCGACCGACGGTTCGGCGGACCACTCGGTGATGTGCAGCAACCCGTGGACGCCGGGCGCGACCTCGAGGAACGCGCCGAACGGCACGATATCGACCACGGTCGCTTCGAGTACCCCGCCCCGCGAATGCCGGGCGATGAAATCAGACCAGCGGGACTGTGCTGTTTCCGAATGAGACATGTCTTCACCTCCTTCCGATGTCCCTGTTTCTCATGGGATTTCGGGAAAGAGGTGGCGGGCCCCTGGCCCGCCGGGTTATCACAGCGCGGCCGGGCAACCGATCTGTGCGCGGCGTATCGCCGACCCGGCAGTCATGTCGTCGACCTTAACCCGCCATATCAGGTACCGGCGAGGGTCACTCGAAATCCCGGACCGCCGTAGACGAATTTCCTTCGGATACGAGGCTTTTACTACCCGTCGATCCCGACCGCGTACCGGTTGTGGCCATTGGGTTCTCGCGCCCTACGAAGTCTTCCCCTACACGAGTGAGCGCCGGACATGCGGCCGCCGAGACACCATGCGGGCCATGGCTCGATGTCGTGGTCCCGGTTGAATAGCGGAACATTCGAGGCCATGGTAGGCGACCTCTCGACGACACCCCGGCGGCCATCGTCGCCCGCCGCTGTGTCGAGGCGATCGACGGCACCGATAACGAGAGAATCCTCCGGCCCTGTACCCAACGGCTCCGGTCGCGTCGTTGGACGGAGTTCGTGTCCCGGACGTCTATGATGATGCCGCCATGCAGCGAACATTCGACGATTTGGTGGCCGAGGCCGAGTCGGCGCCGATGGACGGCTGGGACTTCTCCTGGCTGAACGGCCGCGCGACCGAGCAACGCCCCTCCTGGGGATATCAGCGTTTGATACGTGATCGCCTGGCCGGGGCATCCGCGGCCCTCGATCTTCAGACCGGAGGTGGAGAGGTGTTGGCGGGGGTCGGCGAACTGCCGCCCGTAATGGCCGCGACCGAATCCTGGCCGCCGAATATCGCCAAGGCGACCAAGCTGCTACGGCATTTGGGGGTTGTCGTCGTCGCCGTCCTCGACGAACCTCCGTTGCCGTTCGCCGACGCAGCCTTCGATTTGGTGATCAGTCGCCACCCGACGGCGGTGTGGTGGCAGGAGATCTCCCGCGTGCTCGAACCGGAAGGCACCTACCTGGCTCAACATGTCGGACCGGCCAGTGTTTTCGAGCTGGTTGAATACTTCCTGGGCCCGCAGCCGGAGCGAGTTCGGCGCGAACGCCACCCGGACGACGACCGGCGCGAAGCGGAGAACGCCGGCCTCGAGGTCGTCGACCTGCGGTTCGAGCGGCTGCGGGTCGAGTTCTTCGATATCGGGGCGGTCATCTACTTCCTGCGCAAAGTGGTCTGGATGGTCCCCGATTTCACCGTGGACCGCTATCGCGACCGACTCCGCGAGCTCCACGACCACATTCGAGCGGAAGGTCGTTTCGTCGCCCACTCCACCCGATTCCTGATCGAGGCGCGCAAAACGACCTGAGCGGGATCGGTCCTCGCCGTTCCGGTACGTCCCGGCCGCCATTGTCGCCGGTGCTATGCCGAGGCGGTCGAGGGCAGCTCCGATTTTCCGCGGTGGCGTCGGCGAATCGGGAGGTCGGGGTACAGCGTTCGCGTCACTTCGCGGGCCGCGTCGACCACCAGCGGCGCGATACGCTCGAGCCGCGCGGTACGCGTCTCACCGCACAGCGAGACAGCGGCGACCGGGCCGTCGTGACCGCGCACCGCCGCGCCGACGCAGGAAATCCCGCGCACCGATTCGCCCTCGTCGAAGGCGAGCCCACCGCGTAGCCGGATGCGGTTGAGCTCGTGATGGAGAGCCGCGGGATCGGCAATTGTACGGTCGGTGCACTGACGGAGAGGCCGACCGTAGAGATCATCGATGATCTCCGGCTCCAGCCACGCCAGAATCGCTTTTCCGCCGGCGGTGGAGTACGCCGGAGCATGACCGCCCACCCGGGAGGGCAGGCACGTGGCAAACCGCCCACCGATCTTGTCGAGGTACAGGCTGTCGCCACCGTCGAGCACCGTCAGGTGTACCACCATGCCTGTCTGTAGGTGCAGCTCATGCAGTAACGGTGCCGCCGCTGCCCGGATTCGGCCGTGCCGGTCGCCACCGCCGAGGCCGAGCGAACGGCGGCCCGGACCGTAGCCGAATGATGCGTGCTCGACCCAGTCCAATCGCACCAGCTGGTGCAGGATGCGGTAGGTGGTGGAGCGCGGCAGCTGAGCACGACAGGCGACCTCTTCGAGAGACAAACGCGAGGCGTGACTGTCGAACGCATCCAGAATTCGGGTCATTCGTTCGACCATGGATGAGGGCAGGTCCGGCTTTCGGATCTGCCTCGCCGGCACCGAGTTCACGACCACCTACGGCCACTGCTGTCGGCAGCGGCACCGGCACATCACGTGAGCTCGCGGCCGCCGCTCAGCACCACCGTGCCTGTCCCCCGTCGAGTGGGATCGTCGCCCCGGTCAGGTAGCCCGCATCCGGACCGACCAAGAATGCGACCGCACGACCGATATCGCTCTCGCAGTCGCCGATCCGGCCGAGCGGGATCGTCCGGATGAATTCGACGGCCTCCTCGGGGTTGTGCTCGGTCCACCATTTCAGGCCGGGTGACAGGGCATGGGGGGCCACCGCGTTCACCCGAATCCCGTCGCGCCCCCACTCACTGGCCGCGGTCCGCGTCAGCGAGCGCATCGCCTCCTTGGACGCCGCATACAACCCGTAGCCGGTGGCGTCCCAACGCACCGCGGCGGAGGTGACCATATTGATGATCGCTCCGCCGCCGCAGGCCTTCATATACGGATGGCATGCCTGCATCAACCGCAATGTGGCAACAGGCCCGGTCGTCAGGGCCTTGTCCATGAGTTTCGGGGTGATGTCGAGCAGAGGCCCGGGCGCGACCTGATTGGCATTGTTGATCAGGATGTCGATACCCCCGAAGAGTTCGACGACGTGGTCGACCATCGGCCCCAGGCGCTCGGTGTCGCCGAGATCGCACACCACCGGCGCTGCCCGCCACCGGCGGCACGGATGTGATTCGTAGTGTCGATGAGCTTGGATTCGGTTCGCCCGACCACCACTATCGTCGCGCCCGCCTCGGCGAGTGCGAACGCGATCCCCTGTCCCACCCCCTGGCCGGCGCCGGTGATGATGGCCACCTTGCCGTCCAATGTACCCATTGCCGATCTTCTCCCAACGTTCGATATGAGGTGGAGCCGCCGCGGCCCTCGGATTCTGCCCGTTCCGGCGAGATTCGCGCTGTTCACCCTGCCTTCAGCACACAACGGGTGCTGCGGTAGATCGTGGTCATACACTTGTTGCAGTGGTTGCACAGCGACCTGGTGTTCTCGTCGGCACGGATTTTGTTCACCATTTCCGGATCGCGCAGCAGCGCACGGGCGACGGCGACGAAGTCGAACCCCTCGCCCATCGCCGTGTCCATCACGGCCTTGCTGGTCACACCGCCGAGCAATACCAGTGGCATCGTCACCTGGGAACGGATCTGCTTGGCATCCTCGAGGAGGTAGGCGTCACGGTAGGGGTACTCGCGCAGAAAGTGCCTGCCGACCAGTTTGACCGGCTGCGGCATGGCCTCGGCGAACTTGTGCAGCGGGGCGTCGCCCTTGAACAGGTACATCGGGTTGAGCAATGAACTGCCGGCGGTGAGTTCGAGCGCATCCAGCGAGCCATCCGCCTCGAGCCACCGGGCCACCCGAATGGCTTCGTCCAGCCAGAAGCCGCCGGGCACACCGTCGTCCATATTGAGCCTGGCCAGGATCGCGATCTTGCCGCCGACGGCGTCACGAACGGCGCGAGCCGTCTCACGGGCGAAACGTGCCCGGTTCTCCAGCGATCCGCCGTATTCGTCCCTACGTTTGTTGATCCGCGGACTGAGGAACGAACTGATCAGATAATTGTGGCCGAAGTGGAGCTCGACCGCGTCGAACCCGGCCTCGACCGCGCGGCGCGCCGCATCGGCATGCGCCAGAACGATCCGGGTGATATCGGCCTTCGTGGCCGGTTTGGTGTAGTTCTGTGTGGTCGGCCAGAAGCCGCGGCCGGGCGCCAGTGCCGCCGTCCCGAGGTATTTGGCGGCTGCGACGGGTCCGGCATGGCCGATCTGCGCCGATACCGCGGCGCCTTCGGCGTGGACGGCATCGGTGAGTTTGCGCAAACCGGGCATCACCTCGTCGCGCCAGTAGATCTGCCCTGGCGCGGTGCGCCCCTCCGGCGCGACCGCACAATACGCGACCGTGGTCATACCGACCCCACCCGCCGCGAGTCGACGGTGGAATTCGATCAGCTTGTCGGTGACCAGTCCCTTCGGAGTCAGGCCCTCGAACGTGGCGGCCTTGATCACCCGGTTACGCAGGGTCACCGGGCCCAACTCGGCCGGCGCCAATGGGTCGACGGGACCGCCGGAAGATATCGTCATAGGGGATTTCCTTCGCTGAAGATGCCCGCACGCTAGCCATGCGTCACCACCCGCCGTGGGCGCAGTCTCACTCAGTGGTAGTAAAAGCCGGGCCTCCCGACGTGCCGTGAGAAGTTGCTCTCCGATATGCACCCTGAACGAGAGGGCCGCCACCATGACGACACCGGTGGACGCGCAATTGCGCCTGAACGAAGTGATCACGCGGCTGACCGGCCCCGGTGGCCGGTTCGAAATCACCTCCGAAGAGGTTCTCGGTACTCCCATGCCGGTTATGCGCCACCGTGGCCGAGCGGTCGGGGACCTGCTGGCCGCCTCGCAGGCCTGGGGTGACCGCGATTACCTGGTGACCTTCGACCGCCGCATGACGTATGCGCAGCATCTGGACGCGGTCGCCGCTCTCTCGACCGCGCTGCGCGAGGACTACGCGGTGACCAAAGGTGACCGGGTGGCGATCCTGGCGGCCAACAGTCCCGAATGGGTGGTGGCGTTCTGGTCGGCGCAATGCGTGGGCGCCATCGGTGTCGGCCTCAACAGCTGGTGGGCGCCACGTGAGATCGAGTACGGGCTGCGGCACTGCCGCCCGACCGTGCTGATCGTCGACGCCAAACGCGCCGACCTGCTGGCCGATATCGACACCTCGGGCATCGCCGTCCTCACCGTCGAGACGGACCTGCCGCGCCTGATCGCCGCCCACTCCGGCGCCGAACTCCCCCGGATCGATATCGATGAGGACGACCCGTCGGTCCTCCTCTACACCAGCGGCACCAGCGGTCGGCCCAAGGGCGCGTTGCATTCGCACCGTAACCTGTTGGCCGTCGTCGACTACCACCGCTTCACCGATGCGATATCGGCCGAGATGGCCGGCCGCACCTATGTCGATACGGAACCCGGTTCCGCGCGGTATCTGTTGACATCACCGCTGTTCCATATCGCGAGTCTGCACAACCTGGTCGTCCCCCGGCTCGCGACGGGGAGCACAATGGTGATGAACCAGGGTTCCTTCGACGCGGACACCGTACTGCGCCTCATCGAACGCGAGCGGGTCACCAACTGGGGGGCGGTGCCGACCATGGCGTCGAGGCTGCTCGATCACGGCAACGTCGAGAAGTACGATGTCTCGTCACTGACGGCGTTCGCGCTGGCATCCGCCCCGTCATCGACCGCGTTCAAGAACCGGCTTCGGGAGCGACTCCTCTTCGCTCGCAACGCGTTGGTCGACAGTTACGGACTCACCGAGTGCAGCACGGCGATCGCGGTCGCCTCCGCCGCCGATCTCGAACAGTATCCCGGCACGCTCGGCCGGCCGATACTCATGGCAAACCTGGAGATTCGTGACCTTTTCGGCGAATGTGTACCGGACGGTACCGAGGGAGAGGTGTGCGTACGCAGCCCGTACGTCATGCTCCGGTATTGGGATGACGAGGAGGCAACTGCCGCCGCCATCACCCCGGACCGCTGGTTGCGGACCGGGGACTTCGGTGTCCTCGAGGAAGGTCGACTACGGCTGACCGGCCGACGCTCCGACCTGATTCTGCGCGGGGGTGAGAACGTCTACCCCGCCGAGATCGAGCAGTGCCTCGATGAGCATCCCGCCGTCCACGAATGCGTCGTCATCGGTGCCGAACACGAGGATCTGGGTCAAGAGGTGGCGGCGGTGGTCGTGGCGCGGCCCGGCGCGACGGTCACCGACCAGCAGTTGCGTGAGTTCGCCGCCGAGCGGCTGTCATACTTCAAAGTGCCGACCCGCTGGCGAATCACCACGGAGCCCTTGCCGCGCAATGCGACCGGAAAAGTGATCCGGCGCGATATCACGGTCTGAGGATGCGCGAGAGGAGTTGCACGACCGGTTCGGCCGAACGTCGGTCAGTAGGTCTCCGCGAAGGATCGCGGCCACTCCGAGAGCAGCAGGTCGCACGCCGCCCGAAGGTCCGACTCCGCATCGGGGATGGTGATCCGCCCGTTGAGACAGGATTGGATGATGCCGAAAACCGCGTGGGTCAGTACCCGTATCAGCGCGGCATCCCGCTCCGTCGCTCGTTCGATACCGGCTGCGTCGTACAACAACTGCCGGAAATTCCGGTCGACCCGGGCCGTGTCCGGAACGGCGGACGCCTTGGCCGTGCTGTTCGACTGAATCATGGCGGTTGCCAATAGCGGACGACGCAGCAAACCGCGAACCATCTGCAGCAACGTATCGTGGACCGCATCCTTGGCACTCGACTCCGGATGAGTCCTCCGAGCGAACTTCGCACTCATCCGGTCGATCTGATCGAGCATGACCGAGACGAACAGATGTGTTTTCGACGGGAAGTAGCGATACAACGTGGCGACCGCCACGCCCGCGAGCTTCGCCACCTCGTGCATCTGCACACGTTCGAGCTCTTTTTCCGTGGCGAGCACAGCGGCAGCCTCGAGTATCCGTATTACCCGAGCGTGTTGCTCGGTAGAACTCGGTGCCGCAGCATCGCGCACTTCGGCGATTCTCGGCATCGCTTCCCTTTCCTCGTCGAACCGCTCACAACTCGCTTACATGCTGCCAGGCTCCCGACCCGAAAGGGGGGTCTGTCCGTTGAGTGAGATCGACACCGTCACCGACCACGCCGACATGAGGAGAACTCGACGCCGTTCACCACGACCGTTCGCTTCCCACGGATTCAACGGATATTCGGCCCGTGGGGCCGGACCGGACAATGGTGCGCTGTGCTCGCTCGGATGTCCCTGTATCACGACGGCGCTCCCAGGAGCCGATGATCACGAGGGTCAACACGACATAGAGCCAGCCGAGGAGAACGTCCACCACATAGTGCTCACCGCCGTAGACCAACGTGAACGCCATGGCCGCCGGAAACACGACCAGCACGGCTCGCCACCACCACCGCTTGGCGAACGGCCACAGCGCCACGGTCACCAGCAATGAGAACGCGGCGTGCAGGGACGGCAACGCGGCCACCGGGTTTCCCTGCGCCTCGAGCCATTCCCCACCGATATCCACCGAGCTGAGGACGAACCCGAAGCCGTTGACACGATGGACCTCCCCGGCGAGGACCCCCTCCTGCGCGGCATACCAGGGCGGAGCGGCCGGCAGCAGGATGTAGGTCAGCAGGCCGAGATACGACAGCAGCAGAACCCGGCGCATGTACCGCGACCACCGCCGCCGCGACCGCACATAGAATATGGCCGCCACGAGCCACGGCAGGATGAAATGACTCAGGTAGACCACGCCGGTGAGCGTGGTCCACCACGGGTGCCGGTCTCCGAACATCAGCTGTTGTTGCAGCCATACGGTGGGGATCGTGTCATGGAACAACCAGTCCTCCACGGCGGCCGGCTCCCGCACTCGGACGGGCATCCCGAGGGTGTCGGCGACACCCCGGCTGTGGTCGTACACCACCAGCGCCGCGATGAGCGGAACCCAGTCGGTCAGAATCCGCAGGTGTTCGCGCCACGGCCGGTCCGGGGTGTATGCCGCGATACCCGCCATGATCCAGAGGGCCTGGTATATGCGGTCGGTCGGCACACCGAATTCCACGGTCACCACGGCCAGCAGCACGAGATATCCGCACCAGATCCCACTGCGCAAGAGCCGGCGCTTCGGTGATCGCCCCGGTGTGGTCGGTGCACTGGGCACACCCATCAACCCAGTTTCCACTCCCGAGGGCTCCGGTCATGACGCAACACGAGCACGTATCGGACCTGATACCGACCGCCATCCGCCCCCATGGACCGCTGCGCCGATGCCCCGGCCGCTCGCCACCTGCTCGCGCCACCGATTTCGGTATCCGACTCCGCCGGGCCGCGGCAGCGGCGTCCCCACATGCCCGAACCGGTGGAGTAGCGGTACCCGGACCTGCCGCCGCGCCCCGGCGGCGTGTGCCGCTGGACGCGGTGGTGGAATTCCTGGACGACGAGTGGCCGGGACATCGGCACCCGGAGATCGATACCGATGCCATGGCATCGACCGCCTACGACCTTCCCGCGGAAATCGGGGGCATCCTCACCCGTCGGGCCACCGCGGCGGGTATGCCGCTCGGCGACTACCTGCGCCAGGAGTTGATCGCCTCGGCGCGGCGCGGGACGGTCGACGATGTGGTATTAGAGTTCCGTGAGGCGATGGAACGCGATCCGAACCTGATCATCAATATGGACGCCGTGCGGGCGGCGGTCCGTTACGCGCACGGCGAATAGACGCCGACCGCACGCCCGCCGCCGACCGACGCGGGAGGACGTTATCGGCGCAGCAATTGGCGGGCCAGCGCTTCGCTCCACCAGCGCTCCACTCGCTCGGGTGACCAGCCGCGTTCGTCGGTGAGCGTGGTGTAGACGTCGATATTGCACAGGGCGGCGTATATGTCGACGGCGGTGGGGCGGTCCAGACCGGGACGCAGGGTGCCGTCCGGCCAGGAGGAGAAGAGCTCGGCCCGGGTCCGGTCGGCCATACGCCGGGCCTGGTCGTAGAGGGCGACCAGTTCGGTTTCGGTGCGTCCGGCCTCACGGATCAGTCCGATGAGGTCACCGGCGCGTTCGAAAAGCCTGCGGTCGTAGCCGGCGAGCGCGGCGAGCTGTTGCTCGGGTGTGGCGGATTCGTCCAATTCGGCGAGCATCCTGGGTAGGTCGGCGGATAGGTCCGCCGCATCCACCAGCGCCCAGACCAGGCCCGTCTTGGTTCCGTATGCGGCGTAGACCGTCGGTACGGATACGCCCGCTTCCCGCGCCACGTCGCGCACGGTGGTTGGCGCCCAGCCCCGCGAGACGAACAACCGTCGAGCCGCATCCGCTATATCCCTCCGCGTGCGCTGCGCTTGGGCGTGTCGGCGCAGGGAGTCGTAGCCGCGGCGCCGGGGCGATTCTTCCACTGTTACACCTCCGATTTTCATCACCTTATATTGAATATAATACACGTAAAACCAATATGGGAGGTCGCATTCTCATGAACTTCGCGGGCGTGGCGGGCCTGAGCGGACTCGGGTTCGTACTGACAGCACTGATCGTCAACATCGTCTACGTTCGTGCCCGGCTGCCTTTCCCGATGTCGGGCAAGGACATGGACGAGGTGGTGGGCTCGTTGGCCGCCGTCGGCGACGCGTTGAAACAACCGTCGACACTCGCCCCGCTGACGTGGTTGTGCACGACGGTGTTCGCCGCGGGCCTCATGGCGGAGTTGTGGCGGCCGGATCAGGGAACCGGGGCGTGGGCGCTGGTGGGCTTCGCCGGTGTGCTCATGCAGAACGTTACGTTCGTCGGCGTGGAGGCGCTGCGATTCGGCCTGGCCGCGGCCGCACCCCACGGTCGTGGCGCGACAACAGGGCTGTGGGCGTTCAGCAATGTGTTGTTCGAGTTCAACCAGGTATTCCTCGCCGTGGCACTACTGGGTTTCAGCGTCGCGGGCACCGGCACCGGCCTGCTGTCCGACTGGCACGGTTGGCTCGGCTACCTCAGTGCGGCCCTGCTGTTCGTCTCCTCGTCGGCGAGTCCGTACAACACCGAAGGAACGAACCGTACCGCCCTCCTCGGGCTGGTCGGCTGGCTCGGATGGATCGCGTGGATCATCATCGCCGGTATCGCCCTGTTGGGCGTGGGGACAGCGTGACACCTACCGCCGCCGAGCCCACATCCCCCGACCCGATCACGACCGGACGCCGGCGCTCTCGATACGGCCTCAGCGGATGGCGTCGTCGCTGCGTGGCTCGATATCGGAAGCGGGCACGAGATTCCACCGCTCCAGTTGTTTGCGAACCTGTTCGGCGGCATCGATATTGAGCGGCCCGCTGGTCCACATCGGATAGGGCAGGTTGAGGAAGCGTTGCTCCACGACGGCACGCAAACGGTTGATACCGGGCTTGGCACGCAGCATGGCGACCTTGTCGGCGAACGACTGCGGCGGGTAGTCGACGAACATGATCGCATCCGGGTCGGCGGACGCCGGCCGTTCCCAAGAGACGCGGGTCCAGGTGTCGGCGACGTCCTCGGTTACGTTCTGCCCGCCCGCGGCCGTGAGAACGGCCTGCGGCCCGCCGAACCGGCCGCTGGACAGGATGGTGTCGCTCGCGCTGTCGAACAGGAAGATCCGCGGCGGTCGCGAGGGTTTCGGCGCTTCGGCCAGGGCGGCGAGCCGCCGGTCGATGTCGGTGACCAGTTCGGTGGCGCGCTCGGCGCGTCCGGTGATGGCGCCGAGGTTGGTCAGATCCTCGCGCAGCGCCGTCCACGGTTCCACCACCCCCCGCGGCCGTTCTCCCGCCTGCTGCCGACAGCTCTCGGTCAGCACATAGGCCGCGATTCCGTCCTTGCGGAGGGAGGCCGGGGACAGGTTCTTCGCCTCGTCGAAACCGTAGTTCCAGCCCGCGACCATGACATCGGGATGCTGCGCCAGGACCGTTTCCCGAGAGGGGGATTCGCGCGCCACCCGGTTCAGACCGTCGACCGCGTGGCCGTAATGCCTGCGCAGGGTCGCGATATCGCTGTCCATGCTCGACACGGCCACCACTTGTTCGTGCGCACCGAGCGCGAGCACCATCGAGATCATATTGCTGTCGTTGACGAACACCCGCTGAGCCGGCGCGGGAAAGCGCACTTCCTGACCACAGTTGCGGACGGTGAGAGTACCGGTCACCGGGGGCGTCGCGGTGCACGCGGCGACGGCGACGGACAGCGCGGCGACGGCGGCCGACGTGCGGAGGGAAGGTTTCACGACTTCTCCCGAGGAGTGATGAGCAGATGGTTTTCGCCGGTGTCCGGATGCCGGACCCGGGTGGCGTGCACACCGAACACGGCGTTGACCACCTCGGGCCGCAATGCCGCCTCGGGGGGTTCCAGGGGGTGGGCACGGCCGTCCTGCAGCACCAGGACGCGATCGCAGTACCGATCCGCGAGGGTGAGGTCGTGCAGGGCCAGCACCACGGTGCGGTCCAATGCGCGAACCAGGGCCAACAACTCGAGCCGATGGGTGATATCGAGATGGTTGGTGGGCTCGTCCAACAGCAGCACCGGTGTGTTCTGCACCAACGCCCGGGCCAGCAGCACCCGCTGCCGCTCGCCGCCGGAGAGCCGGTGCACCGACCGGTCGGCGACACCGCGCAGGTCCACGGCGGCCAGCGCCTCGGCGACCAGGTGTCGCTCCCGCGCGGAACCGGCGCCCCACGGTGGCAGGTACGGTGTGCGGCCCAGCGCGACCACCTCGCCGGCACACAGATCCGCGGGTGGGCGTTCGTCCTGCGCCACCAGCGCCACGGTCCGTGCCCGGCGCCGGGCCGGGAGCTCGTGCAGCACTCGACCGTCGACCCGCACCCGGCCGCGTACCGGTTCGGCCACGCCGGCCAGCACGTGCAGCAGGGTGGTCTTACCGCTGCCGTTGGGACCGACGATGCCGATGGTCTCCCCGGCGCGGACGGTGAACTCGACGCCGGTCACGACCGCGCGCCGGCCCACCGCGCAGGACAAACCGGTTACCGCCAGCACCCCGGCACGCTCGCTCCCGTCCAAGCGCGGCGTGGTCGCGGTGGCGGTCATGCGTCACCGAACCGGTAGCGACGACGACCCATCAGGATCAGGAAGACCGGGGCGCCGATAAGACCCGTGAGCACCCCGACCGGAATCTCGCTCGGCCGCACCAATATCCGACCGGCGGCATCAGCGGCGACGAGAAACAGCGCACCGCCCAGCGCGCAGACCGGCAACAGGGCACGGTGTCGCGGGCCCACCACCAGCCGGGCGGCGTGTGGTACCACCAGGCCGACGAACCCGATCCCACCCGACACCGCGACCAGCACCCCGACCAACACCGCCAGCAGCGCGTACAGCCCGGCCCGCAACCCCGTCACCGGCACCCCGACCGATGCGGCGGTATCGGGGCCCAGATGTAGCGCATCCAACCAACCCGCCGTACCCACCAACACCGACGCCGCCGACACCACCACCGCCACCGGCAGCCCGATACGCGTCCAGTCCGCACCCGCGAGACTGCCCAGCAGCCAGAACAACACCGACTGCGCCGCGGCCGGATCGCTCGAGCGATACACCAGATAACTGCTCAGTGCCGCGAACGCCGAGCCGAGTACGGTGCCGGTGAGCACCAACCGTAACGGCGTGAGCCCGCCCTGGGCCACCGCCACGGCGAATACGAGTGCCGCGGCCACCGCGGCACCGGCCAGCGCCCCACCGGACAGCGCCCACAGCCTGGCGCCCGCGAACAGGCCCGAGGTGATAACCGCCGCGGCACCCACCCCCGCCCCCGAGGAGATGCCGAGCAGGAACGGATCGGCGAGTGGATTGCGTACCAATGTCTGCATCGCCGCACCCGCCAAGGCGAGTCCGGCCCCCACAACCGCGGCCAGTACGGTGCGCGGCACCCGCAGCTGCCACACGACGGTGTCCAGTCCGAGATCCGGACCCGGGACACCGGTGAGCCGGTGGGCCAACACCTCGACCACCGCGGATACCGGTAGTGTCTCGGCGCCGAAGCCCGTGGCCGTCACCATGGCGACACCCAGCAGGGCAGCGAGCAGCGTCAGGGCGACGGGGGTGCGGATACGTGAACGTTCACGGTGCTGTAGCGGCAAGTCGCGGCCTCTCCAGGTACTGCGGCGGGGGAGGTCTGACTTCCGCCCGGCGAGGGCGGTCACAGTGACGCGACCGTTCCGGATTTCCACCGGATTCCCGCACCCGCCGATATCGGAAATCCGACTCTACCGGTAGAACAGGTCGGAGCCGCTGTTCGGGCTCGCTCCCCGCGGCACGGATGGGCAGGCGTAGACGGTGGAAAATGGCTCGATCGAGCCGATGCGCAGTGCATACCCTCGGCCGGGTGACGGATGCGACCAATCGGCAGTGGATCCTGCGGCGTCGGCCCGACGGTGGCGTGCGGGACGAGGACTTCGAATTTCGATACTCACCGATACCGGTTCCGGGGCCGGGTGAAGCGCTGGTGCGGGTGCACTGGCTGGGCATCGATCCCACTCAACGTGGATGGCTCAACGACGCCGACAACTACATCGACGCCGTACCGCTCGGTGCGGTGATGCGCGGTAGCGGTGTGGGACAGGTGGTGTCGTCGAACCACCGGGACTATCCGGTGGGCGGTTGGGTCGCCGGCATGGTGGGTTGGCAGGACTATGTCGTCGCCTCCGGCGAAGGACTCTTCGGTCTGAACGCCGTCCCCGAGGGGATACCTCCGACATTGATGCTGAGCCTGTTCGGGGCACCCGGTCTGACCGCCTATTTCGGGATGGTGGATGTGGGTCGGCCGGAGCCGGGACAGACGGTGCTGGTGTCGGCTGCGGCGGGCGCGACCGGATCATTGGCGGGACAGATCGCGAAGGCCCTGGGCTGCAGGGTGATCGGAATCGCCGGCGGGCCGGCCAAGTGCGCCTGGACCACCGGACACGCGGGTTTCCACGCCGCGATCGACCACCGCAACGACGATGTCGATGCCCGCCTGCGCGAGTTGGCCCCGGACGGCGTCGACGTGTTCTTCGACGGTGTCGGCGGGCGCATCCTGGAACACGGACTCGCGCATCTGGCACGCCACGCACGCGTCGTCCTGAGCGGTGCCATCGCGTCCGGCTACCAGGGCGTCGACCCGCCGCTCGGCCCGCGCAACTGCATGCGGCTCGCCCTCGGCCGGGCGCGGATGGAGGGGTTCATCTTCCTCGACTACGTCGACCGCTTCCCGGAGGCGTTCGAGGCACTGCTCGACTGGCATACCCGGGGAGAGCTCACGGTCGCCGAAACCGTGAGCGTCGGTCTCGAATCCGCTCCGGACGCCCTGCGCGCGCTGTTCGAGGGCGGCAATCTGGGCAAGCAACTCGTCGAGGTGGTCGAGTCTCGGCCCGACCGGTAGCGCTCGAAGCGAGGCTCGGACACCGCATCCCTACCTCATCGCTGTTGCCGATCGTGGCGGCGCTGCACGGCCACGACCTCTGCCGTATGGCGGCGGATCCGGTCGAGGAACCGCCGCAGCGACTCCGTCGGTCCCTGACCGAGTTCGGGGAGTTCATAGCCGACCCGTGGCGGAGTGGCGGGCTCCACGACACGCTCGACGAGCCCGTGAATGTCCCTCCATATCCGAAGCTTTCCTTTGGGTATGGACTTACCGGCAGAAACCTTATCGGCCTACGCTCCTCCGCATGGTCGACGACCGGGCTCGCCCGGAGAACGCACCACCATCACCGGGCAGCGGCACGCTGGATCAGCGTGCCGCTGGTGGACCCCAGCAGCATGCCGGCCAGAACGCCGCGGCCGCGGCTTCCGACGACCAGCAGCTGCGCCGAACGCGACCACTCCAGCAACCGTTCGCGTGGTATGCCGCGGGAGACCTCGCGCCGCACCCTGACCTCGGGAAAACGCTCCCCCCGTCCGGCCAATCGCTCGGCGAGGACCGCCCGCTCGACAGCGGCGACGTCGAAGGCCCCCTCCACGCTCTCCAGCAACCGGCTGAACCGTCCCGCGTAGGGGTGGGACCAGGCGTATACGGCCACCAGGTCCGTTGCCCGCAACGCGGCCTCCCGGAAGGCGGCCTCGACCGCGATATCGCTCACCGGACTACCGTCGACTCCGACCACCACCGGCCCGGAGGACGGCTGCCCGGAAACCCCGCGTACCACCACCACCGAACCGTATGCGCGGGCGGTGACCGCGTACATCGTCGAGCCGAGTCGACCCAGACCCGCCCGATCGACCGGACCGCCGATCACAACCAGGTGTGCGGACGCGGAACGCCCCACCAGCAGATCGCTCGGTTCCGCCGCGCTCACCTCGGTCTCGACCGGCACCTCGGGGGCGGTACGCCCGGCCAGTTCCGCCGCGGACGCGACGATCCGCGCACCGACCTCCCGCACGGCGTGCGCGTTCCCGAAGCCGACCGGCCCGGCGGCGAAACCGGCGAGGTCCATTCCGTGCGCGATCAGCAACCCGCGTCCGCGGTCGGTGGCCGTCCCGGCGGCCCAGACCACCGCCGCGTCGGCGGCCGGTGTGCCGTCGACACCGACGACAACCGGCGCCGAGACGAGCTGATGCGGATCACCGTAACCGGGACCATTCACGGTGCCACTCCTTCGGTACGCCGACGGGTGTTCCTGACGGTACCGGGCCTCACCCACCTTCCGGTGTAGCCCGGAACCCGGTGTTCGCGGTAGGGCCCGCGGACCGGACTCCTCGCCCCTCGAGGGTGCGGACCGGCGATGCTGCAGGTCGGAAACCGGATGCCGGGTTGAGGATGGGTTGTTATGGTGGGAGCGTGAATTCCCCGGAGGCGTCCAGACGGTAGCCGTCCGGCCTCGGTGCCGGGCGGCGTTGTGAGTGTGGGTCCCGCCGGCCCTCGAGCGGCCGGGAACGGATGGGTATTTCGCAACGCCGGACGAGGTTGATTTCTTGCTGTCGGGCGATGGTTTCGCCCGATTCTTCGACCATCGGGTGTTGCCGCGCAGCGCGATGACACCCTGTATCCGGGGAGTTGTCCTTCTATGCCCATTGTGGTGTTCGTGCTGGCTGTCGCGGTTTTCGCACAGGGCACGTCCGAATTCATGGTGTCGGGACTGCTGGAGCAGATCGCCGCCGACATGGGGGTCTCGATCGGGACCGCGGGTTTGCTGACGTCGTTGTTCGCGGCCGGTATGGTGCTCGGGGCACCGGCGATGGCGATGGCGGCCGGTCGATTGTCGGTGCGCTATTCGATGACAACGTTTTTGGCGTTGTTCTGTGGAGCTCATATCGTCGGTGCCGTTACCACGGGCTTCGCGGTATTGCTCGCGACGCGGATCGTGGCGGCGATCGCCAATGCGGGGTTTCTGGCCATCGCGTTGACCGCGCTACCGCGATTGGTCGGCCCGGCCGCGGTCGGACGCGCCACGTCGGTGGTGGTGGCCGGGGTGACGGTGGCCTGTATCGCCGGTGTGCCCGCCGGGACGTTGCTGGGTCAGCTGTGGGGATGGCGTTCGGCGTTCTGGGCCGTGGCCATCGTCGGCGGAGCGGCGCTCGCGCCGGTGTGGGCAATGGTTCCTCGTGACGTGCGTGAGGGCGATCGCCCGGACGGGCGGGGCCCATCGCCGGGGAGTGAATGGACCGTGGTACTCGCCCGGCCGGTCGGTGTCGCCGCTGTGGTCGGTGTGCTGGTCAATGCGGCCACGTTCGCCGGGTTCACCTATCTGAGGACGATTACCGTCGGTATTCCCGAGGCGGACCGACGGTGGGTTCCGATCGTGCTGGCCCTGTTCGGCATCGGGTCGTTCTTCGGCGTGACACTGGCCGGACGTTACAGCGACCGCCACCGCCGTCGGATCTTCACTGCGGGAACGGTCGTGCTCGTGGGGGTCTGGCTGCTCACCGCACTGACTGCGCACACGCTCATCGGAATATCGATCATGGCGGTGGCGGCAGGCGCGGTCGCGTTCGGTGTCGGATCGACCCTGATCGCAGCGATCGTGCAGGCCGCTACGGCCGGCGCACCGCGTATCGCCGGAGCGCTCGCGACCACCGCCTTCAATGTCGGTGCCGTTCTCGGCCCCGCAGCCGCCGGCCTGGCCGTCGACCACACCGAGGATCCCGTATCGGCGCTGTGGTGCAGTACGGCGCTCGCGGTCGCCGCGGCGGCCGTAATCCTGGTCGACCGGCGCGGACGTCTCGCACCTTCGACCGAGGTGATACGAGCCGAGGCACGGTGAGGCACCGCCACCGGCGCGCACTGTGAGGCCCGTCGTATCGGTTGTTTCAGGAGATGTCGTCGGTGGACCGAGGGCTGGTAGTGGTGACCGGCGGCAGCCGTGGTATCGGTGCCGGCCGCGGCCCGCCGTCTCGCGCGCGAGGGTTACGCCGTCCACCTCACCCACCGCAGCCGGGCCACGGCCGCCGACGATGTGGGCACACCGTCCGTGCGGCGGGTGGACGGACCCGGGCCACCTGCGCCGGCCTGGGCAGCCCCGCCGATACCGATATCCACGCCCTCGGCGGCGATCCCGACCGGGTCGACCGCCTTGCCCCTGCCCTACCGATGGGCCGCGGCGGCCGGCCCAACGAGGTCATCGAGGCCATCGCCTGCCTGATCTCCGACGCCGCTTCTTATATGAGGAGTAGCCTTCTCGACCTCGCCGACGGCCGCTGATACCGCTTTCCCGGCCGTGAAGCGGTGCCCGAGCCAACCAAGGAACCCCGACGTCAACCTTCGGTTGACGTATCGGGAATCGTCAACCTATCGTTGACGCATTGCGGGCGTGGGCTCGCGTACAGGACGACAGAATCGGGAGCGGCAGTGACGAGTATCGAGAATGCGGCGTATCGTTTCGGCGAGCCAGGAGCGAAGCGAGTGGTGATCGTGGGGGCCGGTATCGCCGGACTGTCCGCCGCACTGAGGCTTCACCGGCACGGCTGGGATGTGCTCGTCGTCGAACGAGCCGAGACTCGTCGTAGCAGCGGTTATATGGTGAATCTGCACGGACCGGGATATGACGCCGCGGAACGACTCGGCCTGCTGCCCGCGCTGACGCCGCGTGATATCGGGTTCTTCACCTCGATTCTGGTCCATGCCGATGGCCGGGAAAAGCTCACGCTACCGGCGGCTGTCGCCGAGGCGGCCGTCGACACTCGGGCGCTGACCGTTTTCCGCGGAGATCTGGAAACGGTGCTGTACGAAGCGGTGGCCAACAGTGTCGAAATCCGTTTCGGCACCACCGTGCGGACCATCGCGCAGGATGCCGACGAGGTCCGCATCACGCTGAGCGATGGCACCCGGCTACCGGCCGATCTCCTCGTCGGCGCCGACGGCCTGCACTCCCGAACCCGCGAGCTCGTCTTCGGTGCCGCGACCGATCCCATGGTGGATATGGGTCATATGGTGTGCGCCTTCCCGCTGACTCGGATATCCGATCAGGTGCCGGAGAATGCCGGCACGACATTCATCGGCCCCGGACGGACAGCGGCAGTGATGAACCTGGGCCCGGAACGGTCCTCGGCGTTCTTCACCTACCGCAGTTCGACCCCGGAGGCCGAACTGGCCCGCGGCCCGGTCGCCGCGCTCACCGCGGCCTTCGGAGATCTCGGCGCGGGTATCTCCGACGCGCTCCGCCAACTCGAGGCCGACCCCGCGTCCGCCTATTTCGATTCCGTAAGCCAAATCGTGCTGGACGACTGGAGCCGGGGCCGAGTCGTTCTCCTCGGCGACGCCGCCTGGTGCGTCACCGTCTTCGCCGGCTACGGCGCCGCGCTCGCGCTCGACGGGGCCGACCGGCTCGGCACCGCCCTGGCGGCACACGACGACATCCCCGCGGCGCTGGCGGACTGGGAAACCGCGCTGCGCCCCGAGGTACGCAAACGACAGGCTCTCGCCCGCAAGGGAATGAGCCGCTTCGCGCCGCCGACGAGGGCACATGTCCTGGCCGCCGAGCTGATGTTCCGGGCCATCGGTCTCCCGGGTATCAGACAACTGGTTCAACGTTCCATCCGGCGGGCGAACAACTGAACGAACCGCCTGCGCTCCGCGCCCGGGGCAATCAGCGCTCGTCGGCACCGCCGATCGACGACTCCGCATAAGAGCGGTGAAATACCTTGCGGCCGCGCATCTTCCGTCGAGTCATGGTCTCACGGACAAGCCGGCGTATTCGGCGAAGCCGCACGGATATGCTCGAGAATTGCCGTATGATCGAACCATTGCCGTGACTGTGGCTACTGCGTATCGACCCCGATCGAAGGTGGTGGGTCCAACAATTTCCGCGTCCATGTTCGACGAAGCGCTACCGCGTGGCGAGATCGACGGTGTCGGCCTACGGGTCGGTGCGATCATCGACCGGGGCGGAGAAGTACTACTGCTGAAACCCCATTCGACGGGGCCCATCCAACCCACCCACAAACTTCCGGGTGCCACCGTGGCCCCGGGGGAGTCCGTGGCCCGATCGGTGATCCGGGGGGTCTTCGAGGAGACCGGGTTGACCGTCACCCGAATCGGCAGCCATATCGGGGATTTCGATTACCTGTCCTCCGCCGGAAAGCCGGTGCGTCGTCTGCACTTCGCCGTGGACGTCGCGATCTTCGGTCCTATCGTGCTCGGCGCGCACGCCGGGTATCTCTGGGCCCCGTTGGACGGCGACCTGCACGTCACCCCTTCCATCCATCGGATCCTGAACACCTATCGGGATACCGTGCGCGGCTGATCGGCTTCCCACCCACCTCGACTCGATACCCCACTCGGCAACGGCCGGCGCCCGCCCGGTGATGCCGCGATGCGGTTCCCGGCATCATGAAGGAGATATCCGATATCAGTCGGGGTCGGGCGGGGCGGCGTGTTCCTCGAGGCGAGCGGCGACCGCCTCGACGGCCTCGGCGGGCGTCCGACTGCTGTGGACAACGGTGCCGCGTTCCCCTTCCTGGAGCGGTTCGATCCCGGCGAGTTGCGAATCCAGCAACGAGACGGGCATGAAATGGCCGCGTCGAGTAGAAAGCCGCTCGAGCAGTTCCGGACGTTCGGCCGTCAAGTGCAGGAAATAGATTCCCGGTACGAAAGATCGAAGTATATCGCGGTAGCGCCGTTTGAGTGCCGAGCAGGCGACCACCGCGCCGGTTCCCGCCGCCTCGCGGTCGCGCAACCAGTAACCGACCGATGCGAGCCAGGGCTCCCTGTCGGCGTCGTCCAGCGGAATGCCGGAGGTCATCTTGGCGATATTGGCCCGCGAATGGAAATCGTCCGCATCGGCGAATGGAACACCGAGCCGGGTGGCGAGCAGACGTCCCGTCGTCGTCTTACCGGTTCCCGTCACCCCCATCACGACGACATACGGCGTCCGGGACCGGTCCGACACCCCCGAGGACCCACCGGCATTCATGGGCGTCCGCGCCGCACCCGAGACCGCTGCCCGAACCCTACGATCCACCGCCGGCGGATTGGTGGCCGGGGAGCACGCAGACCGTGTCGAGACCGAGTACATGATTGAGCCGGCCGAACGCCAGCCACGATCCGATGCACATACTGAGCTCGACGATTTCGGCCTGGCTGTAGTGGGCCGTCATCCGCGACCAGAAATCCTCGTCGAGATTGTGGTGGTCGAGGGCATAGCGTTCGGCGTACTCGGCGGCCAATCGGGCACGCTCGTCGAGGGCGTCGGTCTCGCGCCAGTCGGTTACCGCGTCGAGGAAACCCGCTTCGACCTTTCGGCCGTCGCGCTCGGTGCGCCAGTCCAGGCAGAAGAGACAGCCGTTGATCTGGGCGATCCGCAGCCGGGCCGCCTCGAATTCGCGCAGTCCGAGGGTGGTGTGCGAGTACACCGCCAGAGAGAGGTTCGACGCGGCGGCGCCGATCCCGGGCACCATCTCGCCCCAGACGTAGCCGATGGGGTCCTTGCCCTCGGGGATATCAACTCTCATGACCATTCCTTCCCAGCTTTCCGACCGCGGGGCGCAGCGGGACATCGAGCGCGTCGTAGAGGCCGGGCTCGGCGGCGACGAGCCAATCGATCGCGCCGACGAGCCGCCCGACGGCGGTGGCGTTACCCCCGGCCGCGTAGTTGTCGCCCTCGTCGGTCGCCTCGACGGTGACCTCGATCCGCGGCCGGCCGTCGATGATCACCCGGTGCGCGCCCACACCGTTGGGCGGCGCGGGCCAGTCCGGCGCACACGAGGGATGGATACGAGTGATGTGCTCGATGACGATCCGGGGCCGGCCTGCCACGATGCCCTGGACCTCGAACCGCATGGCGCCCTGCGTTCCGGCATCGAACCTCCCCATCGACGCGGTATCGACCGTGGCCTCCAGCGGACACCGTTGGACGGTCTCGCGGACCTCGTCGAGCTCGGCACCGAGCGCCCTGGCCAGCAACCGGATCTGACCGCCCCACACCATGGTCGGCACCCCCGGAGCCACCATCGGCGGTAGCTCGTCCATGGGTTGTCCCATACCCACCAGGTAGCGCACCGAATCGGGCTGGTCGTAGGTCGAATAGTCGAAGATCTCCTGGCAGCGGACCGCCTCCACGACACTGCCGAGGCCGCTGATCAGCAGCGGCAGCACATCATTGCCCCATCCCGGATCAATACCGGAGACGAACAGCGAACCACCGCCCCGTTCGATCGCGGCCAACACCGGTTCCCGTATCTCCGGCGGTGCGCCGCGCTGGTCGTAGAGGGCATACAGCGCGGGGGTGACCACCACGGCGCCGATACCGACGGCACGAACGATATCGGCGAGGGCATCGTCCGGGCGGATATCACCGGATGCGGCGTACACCACGGCATCCGGGCGGGCGGCCAGCACCGCATCGATATCGGCGCCGGCCACGACGCCGAGGGCCCGATCCAGACCCGCGAGTTCGCCCGCGTCCCGGCCGGCCTTGTTCGGGTCGTGCACGAGCACGGCCGTCAGAGCGAGTTCCGGATGGGCGTCCACCGCGCGAATCGCCGCACGACCCACATTTCCGGTCCCCCATACGACCGTCGAGATCATCGGCGAATCGTAACAAGCGCCCCGCCGCGGTAGGCCGGTTCCGAGATCTTGCGGCACGGTTCCTCGGTAGTGCCGTGGGTTGTCTCGTATCGACCCGCGGGTGCGGCGCACCGGTCGGTGCGCCGCACCCGGTGGCGATCAGGGTGAGGTCACAGATCGGCGCGGACGAGTTGCGCCGCTTCCACAAGGTTGTGCAGCGATGCTTCGACCTCCGTCCGCCCCCGAGTCTTCAGCCCGCAATCGGGGTTGACCCACAACCGCTCCGCCGGAACGGCTTCGAGCGCCTTGCGCAGCGACATCTCGATCTCCGCCACGCTCGGCACCCGCGGAGAGTGGATATCGTAGACGCCCGGACCGACACCGAGATCGAAGCCGACCGCGTTCAGATCGTCGAGCACCTCCATATGGGAGCGGGCCGCCTCGATCGATGTCACGTCCGCGTCCAGTTCGGCGATGGCGTCGATCACCTCACCGAATTCCGAATAGCACAGGTGGGTGTGGATCTGGGTGGAGTCGGCGACCCCCGAGGTGGCGAGCCGGAACGCCCCGACCGCCCAGTCGAGGTAGGCGGGCCGGTCGACGGCGCGCAGCGGGAGCAGCTCGCGCAAGGCGGGCTCGTCGACCTGGATGATTCGGATACCGGCGCCCTGCAGGTCGACCGTCTCGTCCTGGATGGCGAGTGCCACCTGGTTCGCCGATTCGGCCAGTGGCTGATCGTCGCGTACGAACGACCACGCCAGGATCGTCACCGGTCCGGTGAGCATGCCCTTCACCGGCCGGTCCGTCAGCGACTGCGCGTAGGCGATCCAGTCGACGGTCATCGGGTCCGGCCGGCGTACGTCGCCGTAGAGGATCGGGGGCCGCACACACCGACTGCCGTACGACTGCACCCAGCCGTTGTCGGTGACGCAGAAACCGTCCAGCTGTTCGGCGAAGTACTGCACCATATCGTTGCGTTCGGGCTCACCGTGCACGAGGACATCCAGACCCAGTTCCTCCTGCAAGGCGATCACATCGGCAATCTCGGCGCGCATGCGCGCGCGGTACTCCGTCTCGTCGATCTCACCTGTGCGGAGGGCGGCCCTGGCGATACGGATCTGTGCCGTCTGCGGATACGAACCGATCGTCGTGGTCGGCAGCGCGGGCAACCGCAGTGCCGACTGTGCCCGCCGGCGCTGCGCCGCGGGGCTGCGTGTCGGCTTCGATCCCGTGAGCGCATCCAGTCGGGCGCGGACCGTGCCGTCATACAGTCGCGCATCGGCACGCCGCGCGGATGCGGCCGCCCGCGCCCGCGCGAACTCGTCCTCCACCGCGTCTCGACCCCGGGTCAGGGCCGTCGCGAGAGTGACGACCTCGTGGACCTTCTCGCTGCCGAAGGCCAGCCACGACCGCAGCGCGGCGTCGAACCCGGTCTCCGCGTCGAGGGTGTAGGGCACGTGCAGCAGTGAGCACGACGTCGACACGGCCAGCGTTCCCGCGCTGCCCAGCAGTGTGCCGAGAGTTCCGAGGGCGGCGTCGAGGTCGGTGCGCCAGACATTGCGTCCGTCCACAACTCCCGCCACGACATGTTTGCGCGTGAGGGCGGGCACCGAGGCGAGAGCGTCGGATCCGGCGACCAGATCGACGGCCAGGCCCTCGACACCGGTCGCGGCGAGGGCGGGCAGTGCGTCACCGAGACCGCCGAAGTACGAGGCCAGCAGGATCGCCGGACGCTCCGGTACCGCCGACAACCGGTCGTAGACCCGCCGGGCGACCGCGATTTCCTCCGGTGTCCGGTCGGCCACCAGTGCCGGTTCGTCGACCTGCACCCACTGGGCTCCCGCCGCGGCGAGTTGCCCGAAGAGCTCGACATACAGGGGTACCAGTTCGTCGACCCGGTCGAGGAGCGGCGCGTCCGAGCCCACCGCCTTCGACAGCAGCAAGAACGTCACCGGGCCGAGGACCACGGGTCGGGCGGGAACACCCAGTGTCCGGGCCTGTGCCAATTCGTCCAGGACCTTTGCCGCGTCCAGGGCGAACACCGTGGACGGGGTGATCTCGGGGACGAGATAGTGATAGTTGGTGTCGAACCACTTGGTCATTTCGAGCGGCGCCACGGTGTCGGTGCCGCGGGCCGCCGCGAAGTACCGGTCGAGCGGGTCGGCGATTCCGGCCACACGGTCGGGCAGTGCGCCGAGCATGACGGCGGTGTCGAGGACGTGGTCGTAATACGAGAACGTGCCCACCGGAATCGAGTCGAGGCCCGCCTCTCGCAGCTGCGACCACTGGGCGCGGCGCAGTTCGGCGCCGGCGGCTTCCAACCCGGCGCGGTCGAGTCGACCGGCCCAGTAGGCCTCGACGGCCTTCTTGAGTTCGCGATTCGGACCGATACGAGGTGAGCCCAGTACGGTCGCGGTGAAAGTAGCAGTCACGGTGTCTCCATGTGCTGTTGCGTGAAGGGCCACCGCCGGCAAACGGGTACACCTCATGGCCGCGGCACGGACGGCGACACATGAAGATCTACGCGCCTATTCCCCGAGGCGGTGGACCGACGGGCACGGCGTGCCCGCCACAGTCGGCAGATCTTCGGACTCGCGGGCACCCGGCGCATCCGCCGGAACCTACTGGCCGTCGCTTCCCAGGCCCATGTGCCCAGTGCTGATGACGGCGGTCGTTCCCACTCACCGCTGCGGGACAGTCCCGGACTCTCACCGGGTTCCCTCTCACACCCCGACCCACGGACCGGTGTGCTTCGACGCGCGGCCCGGTCTTCGGGGCTCCTCACGACCGTGCCGGGCGAACCAGCTGCGTCGACCAGCGTATGACACCGCTGCCCGGCGTCGATACCCCCACCCGGGACGGTTCGCTCCACGGCCCTCTCACCGTCGGCCTCCGCGGTTCCCAGGACGCGCCGCCGGGCGTACGGTCGCTCGGTTCGAGGTGAAGGTCGGATCTCGTCCCTGGGGGCCGGGCAGGATGACATCGGGTCGATACCCGCCACGAGCGCATGTCTCCGCTCGGCTCCGGGCCGCAAGTCACGCGCATGCTCCCGCGGTACCGATCCGAGCAACCGGTGGGACCCGCGCCCGAGTACCGCGGTCATCGCGGCGCGTATAGGGCGAGCGCGTCCGGTGCGCAACGGTGAGACTTTTGACAGACTCCTCTGTGATTGCCATGGGCGATCCTCCAGGATGAGACGAAGGGAGTGAGTATGGTGTCTACGTGGTAACGGGGGCAGCATCCGGCATGGGAAAGGCCGTCGCCGAGAAGCTGACGGCCGAGGGGCATCAGGTTATCGGGGTGGATATCCAGGAATCCGATATCGTCGCCGACCTCTCGACGCGGGAGGGCCGACGCGCCGCCGTCGAGGGCGTGCGGACCGCTGCGAATGGTCGCCTCGACGGTGCTGTTCTGGCCGCCGGGCTGGGCCCGGTACCCGACCCCGCGCGCCTCCCGCTGATCGCGAACGTGAACTATCTCGGAGTGGTCGAATTGCTGGAGGGCTGGCGCGACGCCCTCGCGGCGACCGGTTCCGCCCGGGTGGTCGTGTTCGGCAGCAACTCGACCACCACCACACCGCTCGTGCCCGGCCGGATGGTCCAGGCCTTTCTCGCGGGAGATACCGCGAAAGCGGTGCGGACGGCGAAAATCTTCGGCAAGAACGCGGCCCCGCTCATCTACGCGGGATCCAAGATCGCGGTGAGCCGCTGGGTACGCCGCCATGCGGTGAAACCCGAATGGGTGGGCGCGGGCATCCGGCTCAATGTCATCGCACCCGGTGCGATCCTCACCCCGCTGCTCGAGCGACAGCTCGCAACCCCGGCCGAGGCCAAGGCCATCAATTCCTTCCCGGTACCCACCGGGGGATTCGGCAAACCCGACCATATCGCGGACTGGGTATCCATGATGCTGTCCCCCGCGGCCGAATTCCTCTGCGGCAGCGTTATATTCGTCGATGGAGGTTCGGACGCCTACTTCCGGGCGGACGACTGGCCACGCAATGTCCCGCTGCGCCGCATGGTCGGCTACCTCAGGAAGTTCCGGGGGTTCGCCGCGACCCGCTGAGAAGCCGCCCCGAGACGATCCCACGACATACCCGGACGGTAGAGGCACCGGACACGCACGCGTAGGAGTACCCATGACCCATCGGCCGCTTCCCCGACGCCGGAGTCGGAAGCGGCAATCGAATCGCGGAGGAGATGCCGTAATGGGTGGGATCAGGATGGGCCGGTCGTCACCGCATGACGATTCCGCCCGTCCCGGCCGTCGTACCGGCACGGCACCGCCGCGGAACCGGCGGCGAACCATCAGCGGACCGTCGGTGGGCTCTCCACGTGCACAACCTTGACGGTGGTCATCTCGTCCAGCAATTCGGGGCCGTAGCCGAACCCGGTACCGGAACGGCCCCGGGGCTGGGCCGCGCCGCCGGGCGCACCTCCGAATACCGCGTTCACCTTCACCGTCCCGACCGGAAGCGCCCGCCACGCCCACTGGGCATTCGCCATCGAACCGGTCAGCACGGTGGCCGCGAGACCGTGGGCGTCGGCGCGTGCCTCGTCCAGGCCCGCCGCGAAATCCGACACCACACGCACCGGCGCCACCGGCCCGAACGTCTCCTCGCGCAGCACCCGCATCTCCGGCAGGCAGTCGGTGAGCACCGTCGCCGGGTACACCGCGGCATCCCCTTCCGGAATGTATCCCCCCACCAGCGCGCGCGCCCCGCCCGCGACGGCGTCGACGACATGTTCGTGCACCCGGGCCCGATGGCGGGCGTCGACCAATGGCTGCGGGTCGGCGTTCCACCGCTCGGCCCGCTCGCACAAAGCCCTGACGAAGGGCTCGGCAACCGCGGAATGGACATAGATCCGCTCCACCGAGGTGCAGATCTGCCCGGCGTTGGCGAACGCGCCGAGCGCCGCCTGTTCGGCGGCCCATCCCGGATCCACATCCGCGTCGACCAGCAGCGGATCGTTACCACCGTTCTCCAACAGCACCTTCGCCCCCGTACGCGCCGCGGCGGCCGCGAGGCGGCGCCCGGTGTCGCTGCCGCCGACATGGGCGATCACGTCCGCCTCCGGCGACGCGGCCAGCAGGGATCCCACTTCCCCGCCGCCCGGCAGGGTCCGCAGCACGCCTTCCGGAACACAGTCGGCGATCAGTTCGCCCAGTAGCATCCCGGTGCGGGAACACCGCTCACTCGGCTTGTGCACCACCGTGTTCCCGGTGACCAGTGCCGCCCCGAGCAGACCGCACGCGATGGCCACCGGATCGTTCCACGGCGTCAGCGCGACCACCACACCGCGCGGCTCGGGGATCATCAGGTCGGTAGCATCCTGGGTGCCCTGCAGCGAATGGCCACGATGGACCGGTCCGAGTTCGGCGTACTGCTCCAACGTCGCGGCTCCCGCCGCGACTCCCTCCCGCCCCGACGCGCGTGGGCGCCCGGTCTCCCCTTCCAGTATCGCGGCGAGATCGTCGGCCCGGGCCCGCACGGCGGCCGCCGCCGCGCGCAGCATCGCGCCCCGTTGCGCCGCCGGCACCCGCGCCCACTCCGCTTGCGCCGCGCGCACCTGTCGCAGCGCCTCCTCGATCTCGTCGGCCGCGGTCGTCACGGGCGGCCGCACCCCGCCGACCGCGCTGTGCAGCTGTATCGAAGCATCGGTGATGTCGGTCATGGCGGCCGGGTACCGCCACCTACGCGAGGGAAACCTGTCAATCCAACCGAAAGGTGTTCGACCGCTTGAAGAGCGAGCGGCCGGAGCTGTCCGAGGTCGATTTCCAGGTGGGCGTCCCCGGCGATCTCGACCTGGCCATGTTCGCCATGGGCCCCACCCGGATGTTCGGCCATCGCAACGCGTTCGCCGAGGCCACCATTCGCGATATCACCGAGATCCGGAAAGAGTCCGGCGATGACGTGCTGTTCCAGCTGGAACTGCCGGTGGAGACGGTGTTCGTCGCCAAGTCGGGGCCGCTGGGCGGGCTCGTCGCGAGCAGGATAGCGGCCGGTGTCCACCGCTTGGTCGCGGCGGCCCCGGTCGGCACCCGGTTCGGTGTCCATCTGTGCTTGGGCGACCTCGGGCACAAGGCATTGACCGGAATCGGCTCGACCCGTGCACTGGTGCGACCGGCCAACGCGCTGGCCGCCAAGTGGCCGGAGGGGCGCACGCTGGAGTACCTGCACGCGCCGCTCGCCGCCGGGGACGAGCCACCGCGGCTCGAGCCGGCGTTCTACCGCCCTCTGTCGGGTTTGCTGTTGCTGGAGCAGACCAGGTTCGTCGCCGGGTTCCTGCACGAGAGCCGCACTCTCGACGAGCAGCGCCGCCTGCTCGACACGATCGAGACCGCCGTGGGCCGGCAGGTCGATGTGGCCGCGGCCTGTGGGCTCGGCCGCCGAGCCGCCGAAGACGCCTACCGGACCATGGAACAGGCGCGCGGCCTGTGTGAGCAGGGCTGAACTCGGCGACAGGCACCGCCCCGGCGCCGGATGACGCCGGGCTCACCGCACCATTTCCGGCGGTGAGCGGTATTACTCCGGATTCTCCGGGGTGTACCGGTATGGGCGTTCGGTTCGGTCGACTCGCTCCTGCACGATGTTGTCGTCGTCGGCAGGGGGCTCCGGATCATGCCATTCCTCGGCCCGGCTGGACCGGTTGCCGCGCAACGTACCCTGCAGTTCGTGGGCGAGTTCGTCGTCCCGGGCGGGTCCGTGCTTACTGCTGCCTCGCTCCATAGTGTCCTCCTTTGCTGATGGGTATTCGTTCAGACGTGCCGGAGCAGCGCTCCGACGCCGTCCATCGGCGCCGCATCGGCCGTAACGGGCGTCACGGTGCCGCCACGGACCAGCGCGGCCACGGGGAGCGCCTCGTCGGCACGACAGGTTCCGCCTTCGGTAGCCGCGGCGCCGAACGCGTCCGGGTCGCGCAGGACTTCCGGGTCCAGGGTCACCGTGCGGTCGCCGAGTTTCTCGGCATTGACCAGAAGGTTGTCGGTATTGGCCGTCAGTAGCGCCGAGGCCGTGGCGGGTAACCCCGAGACGGCCAGGCCGTGATCGCGACCCCGTTCGGCGGTGAAGCGCTCCACCACGTCGTCCCGGTGCCGGCGCGCTTCCTCGGCCACGATGTCGTGAACCCGGTCGTCGAGTGCGTCGGGATCGATGCCTTCGGCCCGGCCACCGACCTCCGTTTCGACGATCCGCGCGGTGGTGGTTCCGAGCGCGCGGCGCAGGGCGGTGCGAGCCCCGACCTCCCCGGAGAGCACGACCACCTCCGCTTGGATGGACCGCGCCAGGCGGGTCAGTTCCTCGGCGACCTCGTCGATATTGCGACGGACGGTCTCCTCGGCCCGCCGCCGCATCGACAGGTGCGACAAACCGCCACCGCGAACTCTGTGCACCGGATGACCGGACCCTTCCACGGTTTCCGCCACCGGGTTCCCGTGCGCGTCCACTCCGTACAGTTCGGAACCGAGCCGATCCACCACCGCGACCACGTGCGGCACCTCGCCGGCCTCGTACTCGATGAGCGGCAACAGATACGGCAGTGGCGACACCCGGACGATCTCGCGCACCGGTGGCCGGGCCACCGGTTGGTCGACCAGGACCGCTTCGGTATCCGCGATGAGTACCCGACCGCGCCGGCCCGGTACGGGCTCCCCGCCCGTAATCGCGTCGTCCAGCAAGGCCACCGTCTCATCCGGTGCGCCCGCCTGCTCCAGACGTTCCCGGGTGAAACGCCAGCTCAGCTCCTGCCGGCGCGCGGCGTCCTCGGTATCGTGAGTGGCGTCCAGGTACAGCGAGACGAACGGCCCTCGCCGCCGCGCCACCTCGGCACTGCTCATCCCGGTCACCGGCGCCGGCTGCTCCGCCTTGCCCGACCGAATCGGGGCCGCACCGCCACGTACCGGGTCGTGTCCGAGCGACATCAGCCGGCTCCGCCATCGAGCCTGGTCCTCGGCTCGGTCCGGCCACTTCGCACGGAGTGCCGATATATCGGCAATCGTCTCGCGCATAACCAGGATATCGGCGGAATCCAGGTCTTCGCGCCGCTTACCGAGGACCGCCAGCACTCGCTTGCCGAGCGGCGGTTCCGGTTGGCCGCCGGCACCCGCCTCCTCGGTGCGCAGCCAGTCGTGCAACTCTTGCGACGGCATATTGACCAGCCGGTGGAATTCGTCCCACAGTTCGTCGTCGACACCGGTGACGGCCATGGTGGCACCTCCTCGTATCACACTGCCTGCGGTGTCAGCTTCCGCAGCTGTTCGTCCAACTGCTCGCGGTAGAAGTCGAGGAAACCGTCCGGATCGGGCCCGGCGTTCTGCATCACCAGGTGATCGAACCCGGCATCGGCATAGGGCTGGGCGGCCGCGAGAAAACGCTGCGGCTCACAGCCACAGGCGAAGGCGTCGAGAATGTCCTCTTCGCGCACGGTGCCGCTCGACGCCGCGAAATTGGCCGGGTTGGGCAGCTCACTCATCACCTTCCACCCGGTCACCGCCCACCGAGATGTTTCCAGCGCGGCCTGCGCGGCGGTATGTTCGTCCGGCGCCCAGGCCACGGGCACCTCGGCGTAGCGGGGTCCGTTCCCGCCCGCCTCGCGATAGCTCGCCGTGAGCGCCGGTTTCGGTTCGGTGGCGAACAGTCCGTCGCCCAGCTCGGCCGCCAGCCGGGCCGCCCCACGTCCACCGGCGGCTATCGCGATTACCGGCGGTTCGTCGGGCAAATCGAATACTCGCGCCGCGGACAGCCGCAGATACCGGCCCTCGTAGGACCGGTAACCGCCCTGCCACAGCAGTCGGATGATCTCCACCGCTTCGCGCAACATACGCTGCCGCTCCGCGGCATCGACGCCGAAACCCGTCCCCACCACATGCTCGTTGAGCCGCTCCCCGGAACCGAGACCGAGCGTGAACCGGCCTTCGGACAGCAGTGCGAGGGTAGCGGCGGCCTGGGCGATGATCGCCGGGTGATAGCGCACGGTGGGGCAGGTGACACCGGTGGCCAGGCCGATACGCTCGGTCTTCGCGGCGATCGCGCCGAGCACCGTCCAGGCGAACGGGGAATGACCCTGCTTGTCGAGCCACGGATGATAGTGGTCGCTGATCTCCACGAAGTCGAACCCGGCCTCCTCGGCCCGGATGGCCTGACGCACGAGTTCGGCGGGTCCGAAGGCTTCCGCGGCGAGTTTGTATCCGATCTGCATGGTTCCTCCGCGCTACGCAGGTGGTGTTATCGGACGGCTACGCGGTACCCGCGGTGCGCCGGGAGAAACAGGACGGCTCGTCCCGGAGGCCCGGCCACGAACGAGGTCCCGCGGAGACCAGGGCGTTCGGCGTCGCAACAGCGCGCCGGACTCTCGCGCTCCACCACATGGGGAGGGTTCGCGTCGCAGATATGGAGGACTGCTCGTGCCCACTCCTATCGTCTACTATCCCCTCGACACGCTCCGGGCCGTGATCGAGGCCGTGATCTGCGTGATTCACGTGTATTCGTCCGGGACACCCTGCGTCGTCCCGCCGTGAGGCCCGGATGGCGGCCGGCTGTCGGTGGTGACGACCGCGCTGAGCGGTAGCAGGGGTTCGTCCACCGCCCGACCGCGCGGTACCACCTTGCCTCGGGCGCGCCGGCTGTCGGCACCGCCGCCCAGCTGATCGCGCTGCGCGTCGTCGAGGCCGTAGAGTGCGAGATGATCGCGGATGTCTTCGGCCGCACTTTCCTGGCCGCCGACCCGGACGGAAACCTGATTCTGGTCACGCCGGAGGACTGATCGCGGGCGTCCACGGTGGGAACCGTGGACACCCCCGTCTCCGTACGATGCCGGCCGTCCACCCGGTACCCCGGCCGGCATGGAGGTGCGCGGCGGACGAGATCGGCCCGGCACAGGCCCGGCCGCGATGCCGACGAGTTGTCCATTGCCCTTCTTCTGTCGAGACTTTCGCCCACAACGGCCAGTGCACGGTATCGATGGCGCCGGAGCGACGAAGCACCGAGTCGCCGCGACCTGGCCGATCCGCGCGGATCGACCGGATTCGAGCGCCCCTACGCACCCGCCGGTCTCGCCGCTGCGCCCGGCCCGACGAGGCGATAAGGTATGGACAGTCGTCCACGTGTCTGTGCACCGCTCGGGAGGAACCTGTGGAACCGAACTCACTACCGGCTCGGCTCGTGCGCGGTTTCAACGCAGGCGTGGTGGGGCTGCTCGAGGCGCCGGTCGTCGGGTCCCTGATGGCCAAAGGGTTCGCGGTGATCACCTACGCGGGCCGGCGGTCCGGCAAGACATTCAGTACGCCCGTGAACTACCGGCGGCGCGGGGACGAGCTCCTCATCGGAGTCGCCATGCCGGACAAGAAGAGTTGGTGGCGGAATTTCCTCGGAGAGGGTGGCCCCATCACGGTGCGCCTGAACGGGGCCGACCGAAACGGACACGCGGTGGCTCGGCGCGACGAGCGCGGCCGTGTCGAGGTGCGGGTGCGACTCGACGAGACGAACTGATCAGGAGACCGGCTCGAGGCTTGCCGCCGGACTCGGATCGCGTGCCTGCCGGCCGATGCCCCCCGTGCAACGAGTACTCGAGGGCCTGTCATCGCACCCCGTTCCCGAACCGGTCGAGTAGGAACTGCTCGAATGTAACGGTGCCATAGGGGTTGTCGGGCACGAGGTTCCACCCGTCGGTATAGCCGCGCGCGATCGCTCCCGGCACACGCGGCGACAACACCGGCCGACGCCGCTTCGCGATCGAGTGGTAGGCGCGGGCCAGATCACGCATGGTACGCACCTGCGGCCCGCCCAGATCGGGCGCGCGACCGACGGGTCCGCCGACGGCCAGGGCGGTCAGCCGGTCGGCGACATCGCCGACATCGATCGGCTGGAATCGGAAACCGGCCGGACGCGGCGAATACCCCCTGCTCATATCCGACCGATGGATGACGGCCGCTACCCCGACACCCGTCGGCAAAGATTCGATCACATCGCACGAGCTTTCGGCCCCCTGAGCACGGCGGGGCGGAAAAAGCGTCGCGATTCCGCATCGGGTGCCGGGTGGGGTTCAGGTTTTTCGCCACCGTTCTAGACTTTGGTGGTCGCAGATATGACCCGCTCCCGATGGAATCGACGTGCGTGTCACCACACACTATCGGCGCCGCGCTCGCCGCCACCGGCATTTCTCGTCCCGGCAATCCACCTCGAACCCGTGGCTCGGATGGTCCGCCTCGTACCGAAGGAGAACAGATGTCCAGCTTCGACTCGACCACTGGTTTCCGCGCCTCCACCACACTCGCCACCCACCTGCAGCGCGTCCTGGCCAATCTCATCGCGCTCCACCTCAACGCCAAGCAAGCGCATTGGAACGTCGTCGGCCACAACTTCCGTGACCTGCACTTGCAACTCGACGAGATCGTCGACGAGGCCCGTGAGGCGAGCGACACCATCGCCGAACGCATGCGCGCACTCGACACGGTGCCGGACGGACGCCCCCGCACCGTCGCCGCCGCCGAGCAACCCCCGATCGACCCGGGCGAACTGGACACCGGCGTCATCGTGGACGTGATCACCACGCAACTGCGTCACACCGCGGGAGTCCTACGGGAGGTTCACGACGAGGTCGATGCCGAGGACCCCTCCACCTCCGACCTGCTACACACCATCATCGACCAACTGGAGAAGCAGGCATGGATGTTGAGCTCGGAAAATCGCGTGCGTGTCTCACGATGACACCACCCGCGCCGATCAGGCAGGGGTGGCGGTAGTAGGCCGTAACCCACAAGACCGGCGGTCCCACCGCTCGTGCGCAGGCAAGGGGGCAGTCCATGCGGATAGCGATCATCGGGTTGGGCAGGATGGGGTGCGCGCTCGCCGAGCGGTTGCTCGACAGGGGTCACATCGTGAGTGTGTGGAACCGGACCCCGGGTCGGGCCGGCACGCTCCAGGAGCAAGGGGCCCGGGTCATGGGCTCTCCGGACGACGTGGGCGACAAGCGTGACGCCGTTTTCCTCTGCCTGGCCGACGACCGGAGCACTCTCGACGTGGCGGCTCCGAAAGGCGAGGCACGAGCGGGTTGGGCGCAGACCCTGGTGGTCAATACGGGGACCGTCGCTCCCGAGGTCATCACCGCTCTTGCGCACGCGTACGGTGACAGGTTCGTCGATGCGCCGATCCTCGGCGCACCGCAGGCGCTCCGATCGGGTTCGGCCACCTTCATCGTCGGCGGCCCGGCGTCGGCGCGTGCGGCGCTGGCACCCGTGTGGCAGGGGTTCGCCGGGGCGCTCGACGCGGGAGACCGTCCCGAGAGCGCGGCGGTCCTCAAGCTGTTGAACAACCAGATGCTGCTGGTGCAGCTGGCGGCGATCGCCGAGACGATACGAGCGGGCCGCGCCGCGGGTGTCGACGACGCGGCCCTGGCTGCCACATTGCGCGCGTCACCGCTTATGGCGGCGGGTCTGCGCAACCGCATCGACGGTTTCTTCGACCCCGCCCATGCCGGTTGGTTCAGCAGCGTCCAGGCCGTCAAGGATGTGACGCTCGCCTTGGGCCTGGCGGAGGGTGATGCGCCGCTGCCGGTTACCGAGGCCGCACGCGACGCCTACCGACAGGTGGCCCGGGAGGGATGGGAAACACAGGATGTCACCGCCCTCGTCGAATACGGTCGGCGCACGCCGTGAGCGAGGCCCAAGCGAGGTCCGCGACAGTCCTTCGAGTGTCGGAAACGTTGCGAATCCCACCGCTCCGCACCGAGCCACATGCGTCGACTTCTCGGCTTCAGTGGGTGATCGGCGTCCACACGCCGGCGCCGGCGTCGCTGCCGCGGCTCATGAGTCCTTCGGCGTCCAGTAGCCGGTGCAGGATCGTCGCGTGTGGGCGGACACGCAATTCGTTCGGGGTTCCGACGTCGACGATGCGTCCCGCGTCGAGAACGGCGATGCGGTCGGCGCGATCCAGTTGGCTTCGCAGACCGTGGCCGATCGACAGGATCGCCGTGTCGTGGGTGTGGCGGTAGTAGTCCAGGTAGTCGAGGATGCGGGCGGCGAGCGGTCGGTCCAGGGCCGTGGTTATCTCATCGCATACCAGGATGCGCGGATGCGCCAGTAGGGCGCGGGCGATGGCGGCGCGCTGGAGTTGGCCGCCGGAGAGTCCGGCCGGGAACCGGGCCGCTTGGTCGGGGCCGATATCGAGGTCGAGGAGCATGTCCAGGGCGGCGGTATGGGCGTCCGTCCGGGAGAGTCCGCGCAGCCGGACCGCGGTCGCGGCGACCTGGTCGACGACCCTGCGACGCGGGTCGAACGAGGACGCGGATTCCTGCCACACGTATTGGATCGCCGCGATCTGCGCGCGGGTTCGTCTGCGTAGCAAAGGCATCGGCTCGCTGTCGACGAGTATCCGACCGGAGTCGGCGGCGAACAAACCGGCGATACAGCGGGCCAGGGCCGATTTGCCCGCGCCGGAAACACCGGTCAGGCCGAGTAGTTCACCGTGGTGCAGTTCGAGATGGATCCGGCGCAGGACGGGAGTGTTGCGAACGTTCACGGAAACATCGCGTACTTCGAGCACCGGCTCGGTCCGGCGGCGGGTCGGCCGGTTCGCGGTTTCGCGGACGGTGACCGTACGGACGCCGTCTGCCACGCGCCCGTTTTTCACGGACAGCACGTGGTCGCTGATCCGGGAGACGACGAAGGGATCGTGGGTGATGAGCACCAACGCCTTGCCGGCGCGCCGCAATCGGGCCAACTGGGCCAGCAGTATCGTCCGCGCGATCGGGTCGAGTCCGACGGTGGGTTCGTCGACGATCAACACGTCCGGTTCACGGGTCAGTACCTGGGCGAGTGCGAGTCGGACACGCTCACCGCCGGAGAACTCGGAGGGGAACTTGCGCAACAGGAGGTCGAGGACGGCATTGTCGGTTACGAAGGCGGCCGATCCCAGTGCCTGCGTGACAAGTGCCCGACGCCGATTGCGGGTGACGCGGCCTGCCCCGGTGCTCCGTTGGTGGAGGACGACGAGTTCGCCGAGCACGGCCCCGATCCGCCGCGCGGGGTTCAGTGTCGCCGCGGCGTCCTGCGGCAGGTAGCCGACCCGGACCGTGTCACCGCGGCGGATCTCGCCGGACACGGCGATCCCCGGCCGTGTGACATCGGCCAGAGCCGCGGCGAGAGTGGTCTTTCCCGCGCCGGAGGGCCCGAACAACGTCAGAATCCGGCCCGCGTGCACATCGAATGTCGCCTCGTCGAGAAGTACGGTGTTTCCGGCGCGGACGTGCAGGCCGCGCACCGAGATCACCGGTGTCGCCCACTCAGACACGGCGTGCCCGGAGTTCGGCGCGGACAGCGAGGGTTCGCGGATCGGCGAGCAGGTCGTCGGCGAGCAGGTTGATTCCGACGACCAACAGCACGATCAGCCCGGCCGGCAGCAGAACCGACCACGGTGCGATGGTGAGCGCGTCCCTGTTGGCCGCCACCGAGACCGCCCAGTCCGTCGAGGTGGTCTCGAAGCCGAGGCCGAGGAAGTTGGCGGAGGCGAGGAAGTAGACGGCGGCGGTGAACCTCATCGCCAGGTCCGCGGCGAGCGGACGTGCCAGCTCGCGGACGGCGTACCGGCCGTAGCGGTAGGCGCGGCTCTCACCCTGCATGCGGAGCGCGTCCATTACGGGTCCGTGGGCGACATCGCGTGCGGCCATCCGGACGAATCGGGCGATGGGGGCCGTCAACGCGATCCCGATGGCGCAGGCGATCGCCACCGCCGAACCCTGGGATCGGAGCGCGGCGACCATGATGACGAGCAGAGACGGCAGGCACAGGAGCACGTCCACGGGACGCATGAGCAATTCGTCGAGCCGGGCTCGGGGCGCGGCAGCGGCCGTCACGCCGATCAGGAAGCCGAGGAGATAGGCGCCGAGGACCGTCGCCGCCGCGACGAGGATGAACGTGACCCCGCCGGTGAGCGCGGCGGCCAGCACATCCCGGCCGAGTCGGTCGGTGCCGAAGGGCGACCACTCCGACGGCCCGAACGGTGCCTGCCGGTGGGACGGTGCCGAGCGGGCCACGACCGGTCCGGCGAACGCGACCAGCAACGGCACCGCCACGAACACCGAGTACACCCCGCGCCGCCACGTCATCGGCGCACACCTTCCGCGGACCGCGGGACCAGACGCTGCCCGACCAGGTCGACCACGACATTGGTCGTGATCGCGGCCGTGCCGGTGATCAGGACGATCGCCAGGATCACCGGATCGTCCCGGTCTCCGATGGCTCCGATGAGCTGCGAGGCGATCCCGGGCATGACGAACACGGCCTCCACGATCAGCACTCCGGACAGCAGCCCGCCGCCGGTACGTCCGAGTTCTTGCACGGCCGGGGTGAGGGCGTTGGGCGCGATATGCCGTATCAGCAGCGAACCCCGTGCGACGCCCAGACGACGCGCCTGGACGATATAGGGCCGGTCCAGCACATCCACGACCCCGGCCCGCACAAGTCGCACCACGGGGACGGCCACCCGGACCACCATGACGACCAGCGGAAGAACCAGATACTCGGGGCGGCGCAGGATCGTGCTCGGCTCGGTCCCGAGGAAGGTCGCGGGCAGCAGCCGGAGCTCGAGGGAGACGGAGGTGACCAGCAGGATCGCGAGGACGAAATCCGGCACCGCGTCGAGCCCGACACACAGCGTGGTGATCACGCGGTCCCGCCGCGACCCCGGACGCAGCCCGGCCGCGAATCCCACCGTCACGGCCAAGGGCACCCACAGCAGTAATGACAGCACGGCCATCAGCACGGTCACCAGGAACGGTTCGACGATCAGGTCCGCGACGGGAGCGCCGTTGGCGTAGGAGACGCCGAAGTCACCGGTCACCGCATGGGCGAGCCAGTGGAGAAACCGTTGCGCCGGGGGCGCATCCAGGCCGAGCAACTCGCGGGCCGCTTCGCGCTGCTGCGCACCGAGCACGGGGTTGCCCTGCACGTCCGCGGCGTCGCCCGGCAGCAGCAGCGACAGCGCGAACACCAGAATCAGCAGAACCAGCAGCTGCCCGACCCCGATACTCACCCGCCACAGCACGAAGCGGCCGAACGGTATCGACGACACATCCACGGACGCGCCTACCGGATCCCGACCACGACACGGTCGTCGCCGTACTGCCAGACGATTCCGGCTTCGGCGAAGCCCGCCTCGCGGGCGAAGTCCAGGTAGTCGTGGACGGACGGGCGGTCATGCACGGTGTGCTCGAAACCACCGGCGCGCAACCGGACCAGTTCGGCAAGCTCGGGCGCCTCCTCGACGGCCGTCCACCACGCCGACCAGTCCTCCGCATCGGCGGTGCCCGTCCGGCGGGCGCGGCGCGCGGTCATGGAGCGGCCCAGAGCGTCGAGTCGGGGGCCGGCGGAACCTTCGTAGAGATGGTCGCCGTTGACGAACAGGCCACCGGCCGGCAGCGCCCGCGCGCACGAGCGGATCAGGGCGCGCAGTGGTAGGCGGTTCATCCAGTGCAGCGCCGTCGTACTGACGAACGCGTCGGGGGCGCGGGCCGGCGCGAGCGAGTCGAACCAGCCGTCCTCGCGCAGATCGGCCCGGACGCTGCGGAAGCGGCGCGGGTCCAGGGTGAGATCGGCCAGGCCCAGCAGGAGCGGGTCGGCATCCACCCCGATGACGGTCGCGTCGGGAAATCGGGTGAGCAGTCGATCCGTCAGAGTTCCCGGCCCGACACCGAGGTCGACGAGCAACGGGTCGGGGCGGTCGAGCAACTCCGTCACGACGTCACCGATCACCTCGAAACGCCGCTCGCGGTCGGGCATGTAGTGCTCCTGCTGCCGATCCCACCGGTCGACCCAGTACCGCGCGCGCTCCGCGTCGAGGACGGTGCGCGTCACAGCGCCGCCGTCCGGTCGAAGCGGGCCCACTCGGGTGAATCGGAGACGGAGGCGGGCATACCGCGGTAGCGCTTGTCGGCCGCGCTGTTCCAGTGCGTGTTTCCGAAGAACACGAGTCCTCCTCGGTCGTAGAGTATTTCGTGCATGGTCCGATAGATTTCGGCATGTTTTTCGGGACCGGGGGTCGATTCGGCCCAGAGGAATTCGAACGAGGACCCCCGCAGCACGATTCGCCATTTCGTACCGTCGGCGTTCGGTTCCGCCGAGACGGCCGAGCGCGGGAGCGGCGTCATGGACGAGGCGACCTCGAACAGCCCGTCGTAGACGGCCTCCATCCGCACCTCATCGAGGAACAGCGTGTTCACACCGGGGTCGATGCCCTCCCCCGCGCCCGATCCCTGGAAGGCCGCGGTGAACGTATCGGTGGGGCCGATCGAGGTCGAGCTACGACCGCAGCCACTCGGCAATGCTCCGGCCACGAGCGCGCCCCCGATCAGGAAGCCGCGTCGGCTCGGATCGGCCGCCCGGGCTCGTCGCATGTCCTGCTCCTATCGCGCTTGCTCACGCGACGACGACATGCGGAACCGGGCCGCATGTGGCGGCTCGTTCGGCGCATCGATCAAACCCACGTGATCATGACCGCTTCGTTACCTCACCCGCAGGTATCTGGCTTCGGCTCCCGAAGGAACCTCACAGTTGCGGGACAGCCCCGGACTCGCACCGGCCTTCCCTACGGGCAGGCGTCATCCTACGCATTCTCGGTTCCACCGATCTTCCGCCGTCCCGAACGGGATTCCTCCGCCGACGCAGGACCGGACACCTCGTTGATCGCGATGGTGAGCGACTCGGTCGGCGGTAATATGACGTTCGCCCTGTCACTCATGGCCAAGGAGCACGGTGATGTGTCCTTCGTTCAGCAGGTGCTTTCCCAGCCGGTCGCCCACACCGCCTTCGCCACCGCGTTGTACCGCGAGTTCACCGAGGGCTACTTCCTGACTCCCGGGTATGTGGTGGTTCCGCGTCCGGCACACCACCGGTACGGACTACAGCGCACAGATCGCCACGTCACCCTCGCGTGCAGATTTCGAGCAACAGGCCGGCTTCCGCACCGAGGCCGCTGTCGCGCAGGTCGTGGCGATACCGACCCACGCACTGCACAGCCGAAGGAGACGCCATGTGGCTACCGAAAGCACTCCGACAGATACCGGCCGCCTCGGGCATCGCGCTCGCCGGTATCGCGACAACGATGGTACCGGCGAACGCGGAACCGCTACCGCCGACCGTGGTATTGGTACACGGTGCGTACGCCGACACCACCAGCTGGGACGGTGTCGCCCGTGAACTCCGCGCCGATGGCTACCGAGTGGTCGTCCCCGAGAATCCACTGCGCGGGCCCGCCTACGACGCGGCGGCGGTGGAGGGTGTCCTCGCCGATATCGACGGTCCGGTCGTATTGGTCGGGCACTCCTACGGCGGCACGGTCATCACCGATGTCCAGGCCGATAACGTCACCGACCTCGTCTACATCGCCGCGTTCGCCCCGCAGGAGGGCGAACCGACGCAGCTCGCCCTCGACCCGATCCGCTTCCCCGGCAGCAGGCTGCTGCCGCCCGCCCTGTCGGTGAAGCCGGCGAGCGAGGGCCTCGGTCTCGACACCTACGTGGACCCCGCCTACTTCCACGAGGTCTTCGCCCAGGATGTCGACCCGGCCACGACGGCGGATATGGTGGCCCACCAGCGGTCGCTGGCACTCACCGCCACTCTCGAACCTTCGGGGCCCACCTCGTGGTCGACAAAATCCACCTGGTACCTGGTGGCCGGTGAGGACCGCGTCATCCCACCCGCCTCGCAACGCTTCATGGCCCAGCGAATCAACGCCCATACCAGTGAGGTTCCCGCCTCGCATGCCGCACTGGTGTCCCGGCCCGCCGTGGTCGCCGGGGTGATCGAGCAGGCCGCTCGGCAGTAGCGAGAACTCCGACATCCGTGGGTCAGCGGCTCGACGTGCTCTCGGTCGCCGTCCGGTGGGCCTCGATGAAGGGTTGCAGACCGTCGAGGAGCCGCCGCACCCCGAAATCGAATGCACGTTCGGGGTCGTAGGCGGCACCGAATTCGGAGCCGGCGGCGCTGCCGACCCGAACCGCGGTGGGATACCGGTCGGGGTCGAGGACGCGGGCGAGCGCGGGCCCGAACTCCTCCCACCACTGCCGGTCGGTCAGGCCGGTCTCGGCCTCTGCGCGAAACGTGTCGACGGCGGCACGGGCGGCGCCGCGCACATAGTCGTTGACGAAGCTCACGATGAGGTCCATGGCGACGTCTCCGAGGCCGAGCCCGTCGACGGCGCGGAGTTCGTAGTCGTATTTGGCGATGAGGTGGGGGCTGGGCAGGGGCCGCCCGGCGGCGATCTGCAACAACCATGGATGAGCGAGATACATCGTCCAGTTGGCTCGGGCGACGGCCTCGATGCGGGTCCGCCAGTCGTCGCCGATATCGTCGGACATCGGGTAGTCGCGGTAGGCCCGATCGGCGAGCAGATCGAGAAGTTCGGCCTTTCCGGGCACGTATCCGTACAGCGACATGGCGGTGACACCGACATCCTCGGCGACACGCCGCAGAGTGACCGCGACCAGCCCGTCCCGGTCCGCGATACGCAGCGCCGCCGCGGCGATATCGTCCACGGACAGTTTGGGTTTCGGACCGCGCCGCGGAGGCTGCCGCCTACCCCACAGCAGTTCGAGGGTGCGTTGCGGATCGCCACGTCCGATGTAGTCCATGCCGACATCATCCCAATGACGCACGGAACGGGCTCTCCGATGGAACACGACCGTTCACCTTGGGCACCAAAATATTCCTTGACAGGAATATTCCTATTGGAGAATATATCGGTGTGGTACGTGATGTCTTCGAGGTGCTCGCCGACCCCACCCGGCGGCGGATCCTCGATCTTCTGCGGGACGGTGAACGCACTGTCGGCGAGCTCGTCGATGTACTCGGCACCGCGCAGCCCAATATGTCGAAGCATCTGAAGACGCTCGACGCGGCCGCGCTGGTACGGGTGCGGGTCGACGGTCCGCGCAGACACTATTCCCTGGCCCCGGCCCGGCTCCGGGAGATCGACGACTGGTTGGCCCCGTTCCGAGAGATCTGGGCCGATCGACTCGACGAATTCGAACGCTATCTCGACACTCTGCCCGACGAACCCGAGGAGTGATATGACCCAACTGACCGAACGGCTCGGCGATATCCTGCACGACGGCAACCGAACCGGAGTGCGATACGAACGGAACCTCGCGCACCCACCCGCGAAGGTATGGCGAGCGCTGACCGAATCCGAACATCTGCGGTACTGGTTCCCCGCGGATATCGTCGGCGAACGTCGAGAGGGCGCCGATATCCGGCTGCCGTTCTGGCCGGAATCGGTGGAACGAGCGAGCACGGAACTCGAACAGGCGGGGGTCGATACGGACGATCCGGTCCTGCCGGGGCGTATCCTCACCTGGGACCCGCCGCGGGTATTCGAATTCACTTGGGATACCGAGCATCTGCGGTTCGAGTTGATCCCACAGGAAGCCGGCACCCGGCTGATCTGCACGGTCCGGCTCGGCACGCCCGGTCCACACGGGCCGGAAGGAACGGCCGCCGGCTACCATGCCTGCCTCGACGCGTTGCGGGATCTGCTCGATACCGGCTCGGCCGGCATACCGGATACCGAGACGATCGCCGTACTCGAGCGGCGATACGCCGAGGCGATGACGTCGAACTGACCCGCCTCCCTGCCGCCATGCCCGGAGGGCAGTTCCGGCAAGGCACGGAACTGCCCTCCGGCGAGGCCGACGACTTCCTCACCCGGGCGTGCCGCGGCAGGCCCCGGGGCCACCGATCGGCTGCGGGACCGGCGCGCTCACACGGCGTAGGGGTAGGTCTCCCGGGTTCCTCGGCGTCACGGCGAGAGACGAGATCGAGGGGTTGCAGGGCGGTGGTCTCGTCGAAATGGACGAGCGCGTCGAACCGGTCGGCGGGGCGGGCGTGGAAGTAGTGGCTGCGCCGTTCGGTGTCGGGGCGGTAGACCATGCCGATGGCGCGTTCGAGGAGCGCCGAGCGAAGTGCTTCCGGTACCGGGCCACGGTCGAACCGAAGCAGGAAACGGTCGCGGCCGGTGCGGTGCAACAGATTTTCGATGCTGCCGGGCAGCGATGGTCGGACACGTTCGACGTGGGCCGGGCCGTCCCATTCGTCGGCGGCGAGGACGGTGCCGGTGTGCGTGGTGAACCCGATAAGCCGGGATACGGCGGGATGGTTCTCCCGCACGAGCCGGCCGAGATTCAACTCGCCGGCCGTCCCCCTCTCGGTGGCCCCGGCATCCCCCACATGCGAGTTATGAGCCCATACAACGATTTTCGCCTCAGAGCCGAGGCGCTGTTCCACATGGTCGCGCAACGCGGTCAGCGTGCGGAACATATGTTCATCACGCAGGTTCCACGACGACACACGGGTACCGAACATCGCTCGGTAGTACTCCTCGGCGGCCGAAACCAGCCGGGCGTTCTGTTCTGCGCAGAACCGTTCATCGGGGTCGGCGCAACCGGATTCGGGCGCGGCCGGCACGGCGACCACCACCCGGGCGGGACGCATCCGGTAGACGGCCCGCACGGCGGCGTTCATGGTGGCGCCGGTCGCCGACCCGTCATCCACCACGATCACAGTGCGTCCGGTGACGTCGAGCAGCGGACGGTCACCTCGGTATGCCCGCTCGCGGCGGCGCAGTTCCCGCCCCTCCATGCGGGCGATCCGCTCCATCACATCCGGACCGACATCCTCCGCGCGCAGCATGTCGTCACTGGTGACGAACACATCCCCACTGGCCTGGCGATAGCCCCGAACGCCGGTTCCAAGTTCGCCGGGGCACCGAGTTTGCGGACGACCAGAACGTCGAGTGGCGCGTCGAGCGCACGGGCCACTTCGTAGGCCACCGGCGCCCCACCGCGCGGCAGGGCGGGCACCACGACATCCGAATCGCGGTACCGCCCGAGCGGCTTCGAGAGCACCCGACCGGCGTCGCGCCGATCGCGGAAAACGCTTCTCGCCATACCACCGCCCTACCCGGGCCCCGGCCGCGCAAACGGACGACCGCGGCACGGGTTTGTCGCGTCCCGCGGCGGGTATCGCGACGTGGCGAGTTCGCCTGTCCGCATGAACGAGGAGGTACGTCGATGGTGGCAACCGATGCCGATCGAGTCCGGCAGGCACTCTCTATCGCGGATTTCCCGGCCGAAAAAGCGAATCTGGTGCGCTGCGCGACGCGGGCGGGCGCCGACGACGATACGGTGCGCGCGTTGAACGCGATTCCGCCCGAGTCCTATACCAATGTGGGCGAAGTCCTGCAATCGGTGAACCTGGACCCGCAGCGGTCACCGGCGGACCGGGCGGGCCGGCGGCGTACACATACCCATCCGGGCCTGGCCGAGCAGGAGAAGGAGATCTCCGGCCATCCCATCGCCGATGAGCTCGGCGAAAATCGCGACAGCTGATACGGCCGGGCCGTAATGGCTGTCGGGCACCGAACCGTTCTCGCGAAGGTGCGGGCAGCGGCCCATCCCGCTCCGGAATCCCGCCGGGAGCAGGGCGGGGAGAGTATGCGCACCGTGCTCATCGCCTTCACCGCGAACGTCGCCATCGCGGTCGCGAAAACCATTGCCGCGACGGTCTCCGGCTCGGCGTCCATGCTCGCCGAGGCCGTGCACTCCTGGGCCGATACCGGCAACCAGATCTTCCTGCTGACCGCGAACCGCCGAAGTGTGCGCCCGGCCGATCTCGACCATCCCCTGGGGTACGGGCGAGAGGCCTATGTCTGGTCGCTGCCGGCCGCGGTCGGCCTGTTCGTCGCGGGCGCCACCGTATCGGTCTGGCACGGCATCACCGAATTGCTGCACGGGAACGAGACACAGGAGGGGTACGCCCTCGCCTATCTCGTGCTCGCGGTCTCGTTCGTGTTGGAGGGTACATCGTGGATGCGGGCTACCCGGCAACTTCGGGACGAGGCCGAAACCTACGACCGCGATGTGCTCGATTACGTCCTGGAGACCTCGGACCCGACCTTGCGGGCGGTGTTCGCCGAGGACAGCGCGGCGTTGCTCGGTATCGTCATCGCCTTTGCCGGATTAGGGCTGCACCAGCTCACCGGGGCGGCAATGTGGGACGCGCTGGGGTCGATACTGGTCGGCGTCCTACTCGGCGTGATCGCCGTGGTACTCATCGACCGTAACCGGCGATTTCTGGCCGGGGAGCCCGCATCGCCGGCTATCCGGCAGGCCGTGGTGCGGCAGATCGAGGCCATGCCGGAGGTGGCGGCGGTGCGGTTCGCGCGACTCGAATACGTCGGGCCGAAGCAGGTGTCTCTGGTGGCGGGCGTCGACCTCACCGGCGATCTGGTGGAGTCTCGGATCGCGCCGACACTGCGCAGGCTCGAAGGTGAACTCGAGCACAACCGACACATCGCCGATACGGTGTTGACCGTATCGGGACCCGAGTGACCCGAATGAACGAGATGTTGGTGCTCGGTGATCACCGAGCACCAACATCTCGAAGAAAGATCAGGGCTGCCGAGGGGGTACTCCGGGCGCAGTCCCCACAGACCGGGGTTGGTTCCGGCGCATCAGCCCGGCCAACCCTCCTAGTCCGAGCAGACCGAGCAAACCCCAGAGCCCGGTCTTGTCACTCTCGTGGTCGTCGTGGTTGTCCATGGTCTGGGCCACCTGGGCAAGGTGCTCCGATGGATAGGCAGGAGTCGCTTCCGCCGCGCCCACTCCGCCCAACGTGATAACGAGGGCCGTAAATGAAACCGCGATGGTTTTGCGCACGTTCTTCACTCCTTTCCTCGTTGACGCTGCCGCTTTACCCCGTGGAACCGTGCGGAAACACCCACGCCGGATACCGGAGAGCCCGTTTGTCCTCGGCCCTGTCGGGTACTGCCGAACCGAACCACCCGCCAAGCTGTCACGGTGTCGGATCCTCGTTCGAAGGGATACGCGATGCACTACATGGACAAGGCGAAGGAGCAACTGGCCACGCTGGTCGGCAAAGTGGCCGGTGTGGTCGGCAGGGGCTCGAGCAGTTCGAGCCACCAGACGATGACCATCGAACGCCCCCGGCCCGAGGTCGAGCGCTTCTGGCGCGAACCCGAAAACCTGGCCCGAACACTCGACGGGATCGCCGAGATCCACCCGACCGAACCCGATCACCTCGAGTGGACGTTCGCTCCCGAGAGCGAGCACCCGGTCACCTGGGAGAGCACCTCCGTCGTGGAGGAGAACGGACTGCGGTTCGTCGACGCCGCCGACCCCGATATCGCGGAGATCGCGATCGGCTTCGCCGACGCCCCCCATGACCTGGGCACCGAGGTGACCATCCGGGCGATGACGCCGGCGCCGAATCTACTCACCGGTGCGGCGGCGTTCACGGCGCTCTATCGGGCACGCGCGTTGCTGCAGACCGGGGAAGCACCCACGCTCGAGCACAACCCGAGCGCGCGCGGCCACTCGACGGACCAGGAGGAATGATGCACGCACTCTGCTGGAACGGCGTCAACGACCTGGCGGTCGAAACCGTACCCGACCCCGAATTGGTCAACCCTCAGGACGTGATGGTGCAGGTCCGGCTGACCACGACCTGCGGTTCGGATCTGCATTTCATCGACGGCTACCTCCCCGGCATGCGCGAAGGGGACGTCTTCGGACACGAGTTCATGGGCGAGGTGGTGGAGGTCGGCTCGGAGGTCACCGCGACGAAGGTCGGCGATCGGGTCGTCGTCCCCTCGTTCATCGGGTGCTCCTCATGCTGGTACTGCGAGCACGACCTGTATTCGGTATGCGACACCACCAACCCGAACGCCGCCTTCCAACAGCCGGTATTCGGATACCCGACCGGCGGAATCTACGGCTACACCCATCCTTTCGGCGGTTACCAGGGTTCGCACGCCAACTACATCCGCGTGCCGTTCGGCGACGTCAACTGCTTCACGATCCCCGACGGGGTCACCGACGAGCAGGCACTGTTCTGCTCCGATGCCGTACCGACCGGCCTTATGGGAGCGGATTTCTGCGATATCGCTCCCGACGACACGGTAGCGGTGTGGGGCAGCGGTGGCGTGGGTCTGATGGCCGGACACTCCGCCCGGCTGCTCGGCGCGGGCCGCGTCATCGTCATCGATCGGTTCCCCGAGCGGCTCGCCCTGGCCCGCGAACGGTTCGACGCGATGACGATCGACTACACCGAGGTGGACAGTGTTCAGGAGACATTGCGCGAGTTGACCGGCGGCCGCGGACCCGACGCCTGTATCGACGCCGTCGGTATGGAAGGACACGGTACCGGTCTGCAGCAACTCTACGACCGCGTCAAACAGTTGCTGCGCATGGAAACCGACCGCGCCACCTCATTGCGAGAAGCGATCCTGGCGTGCCGTAAGGGCGGTGTCGTCTCCGTACTCGGCATCTATGGCCTCACCGACAAGTTCCCCATGGGCATATTGACCAACAAGAGCCTCACCCTCCGCACCGCCCAGCAGCACGGACAGCGGTACATGCCACGGATGTTCGACTACATCCAACAAGGCGACCTGGACCCCTCCTACCTGATCACCCACGATATGCCGCTGGATGACGCCGTGCGCGGCTATGACCTGTTCAAGAACAAGAAGGAAGGGTGTGTCCGGGCGGTGTTCCGGCCATGAGCGAAAGCCGCCCTCTCGGCGGCTATGTGGCGACGATCCTCGCCTACGGAACACTCGTGGCGGCGGCCACGCTGCTCGGCGGATTGACCGATCGGCGGCTGCCGCACACCATGAACGTCCGTGACCTGCTCGTCACCGCGCTGGCGGCGCACAAGCTGTCGCGTCTGGTGACCAAGGGCGCCGTCACCGCGCCGGTCCGAGCACCGTTCACCCGGCCTGCCGGGGACGGTGGTCCCGGCGAGGTGACGGAGCAGCCGAAGTCCGGCGAGGGTGTCGGGCACAGTATCGGTGGATTGCTCGGCTGTCCGTTCTGTTTCGATGTTTGGCTCATCACCGCCCTGACCATCGGTCAAGTTTTCGCTCCCGGGTGACGCATATGGTGACGGACGCGGCCGCCGCCCTGGCCGGGGCCGACTTCCTGCACTTGGCCTATGCCATCGCCCAGCAGATCGCCGAAGGCGAGCACCCGGTTCTGGTCCACTGACCCGAGAGAAGCATTCGCCCGCCCGGAGCGGCGAACCCGTCCTCCCGCCGAGGCTCGTCGGTCATCGTTCTCGAAAGCGGCCTCCCTCGGAATGATTCCGTTCCGGGGGAGGCCGTGGCAACGCTCGAGGCCGGTACTCGCGCGCGGTGATGTCACCGTTTGGTCGGGTACTCCTGACCTGTGGCGCGATCGGCGAGTTCGTCGCCGTCGGACAGTATCTTGCGCACGGCCGGCCAGAACAGCTGTTCTTCCACCGCCTCATGCTGGGATGCGACCATCACCAGGCCGGTCGCCAGGTGATTACGGGACTGCAACTCGGCGTCGCTGTTGCCGCGGCCACGCTCGAGCGACTCGGTCATGCCGAGCGCACCTTCGTGGTCCGGGCGGAGAAAAGTCAACGCGTCCATAGGTTCTCATCTCCCCCCTACGGGTGGCCGTGGGCCTGTCCTATCGTCAGGCCGGGCTGCGCTGTTCATGCGTGAACGGCTTGCCTCCCATCACCGCGGGGCTCCCCTCGGGGTTCGCGGGTAACGCCCTGGTTCTCCCGTTTCTCGGTGCCGAGCCAGTCGCGAACCGGGTCCTCGACGTACTGCCATTCCACGCCGTCGGGCCACGGTCCCTGCCCCTCGTGCCACGGGCTACGATCGGAATCCCCGTCGGACACGGTGAACGCCAGATTCTGGAAGCGGTCGTCGCCGGGCAGGACACCAGGAGGGAAGTTCACCGGCAGATCGTTGAGCGCCGCGGTGAACTGTTGGAAACGCGCGACCTCGCGGATCATCAGGAACGACATCGGGGCCGCCACCGCGCAGCGCGAGGAACAGCGGGTCGGTGGCAACCTGGTGAATGGCCTGTTCCCGGCCGTCGGCACTGGCCACCACCGGCATCCGGTCGCACGTACATCTTCGGGTGCCTGCGCCGCAGCACGAATGCCCGACCGAAGTACTGCATCGCTGCCTCGAGCTCACCGTTGACGCCACCGAACTGTCCTTGCAACAGCGTGGCGAACCGTGGGTCGGGCCGGCTCACACGCACGTCGAACTGCAGATCCTTGTTGTGGATGAACATCGCGCACCTCTGGATGGTCGTCGGGGCAAACGCCGGCGACCTACCCCGGTGCGAGCTCTCCGAACAGGAGGTCGCCACATATGACGAACCGGCCCTGCTCCGCCTGTCCGAACGGGTCGGAAGGCCGGGCAAGGCCGGTTCGTCGTCGGGCCTACATCGCCGGGAGCTGCTCCCCCTGCACTACTTCGATATCCAGTTCGAGCTTGACCGTGGTACCGACGGCGGCCACCCCCGCACGCACCACCGCGTTGTAGTCGATCGCGAAGTCATTGCGGTGCAGGAGTGTCTCGGCGTGGAAGGCGGCGCGAATACCACCCCACGGATCCGGTCCGAAACCACCGTAGATCAGCTCGAGATCGATCGGGCGACGCTGCCCGTGCAGGTTCAGCTCGCCGGGCATCACCCAGGTGTCACCGCCGGTGCGACGCATCCCGTCGCTGGTGAAGGAGATCAGCGGATAACTCTCGACATCCAGGAACTCTGCCGAACGCAGGTGGTTGTCGCGCATCGAGATACCGGTATCGATACTGGCCGCTTTGATCTCGGCGTGGCCGCAGGACCGCTCGAACGGCTCGGCGATATCGAGCCGCCCACTCACCTCGGCGAAACGGGCCTTGATACTCGCGATACCCAGGTGGCGTGCGGTGGCGATCACCGTCGAGTGCACCGGGTCGATCGTCCACGGACCGGGCGGCGGCAGCGCGACCGTGCCCACCATGGATACGAGCGTGATATCACCGAGCGATCCCGCTCCCGTCGAGGAGATCTGGACGGTCCGTGCCAGCGGCTGATACCCCGGGGCGGTGAACACCGCGGTGTGGAAACCCGGCGGCAGTGGCTCTGTGGTCACCACGCCGGTCTCCTCGGCGATCGCGCGCCCGATCTGGCGTCCTCTCATGTCCGTCACGGTCAACACCGCGTTCGGTACCGGCCAGCCCTCGGTGCTGCGCACGTAGGCGGTCAATCCGGTCATGAACGGTCCTCCGTCCCATAGCCGAGTCGCACGTCGTACCCGGCTTCGTCACCGGATACGGTGACCTGCCCGGTAACCGGTGGATAGCCGCGGGCGACGATCGTGTACTGCCCTTCGGGCAGATCGGTCACGACGTAGCGCCCGTTCTCGTCGGTTCGTGCCGTGGCGGTCACATCGCCGGCCGCGTCGAGCACTGTGATCTGGATGTCCTGCACCGCCCGTCCGCCGTCGGCCCGAGCCGACCCGGTGAGCACGGCCATCGGGGTCAGCTCGATATCGCGCCGCAGCAGACCGCTGTCCGGAACGGTGAGGGTGGTGGCGCTGGGCCGCATATGGTCGGCGACGGCCACCAGGGTGTAGATGCCCGGGACCACGCCGTGGCAGACATAGGCCCCGTCGCCCGCCGAGGCGGCGGACCCGACGACCTCGCCGCGCTGGTCGGTCACCGTGACGGTCGCGCCGGCGAGCGGCTCACCGCCGCGGGCCGACCGGACCACACCCGACAGCTCGCCGAGCCCGGTCAGGGTGAGATCCAGCTGCTGCGGCTGCTGCGCCAGCGCCACATTGACAGCCGTGGGCTGATGCCCCGGCGCCGAGACGATCAGCACATAGCTGCCCGCCCGAGGCGCGCCGATCGTATAGCCGCCGTCCGGGGTCCCGGTTGCCCGCGCGACCTGATGGCCGTGCTGGTCGATCAGCGTCAGCGCGGCACCCGGCACGGGCCGGCCATCGTCGCGTCCGATACGGCCTCCGAGCGACCCACCGTCGAGGTCGGCCCCGGAGAACTCGGCGATCGACAGGGCGGGCGCCGGAGCCGCGGCCCCGTACGCGCCGTGTCCGTTCCGTTCGGCCGGGATGTGCCCCGCCATCACACCGACCGGAACTGGTTCGGGCCGTACCTGCGGGGTGTCCTCCCACACCCGTTCCTGGTCCCGACCCGATGAGCCGGCGCCGGCGGCGACCATGGTGTCGAGCTCGGCGAGATCGTCGGGGATCTCCTCCTTCGACTCCATATGGGCCGCCGCGGTGGGATCGGCCGCCGGTTCGATATCGATCGTGCGCCGCAGCGGCCGGTTCGGCAGCAGGGTCGCGGCGATGAACGCCACCGCCGTCGCCACCGCCGCGATGAGGAAGATACGTCCGGTCGCGTCGCCGTAGGCGAAGCGGACGATCTCGGCGATCGGTGCGGGCAGCGCGGCGAGGTTGAGGTTGGCGCCGCCGGACGAGGTGGTGTGGATCCCGAGTTCGGCGAATCGGGCGGTCGACAGTTCGCTCACCCGGGTGGCCAGGACCGAGCCCAGCACGGAGACGCCGATGGCACCGCCGAAGGTGCGGAAGAAGGCGACACTGCTGGATGCAGCGCCGATGTTCTGCACACTCACCGTGTTCTGCACGGCCAGCACCAGGTTCTGCATCATCATGCCGACACCCGCGCCGGTCACGGTGATGAAGGCGCCGATCAGCCACATATGGGTGGCATGGTCCACGGTGGACAGCAGGGCGAAACCCACGACCAACAGCGCGGCACCGCCGACCACGAACCTCTTCCACTTGCCGAACCTGGTGATCAGCGCACCGGAGATCACCGAGGAAACGAGCATACCGGCCACCATCGGCGTCGACAGCAGGCCTGCGGCGGTCGGGGAGTATCCACGCGCCGTCTGGAAGTACTGGCCCAGGAAGGTGGTGGCGCCGAACATGCCGACACCGACGGCGACCGAGGCGATGATCGCCAGGGCGGTGGTGCGTTCGGTGACGATCTTCAGCGGGATGACCGGGTCCTTGACGAGGGCCTCGACCACCACGGTCGCCGCCAGCAGCAGGACACCACCGCCGACATACAGCGCGGACTCGGTGGAGAACCACTCGTAGTATCCGGCCTTACCCGCGAACGAGACCCAGATCAGGAGCACGGACACACCCGCGGTGAGCAGGGTGGCGCCGAGCCAGTCGATCGACACGTTCTTTTTGCGGGTGGTCGGCAGGCGCAGGGTGTGCTGCAGCAGGAGCAGCGCGATCACGGCCAGCGGGACGCAGATGTAGAAGCACCAGCGCCAGCCCAGCGGACTGTCCACGATGACGCCGCCGAGAATCGGTCCGCCGGTCATGGACACCGCCATCACCGCGCCCATATAGCCCGAGTAGCGTCCGCGTTCCCGCGGGGGGATGATGCTGCCGATGATTGCGACGACCAATGCGGTCAGACCGCCCATACCGACACCCTGCAGGGCGCGGGCGGCGAGCAGTAGGGCCACATTGTGCGCGAGACCGGCGATCACCGAGCCCACGACGAAGATGACGATGCTCGTCTGGACCAGCGTCTTCTTGTTGAACAGGTCGGCGAGCTTGCCCCAGATCGGGGTCGAGGCCGCGTTGGTCAGTAGCGCGGTGGTGATGACCCAGGCATAGGCCGTCTGTGAGCCCTGCAGATCGGCGATGATGGTGGGCAGGGCGTTGGCGACGATCGTGGTGCTGAGCAGCGCGGTGAACAGCGCGGCCAACAGCCCGGTCATCGCTTCCAGGATTTCGCGATGGCTCATGACGAGCGGATCGCGAGAGGCGGGCGCCTCGGTATCAGACATCGGTTCTCACTTTCGAAATCTGCTGATTCTCGTCCGCTGCGCCACAGCGAGTTCGAGAGTTGAGGGAGCTCCGGAGCCGGCAAACGAACCGGTACGCCTGTTCTGCCTCCTCCTCGGTCCAGTCGGTCAGGGTTTCCTGCAGGTGCCGGGTGTGGAAGTCCCGGACGCGGTATAGGAGGTCGCGGCCCTCAGGGGTGACCTGAACGAGGGTGGCGCGGCCGTCGCTGGGGTCGGCCTGCCGGCTGATGTAGCCGGCAGCGGCCAGTTCGGTGATATGTCGGCTCATTGCCGACGGCGTGATACGGAGACCGGCCGCGAGGTCGACCTGACGGCAGGGGCCCGCGGTATCAAGGGTGCTGAGGACACCGAGACCGCCCGGCAGGAGTTGGCCCGCGTCCGTGTGGGCCAAGGTAGCGCGAAGCGCTCGGCTGACCAGAAACAGCTCGCCGAGTAGATTCTGCGCGGTATCGGAGGAGATGGGCACGGTGACTCCAAGGGGAATTAGTTTCCTTCGCTAATTAACCATAGTTCAGTTGTTTGCGCTAATCAATTAACCAGTGGCGTCGCTCACTCCCCCACCGGAACACCCGTCCCACCGACCGTGTTACGAGTATGTGCACCGCACGGCTCGGCCCTTCCGGCGCGAATGCCGGCGCACCGATCTTCCCCATGCCCCGAGGCGGCGAAAGGAGCACTATGACGAACCTGGACACGGCGCGACCCGCGGCCGAGCCCGGTGTCGGCTCGTCTCGGGCCTGGTGGGGTCTCGGCGTACTCCTGCTGCCGGTGCTGCTCGTATCGATGGATATGTCGGTGCTGTTCCTGGCCCTGCCCACCCTCACCGTCGATCTCGATCCCACCGCGGCCCAGCAGCTGTGGATTCTCGATATCTACGGTTTCCTGATCGCCGGGCTGCTGATCACCATGGGCAATCTGGGCGACCGGATCGGACGGCGCACCATTCTATTGGTCGGCGCCACTGTGTTCGGAATCGCCTCGGTGCTCGCGGCCTTCGCGCCGAATGCCGCCGTGCTGATCACCGCGCGGGCGCTGATGGGGGCCGGCGGGGCGACTCTGCTGCCGTCCAGCCTGGCGTTGATCTCCACCCTGTTCCCGAACGAGAGGCGGCGTTCCACCGCCATCGGGGTGTGGACCGCGTTCTTCGCGGGCGGATCGGCCGTCGGGCCGATCATCGGCGGATTCCTCCTGCACCACTTCTGGTGGGGTTCGGTGTTCCTGATCAATGTCCCGGTATTGCTGATACTGCTGCTGTTCGGCCCGCTGCTGTTGCCGGAACACCGTGCGAACACCCTCGGCCCCCTGGACCTGCCCAGCGTGGCGCTGTCGATCGGCGGAATCCTGCCCGCCGTGTACGCGGTCAAACACGCCGCCGAGCACGGGCTCGACGCCGAGGCACTGCTGAGCGCGCTGGCCGGCGTCTCGATGCTGACACTGTTCGTGCGCCGGCAGCGGCGGCTGTCGGAACCGCTGCTGGATCTGCGACTGTTCGGCCGGGCACAGTTCTCGGTCGCCATCGGGTCGAGTACGGCGGGCATGATGTCGCTGGCCGGTCTCAGCTATCTGACCAGTATCTGGTTGCAGTCGGTGACCGGCCGCGATCCGCTGGCAGCGGCGCTGCTGGGGATCCCGATGGCGATCACGGTCTTCGTATTCTCCATGACCGGATCGGCGGTGGGGCGTCGGCTGGGTGTGCGATGGGCGTTCGCCTCCGCGCTGGCGGTGGCGGCGGTCGGCAATCTGCTGCTGCTCGGGGTGGGGTTGGACGGCGGCGTCGGCTGGTACATCGCCGGCTCGGCGATCGCCGGTATCGGCTACGGCGTGGTCTTCACCCTGGTCTCGGAGGTTGCGGTCGCGTCGGTACCGCCGGAACGGGCGGGGTCCGCGGTCGGAATCTCCGAGACGAGTTTCGAACTCGGCAATGCCCTCGGGCTGGCGTTGCTGGGGTCGCTGGCGGCGCTGGTGTTCCGGTCCGGCGGTGATTTCGCCCCGACACTCGGCGAGACGATCCAGCATGCCGGATCCGATGCCGCCCTGGTCACCGCGGCGCGAGAATCGTTCGTCACCGGTATCCACGCGGCGCTGACGGCCGGTGCGGCGGTCCTGCTGGCAATGGCGGTAATCGCTTTCCTCCTGGCACGCAACGGCCGCACCGAAAACGAGCGCCACCGGACGACCGGAAACCGAACTCCTGCTGTCGAAGTTCCCCCGGAACAGCACGCATAGCGATACCGGGCCGGTTCTCGCCGGTGAACGGCGGTCTCGAGTCCGCGCGAATACCACGCGGCCGACGAAGCGCCGGCGCCGGGAAATCCGGGCCCCACCGCCTGTCGGCCGCGTGGTGCACCCGTGGCCGAGGTGACAGGCCCCTCCGCGGCAGACGATGAACGTCACGCCGAACAGGGCTTCGGCGTCGACATCGCCCCGGATATGCTCAACCGGCCGCGAGTCGATCGGTCGCGTCCCGCCCGGCCGCGCTGGTGCGTCGGAGGAAGCCGGCGATCAATTCGAGTTCGGCGTCGCTGTAGTCCGCGCAGATCTCATCCATGAGCGTGTTCATACCCGCATAGTGCCGGAACAGTTCCGTGTTGCGGCCGCGCAGCGGACGAACGGTGACGGCACGACGATCGGACAAGTCACGTTCACGAACAACCCACCCTCCGCGTTCCAGCCGATCGAGGATGCCCGTCATGGTGGCGGGATGCAGACCCGCGAGACGGGCGATACCACTGGGACTGAGGGGCCCCTGCCGGTTGACGATGTCGAGGCAATCGAGATCGACATCCTTGAGATCCACCTGAGAACCGACCTGATGGTTCAGCAAAGACATATGTATGCGCAGTTCGCGCAGCGACTCCTTGACGGTCGAGACCAACCGCCTACGCTGTCGGCCCGTTCCCGCGCTCGTCTTTGCCATACTCTCCTCACATAATCCGAGACTCGGATAATACGGTGTATCGATCGTATGCCGCCCGTTCCGGGACCGCCGGAGAGGACCGCGACGGCACCGCGTCCTCGAGTATCGTGGGGGCCGAATCGGCCGAATCGAGCGTCACGACCCGGACCCACGTGGACACAGTGTCCGGATCTCACATCACCGCTGTGACCTTGCAATACGCCGCCGCGGCCTGTTCGAGCACGCGCCCACCGACATCTCCTCCTGCACTGGTGATCGTCGATTTCATCGTTGACCTCCTGACTGCCCGGTGACGGCCGGCCGCATCGGCCCATATGACGGAGCGCGGCCTCCATAACACCGGAATCGGCGCCTCTCGCCACATCCCGGACAAACTTTGCAAAATGTCCTCATTCCCGTATGATACGGATATCATATTATCAGACCTAGATAGGAAATCTATGCGTCTCACTGCCCTGACAACCTCCCCGAGATCCGCCGACACTGTCGCCGCGGGCCATGCGACAAGCGATATCCCGCCCCCGCACCCGACGGACGTGGCGCCATATCCGCCGGCGACCCACGCGCCGATACCCCTGTCGGCGACCACAGGAGACGGCCACAGGTCACAATTCGGAAGGAAAACCCGTGCGTATCATTGTTTTCGGGGCCAACGGCCCCACCGGCCGCTTACTGACCGAGCAGGCGCTCACCGCCGGCCACGAGGTGGTCGCCGTCACTCGCAGAACCGGCGAATTCCCGATCGAACACCCCCACCTGACCACGTTCGAGGGTGACGTACACGTCCCGGCCGCGGTCGACGCGGCCATAGCCGGCGGGAACGCCGTACTGTCGACGCTCGGTGTTCCGTACAGCAGGGACAAGATCACCACCTATTCCGCGGGAGTGGCCAATATCGCCACCGCGATGCGCGGTCACGGGATACGGCGAATCGCGGTCGTCTCCTCCAGCGCGGTGGAACCCCAGTCGTTCGACGACGCCGGGTTCCTGTTCAACCGCGTACTACAGCCCTTTATCGCACGCTATCTGGGCAAAACCCTCTATGACGATATGCGCGCGATGGAAGCCCTGCTCACAGCGTCCGAGCTCGACTGGACGATTGTCCGTCCGAGCGGTCTGTACAACCTGCCGACCGTCACCGACTACACGGTGACCCAGGGGCGAGCCGCGGGCAGGTTCACCTCTCGCGCCGATCTCGCCGCCTCCCTGCTCCGGCTCGCCGAGGACGACCGCTATGTCCATGCGACCGTCAACGTCGCCACGACGTCGAACAATCCGAGCATGCTGGGCCTCATCCGTACCGAGGCCCTCGGAAAGAGCTGATACGCCCGCGGTGATGCGGGGAGCGCCGGCCCGGGACGCCCGACGCTCCTACAGTTCGCTACGAACAGTCCGCGTGCCGCAACGGCCTCGCACTCGCGATGGTCGATGGGTCGAGGGCCGAGTGGAGGAGGAACCGATGATGAACACCCGCGCTTCGAGCGACCGCACCCCGAGCCGGTGGGAGGAGATCACCGCAGCCGATCCGACGCATTCGACGTGGTACGTGGAACGGTTCCGGGCCATGGCCGCGGAGGGTCAGGATATTGTCGGGGAGGCACGGCTGGTCGACGCGATGCTCGGCCGCGGCGCGCGGGTGCTCGACGCGGGCTGCGGACCGGGTCGTCTCGGCGGCTACCTGCACGACGCCGGTCACGTGGTCGTCGGCGTGGATGTCGATCCGGTGCTGATCGCCGCAGCCGAGGAGGACCATCCCGGCCCGACCTGGCTGGTCGGTGATCTCGCCGCACTGGATCTGCCGGCCCGCGGAATCGCGGCGGATTTCGATGTCATCGTATGTGCGGGCAATGTGATGACCTTTCTGGCACCGTCCACCCGGAAAGCCGTGCTGGCGGAGTTCGCGCGTCACCTGACCCCGAACGGCCGGGTGGTCATCGGATTCGGCGCCGGCCGAGGCTACGAGTTCCCGCAGTTCCTCGGCGACGCCACGGCCGGCGGGCTGACGGTGGATCTGCTGCTCTCCACCTGGGACCTGCGCCCGTTCACCGACGACTCCGAGTTCCTGGTGGCGGTGTTCTCGCGCGCGGACCGACCCTCGACCTCGGTCGACAACACATCGACGAGTTCCTGAACCACCCGGTGGACCCGCGATGATTTTCGGCCCTCCGCGAGGTCTATTCCGGTGAGGCCGTTCGGCCTCACCGGAATCAGGAGGGACCGATGTCGACCATGGACCGAAAACCCAAGAGACGGCAGCGCCTCGCCGACCACCCGACAGTCGCACAGGTCACGGCGCATCCACGCCCGGCACCGGCACCGGTTCTGGCCGCCTCCCACCTGCGGCAGATCTGCCTCGAGGCGGGCGCCGACGATGTCGGATTCGTGGCGGTCGACGATCGGCGGGTGGCCGAGGAATTGGAGCACGCGCACGCGATCCTGCCCACCGCACGCACATTCGTCTCGTTCTGCGTGCGGATGAACCGCGACAACCTGCGCAGTCCCATGCGCAGCCTGGCCAATACCGAGTTCAACCACGCCGACGACGAGACCAACGACGTCTCACGCCGCATCACCAGAGCGCTCCAGGACGCCGGATACCGCGCCGTGTACCCGTCACCCGGATACCCGATGGAGGTCGAGCAGTTCCCCGGACGGATCTGGGTGATAGCGCACAAGGTGGTCGCGGAGGCCGCCGGGCTGGGCGTTATGGGCATACACCGCAACGTGATTCACCCGAAGTTCGGTAACTTCATCCTGCTGGGCACCGTGGTCACCGATGCCATCGTCGACGAACCCGGTGCGCCATTGGATTTCAACCCGTGTCTCGAATGCAAGCTGTGCATATCCGCGTGCCCGGTCGGCGCGATCACCGACGGCGACGGATTCGACTTCCAGGCGTGCTACACGCACAATTACCGTGAGTTCATGGGTGGTTTCACCGACTGGGCCGAAACCGTCGCCGACAGCGACAGCCGGGACGAGTACCGGGCGCGGGTGACCACGGGCGAATCGTTTGCGATGTGGCAGAGCCTGTCGTTCAAACCCAACTACAAGGCCGGTTACTGTATGGCCGTGTGCCCGGCGGGCGAGGACGTCGTCGGCGCTTATGTCGACGATCGAAAGGGCCACCTCAACGGGGTCGTACGGCCGTTGCAGAACAAGGCCGAAACCGTCTATGTGCTCCCCGGATCGGCCGCTGAAGAACACGTCACGCGCCGGTTTCCGAACAAGACCCCGAAACCGGTGACCAACGGTTTCCCGGAAGAGGTCAACATCCTTCTCGACCAGATCGGCCCCCGGCCCCGCGCCCGTGATGTACCGGACTAGGACCGGTCGGGCGTGCGGCGCAATGTCGCCAGGTAGGCATAGGCGGCCAAGCGCTGCCCTGCGCGGGTGAGAGGTCCGCCCAGCCGGGTGTACCAGGTTGCCGGGCGGGAGAACGCGGTGATGACCCCGTACACGGTATCGGTGGCGCATTCGTATTCGACGGCGAACAGTTCCTCCCCCGACGCCGGGTGGCCGTCCAGGGTTCCGTAGGCGAAGCCCCGCCGGTCCGGTTCGTCGAGGACATAGATCACCCGGCACGGCGCGTGCAGCGCGATCGGGCCGGCGCCCAGCACGAGAGTTATCGCGGCGCCCGGTTCGGCCACCGGAGTCTGTGCGTGTCCGAGAATGCGCAGGCCGCGCTGTATCCGGTAGGCCAGTACGGCATCGCCGAGGCGGGCGAAATCGCCGCGGCCACGGCCGAGCGGGCGGCGCACCCGCACATGGTGATAGCCCGGCGGCAACGCATCCCGGGTGGCGCCGACTTCCGGATAGGTGAACTGAGGGTGGTCCCGGCGTTCCGACACGGCTCCATTCTGCTCCCCGCCGGCGGATCGGGTATTCGGCTCGGAATACCGCGTCATACGACGTACAGGCGTTTCCTCGATACCCGTACCCAGGACGTCCCCGGTCGGTGACACTCCGAAGAGGGCGAGCCGACCTCGCCGGATACGCGGCAGATCGCCGCTCGGACGAACCGGGGACGGGGTCGCCGCCCACGGTAACGGGCCGGATACCGGACACCGCCGCCCCGAGGAGGGCACCGATGGGTATTGCCCTGACCGACGAACACCGGGAACTCGGTGAGATCGCACGCGCGATCCTGCACGGCCGGAAGGCGCGCCGGGCGGCCCGAGGTCTGCTCGACGCCGCCGAGGAGACCCGCAACCAGATCGCCGAACGAATCCTGGGCGTGCCGCGCGACCCGCTCGTCCGCCGGAAGCCCGGACGGCGCCATCCGGCGCGGCACCGATCCGGCGGCACGTGCCGAATGCCGTCGGCGTGCCGGTCTATTCGAAGAACTGTCGGTCGGGAATGACGTTGAGCGCGACCGTCAACCGATTCGCCGCCGCGAATACGGTGATGACGAGCAGGGCTTCGAAGATCTGCGCCGGTGTGTAGTCGAGCTCTTGGAGTCGCTGGTAATCGGCGTCCGTGACCTCGTGGGTGTGCAGCGCCACCTTGGCGGCGAGTTCGGCGAGCGCCCGCTGCTTATCGGTCAGTTCGGGAACCTCGCGATAGTCCAGGCCGATGCGCGTCGCGAGGATCTTGTCGCCCAATGCCTCGGTCAACGACTTCGTGTGATTGAGACGGCAATACGAGCAACCGTTCTCGGCCGAGGTGACCGTGGCGAGCAGTTCCCTGTCGGCGTAACTCAGCTCTCCACGGGACGGATCGAGCAGCGGGAGGATGTAGTCGATCAGGCGGACGGTATTCTCACCACCGAGTCCCCACGAGTTCGCCCAGTTCGGCAGGTACCCGAGTTGCTTTTCCAGCGCGTCGAATTGAGCCCGCAGCTTCGGCGGTAGGGTGGCGCGGTCGGGTACCGGTAGGCGCGAGATGCGGACGTCGCTGTCGATATGGGTCGTCATGGGTATCTCCTGGTTCTTCGGTTCCGAAGGTCGAATCCCGTCGCGCAGCGTCCGTTCGACCTACGAAACCGGACGTTGATGGGTCCGCGACTCGGTCACACCTGCACATGATGCGGACGCGGGACCATCCGGGACAGGCTTCTGCTCACGGTGAATCAGAAGAGGTGATTCGACCGCGGTCCCGGCCACCGCACCTCGGCTGCCCTGCCTCCGGCATGCCACATCGGCCCGAGTACCACGAATCGATACCTCGGGAGACGTCCGGCGCTCAACGGCTTTCTACTGCCATCCGCACCCCCAGGGCGACGAGTACCGTGCCGCTGACCATATCGAGCCGACGTCGCACCGTGGACCGGCGAAACCAACCGCCGGCGCGGTCGACCAAGGCCGCCAGCATGAGATACAGGACGACCTCGATCGCCACCTGAAGGAGGGCAAGCAACGCGGTCGTGCCGAACAACGGCCACCCGTCCGGCACGAACTGCGGATAGAACGCGATCATGAACGCGGCGGCCTTGGGATTCGCCGGCATCACCACCACGCCCTCGCCGAAGGCCTTGCGCCGGTCCGGCGCCGAGCCGGCCGGGTACTCGAGGCCGGTCTCCGGTGTCACCTGGTACCCGCCACGCCACACCGAACGCCATGCCTTGGCCCCCAGGTACAACAAGAACCCGGCGCCGACGACGCGCAGCACGAAAAACGCGACTTCTGATGCGGCGACCAGGGCCGCCACCCCGGCGGCGGAGCACAGCGCCCACAGGTACAGACCGGTCTCGAGCCCGAGCACCGTCGGCACGGCACCGGCGAATCCGCGCACCGTGGCGCGACGCAGGATCAACGCCATCGCCGGCCCGAGCGAGGCCGAGATCAGTACCACGGCCACGACGAAGGCGGGAATCGAGGCGAGGAGGTCCATGACGGAATGGTGCCGGCGGTGCGGAGCCGGCTCAACCGGTATTCGGCCCGGCAAGCACTGTGCGAGAAGTCGAGAATTGCCCGCCGGGACAGACCGAGGAAATTCGGTGGACCCGATGTCGTATCGTGCTCTAGGGTGCGGATCATGGCTGTGGTCAGTCTGTTTCCGTAAAACGCTCCGATGGGAGCAGGGCTCGACGCTCGGCGGCGCTCAAGCGATATCGTCGCACCTTCCTGCTCTCGGCTCCGATCGACCACCGTTCGCCCGAACGAGAATCGAGACGCCCTATGTCCGCGGGTAATACCTTGTTCCCGACGGCGCGGTTCCCGTACACCCCCCAAATCTCCGGTCTCCAACGAGGCCACCGACAGCGAGCCGGAACCGCTCGCCGGGTTCGCAGCCGACACCCGCGTGGCGGCCCTCGGCGAAGACGCCCTTTTCCTCACCGGATTCGGGGCAGCGCGCCGACGCTTCCCGCGTTACCCGACCGAGCGATCACGACGGACGTCGACCTCGTCCTCGGCCGGTAACGAGAGACGTTCGCGCCCCGGGCTTGCGCGCCCATGGCGGTAGCACGGGCACCGCAAGGCGGACGCGGGTCCTTTCCGCCCGTACCGATGACTTTCGCCGGTGACGGCGGTCCAAGAAAACAACGAGTCCCCCGGTCGCTCCCCGAGCGGAGCTTGACCTGAACCATTGTCGAGGTCGTTGAGTATGAGCATGAAGATCCCACGAAGAACCGCCGACGAGGCCGCCGCCCGCTTAGACTTCGGTGATCCCACCGTGCGCACATTCGCTCAGCTGCTGGTGAACGTGCTGCTGGTGTCGTTCATCAACTTCACGGTCTGGTTCGCCCTCACGTTCTTCGTGTATCTGCGGACCCGCTCCGTCTTCGCGACCGGCATGATCGCCGGCATCTTCCTGGTCGCCATGGCCGGCACGGGAGTGTGGTTCGGCAGCATCGTCGATCACCATCGCAAGAAGACCGTGATGCAGGCATCCGCGCTCGTCTCGCTGGCGATCTACACGACCGGTCTGGTGTTCTACCTGATCACCCCGGCCGAGGAATGGCGCGACCCGGCGAGCGTGCGGCTGTGGATGCTCATCGTGCTCCTCATGGCGGGCGTGATCGCCGGCAATCTGCGGTCCATCGCGCTGCCGACCGTTGTCACGGCCATGTTCGACGAGCGGGTCCGTGACCGGGCCAACGGACTGGTCGGCACGACCAGCGGCGTCTCGCAGCTCGTGACGTCGGTAGCCAGCGCGCTGCTGGTGGGCTGGAACGGCATGCTCGGCGTGCTGGTCCTGTCCGTCGCCGTGCTCGCCGGATCGCTACTCCATCTGCGTCGGCTGCGGCTGCCCGACGCACTGGCCCACGCCGCCGCCGAGGACGAGCCGAAACGCGTGGACGTGCGCGGAACGATCCGGGTGGTCCGCGGAATCCCCGGCATGGTCGCGCTCATCGTGTTCTCGGCCTTGAACAACCTGCTCATGGGCGGGCTCATGGCCCTCATGGACCCCTACGCCCTGTCGATGATGTCGGTCCAGGCCTGGGGCATCATCTGGGGCGCGTTGAGCGGCGTGATGATCGTCGGTGGACTGTTGGTCGCCCGCATCGGGACATCGTCCAATCCGGTGCGGCTGATCCTGCTGACCAATATGGCCCTGTGGGTGGTCACGATGGCGTTCCCACTGCGGGACTCCGTGATCTGGTTGGTCGGCGGGATGGCCATGTTCATGCTGGTCATGCCATTCGTGGAGGCCGCCGAGCAGACCGTGCTGCAGAAGGTCGTGCCGTACGAACGCCAAGGCCGCGTCTTCGGGTTCGCCCAAAGCGTCGAGCAGGCCGCGTCGCCGCTCACCGCGTTCCTGATCAGTCCGATGACCCAGTTCTTCTTCATCCCGTTCATGACCGCCGGATCGGGTGCCCGGTGGATCGGTGACTGGTTCGGCACCGGCGAGGCACGCGGTATGGCGCTGGTATTCGTGCTGCTCGGCGTCTTGGGCCTGCTGTTCACCACCTACGCGCTGTCCAGTAGGCACTACCGCCACCTGAGCCGGAGCTACCGGGACGGCATGGCCGATGCGGATACCGAACAGGAGGCATCCGAGGATCCGGGCACCCACCTCGACACCGAATTCGCCGAACTCACCACGCAGTTGGCCTCGGAACGGCCCGGCACTCCCTGTGGCCTGCCCAGGGAAGCGGCATAACACACCTTCGGCTCGGTGACGTGTGGTGATACCCCGATCTCCGGGTGCTCGACCGGACCGGTCAGAGGGGCAGGTCCCGGATCAGGACGTCGAATGTCGGCGCGTTCCCCCAGCCGGGGAGCAGCGATCCGACGCGCCGCCACCCCCACCTGCGGTACGCGGCGTACGCGCGCTCGTTGTCCGGATCCACCAGCAGGGTCGCGCGCCGCTCCGGACGGCCGCGCAGTAGTTCGTCGTGTAGTTCCCGCGCGATTCCGCGGCCGGTTCGGTCGGCGTGGACCATGATCTCCGAGAGCGCGAACGTGCGTGAGCCGTCCTCGGCGGTGAATGCGGCGTGATCGCCGTCGTCGAGCCGCAAACCGCCCCACCACGCCGTATTCGGACGCAGCGGCCACCCCCAGGACTGTCCGATCGCCGCACCGTCCGCCCACGCCATCACCAGCTCGAATCCCGGTCCCCGATCGGGATGGGTGTAGGCGTCGAAACGGCGCATGAACTCGGCCGGTGTATCGAACGGGTCGCCACCCGAGACGGCGTCGACGTAGGAGTGGCGATAGATGTCCTCGACGGTGTCGCGTAGCTCGCGCGCCTGCGTGGCGCCGTAGCGACGGAATTCGACGGTAGGAGTCTCTGTCACACAGTGATCGCTTTCTGCTCGAGGTTCGCCGAAAGGGTGTCGAAACGGTGCCGGAATTCGGCTCCGCTCGCATCGTCGGCGCGGGATCGCACCGGGGCGAGGGCACGCAGCGGCCTGGCGGACGCGATGGTCTCGAGATCGTCGAGTACCGCCAGCCCCCTGTCGAGGGCGGTACGGATATCGCCGAGGCGGGCCTGCGCGGCAGCGGCGCCGGCCCGCAGACACGCGGTGTTCCGGGGGGCCGATTCCTCGCGAATCGCGGTGTCGAGCAAGGTCGCTGTTCGTTGCCATTCGCCGATATCGCCCCATCCGCGTGCTTCGTGTCCGCGGATTTCGGAGTGGTTGACGAATCGCAGCCACCGTGGGCATTCCTCGATCGGCTCGTAAGCGAGCGCGTGATCCAGTTCGCGCCAGGCGGTCGCTATGGCGCGCCCGAAACCGGCGCGGTCGCCGAGCAATCCGCGCGCTTGTGCCTCGCGGACCGCGATCAGGGCATGGATCCGACCCGGAGGGCGACCATGCATGAGGGTGCGGGCGCGGTCGACGAGTTGGAGGGCGTAGTAAGGGCTGCCGGCGCCGGTACGGGCAAGGGTCAGAGGCTGGTTCGCCGCTGTCAAACAGACATGGACAATCAGATCCTTGTCGTCTGCCTCGGTCCCCAACGCCAGAGCGTCGGCATAGCACCGACGGGCCAGCGGGTGCAGGCCCGAGTCGTAGGCGAGCCAGCCGGTAAGGACGGCGAGATTGCCGGTAGCAGCGGCGAATGCGGTGCCGGAGGCCGTCTCGTAGGTAGCGGTGTCCAGACCGTGTTTCGCCCGCGCAAGCTGCTCGACCGCGAGCCGAACCAATGTGCCACCACCGAGCTGCTGATCCTGCGCACCCAAGTGATCGACACCGGCCCGCAGGCGCCGTACGTCGGCCTGGCCGATGCGCTCGCCGAATTCCCATGCCCCGGTGGTCACCGCAACGCCGGCCACCGTTGCCACCCTTGCGAACTCGCGACGTCTCATGTCACCATCGACCTCCCACTCATACAGGCCAAATCCTCCACTCGGCCACTGTGTCCCCTCTTCACCACAATGCCGGTTCGATCCGGTTTCGGCAGCGATCTCCGCTGTGAAGCGGGCCAACTGATCGCCGTCGAGCCCGCTCAGGATCGTGTCGAGTACCTCCGCCGATCGGCCGCGCACCGGTCGATCCCATGTCGTCCGATGCCATTTCCTGATGGTCGGCAGCTGGTATCCGGTTCGCTCCGCGAACTCCTCCTGCGTCAAACGCAGCGCGGCCGTCCGAAGCGCGCGGACTTCCACCCGTGTCCATCTGCTGACGATCATCCCACCACCCCCTGCTGTCGAAGCCCTCAATGCTCGATACCGGAAGCGTATTACCTCCGGGGCGTTTTCGAGCCTTCAACGAGATCGGCTTTTGCCGGAACCTCGGTGCAGGCCCCGGGCGGCGGGCGATGCCGAACCACGACACACGCGAACCATATGTCGGTGACGCGAGCCCGGCGTCGGGCGCCGGAGCGAACGGATGAGCGGAGGGAACAGGTGGAGCGAGAACAGCACACGACATCCACCGCCTGCGATTGCGGACCGTGGATCACCGTGAGCATGTGCGGGGCCGCCTACGCCCGCGGTATCCGCGGACCGATCGAACAGGTGATGTGCCTGCTGTGCGAGCGAATGGTCGCCGTTGTCGGCGGCAGGATCGTCGAGCACTCGACCGCAGGACCCGACACCTGCGTATGGAGCGGCCTGGGGATAGTCGACGACCGCACACCGCTGCTCGCCGGAGGTATTCGATGACCCTGCCCGACCCGGCCCCCGCGCTCGTCTATCTGCGGGCGGACATCTCCGGAGACCGCTGCCGGTGGGACGAGACGCGGTTGCGCGGCCTGGCGATCCGGCTCGGCTACGAGCCCCGCGCGACCATCGTCGCCACGGCCGCTGCCGAGGGCCGCATAGAACTGCTCTTGCGCGGTGTGGAACTGCACCGGGCCGAAGCGGTGTTCGTGCCCGGACGCGAGCACCTCGACGGGCAGGTCGAGCGGGTGAAAGCCCGCATCGACATCATTGTCGATGTCGACGATATCGAAGCCCGGTGGACGCCGACCATGCGCGCGTTCCACGACAACGACGGCCCTCCCGAGGCATGGCGGTAGGTCGCCGGGTCCTGGTGATCGTTGCGGCTTGGATACGGAGATACGGCCGTTGGATCCACCCATTACTCGGGATAGCCGACGCCGGTCAGTGTTTCGGAAACTTCCCAGAGAGCGGCCTGTCGCCGGGTGTCGTGGGAGTGGGGGCTGGAGTTCACCGGTACGGGATACCCTTGGATTTCGAAAAGTCCTGAAGGACCGTAGTATTCGCCTCCCGACGCGTGTGGATCGGTGGCGGCGCGAAGAGTGGGCAGCGCCCCCATTGCGGGCGTGCGGCCGAAGAGTCGGGCGATGGCCAGGTTCGGCAGACGGAATGCCGCCGGGGAGTAGCGGAAGACCTCGGTGCTCGCCCCACCGGGGTGGGCGGCCAGAGCGATCGCGGGGGTTCCGGCGAGGCGGCGGTCGAGTTCGTAGGTGAACAGAAGGTTGGCGAGTTTCGACTTGGCGTAGGCGTTTCCGGTGGGGTCGGCAGGATCGACGGGGTCGGTGCGGCCGAAGCGGTGGGCGATACTGCCGACCGTGACGATACGGGCGGCGGGGGATGCGAGGATCCGATCGATCAGCAGGCCGGTCAAGGCGAAGTGACCGAGGTGGTTGATCCCGAATTGGATCTCGAACCCGTCCTCGGTGGTGCCGGACAGGCCGGTGACGCCGGCATTGTTGATCAGTAGGTCGATACGGTCGTACCGCCCGCGAACCGTCTCGGCCGCCGCTCGCACCGAGGCGAGACGGGACAGATCCAGCTCCGCGGTGTCGACCGTGGCACCGGGGGCTCATCGAACGATCCGGTTTGCCGCCTCCCCCGCCTTGTCCGAGTTCCGGCAGGCGAGGACAACGGTGGCTCCGTGTTCGGCCAACGCTCGAGCCGTTTCGAGGCCGAGGCCGGTGTTGGCGCCGGTGACGACGGCGACGCGGCCGCGTTGGTCGGGAATATCCGCTTCGGTCCATTTGCTCACTGTGCTTCACTCCTAACATGAACTAGCCGTTCATAGATAAAGTGAACCAATAGTTCATCTTCTACGCAAGTAGCCTGGTACGGAAGGAATCACCAGATGACCGGACAAACCGGACGGCGGGCGGACGCGCTGCGCAATCGCGCGGCGATTCTCGCCGCGACACGCGAACTCGTGATCGGCCGCGGACCCGACGTCGGGATGGACGAGATCGCCGCCGCGGCCGGCGTCGCCGTCGGCACGCTCTACCGGCACTTTCCGACAAAGAAGGACCTGGTCGAGGCGATCGTGACCGAACTGACCACGGCGATCGGGCAATCCCTGGACGCGGCACTCGCCCGCGCCGCCGACGAGCCCGCCTCGGCGGTCGACGAGCTCATCGCTCTCCTACGCAGCGTTGTGCTGGATATGCGGCAGGAACGCTTGTTGAGGTTCGCCGTCACCGGCCTGGCGGACGATCCGTTGCGGCAGGTCCAGGACCATGGCCGCACCGCCGTCGAACGGCTCGTCGCGGCGGCACATCGAGAGGGCTCGCTCTACCCCGATATCACCGCCGACGATGTGGTCCTCCTCCTCGCCACATCACCCGGCGACGACGTGCCGGAAGCCGAACAACTCCGGTGGCTCGCCCTGGCGCTCCGGGCGCTCACACCGAACCCGACACCGATCCCCGAACGATGACCGCGACCGCCCCGCGCAGATTTTCCCGAGTCGCCACGATATGGACCGCCCTCACTGTCGCCGCACCTGTTACCCGGTCCAACCCGGGCCCATGGCGTCATCGCTCACGTGGACGAAACCTCCGACCACACGGCGACCGTGGCCCCTATCGGTTCGACAGATCATCACCGGCGTCCGGCGGTTCCCAGACCATTACCGAGCCCATCCCCCACACGAGGGCGCGGGCCGGTATCAGCCGCAATGCGGCATCCCGAACCATGGAAGCAATCGAATTCCATTGCGCTACACCCCCTATATGGCGAGAACGGGCCGCAATGGACTGGGTGCGAGGGCGCCGAACCCGGTCGTACTCGTCGAGCGCGTCCTCGATATCGCCCGGCCGGTCGAGCAGGACGGCGAGGGTGACGGCGTCCTCGAGCCCCTGGTTCGCACCCTGGCCCATATTCGAGGTCATGGCGTGCGCGGCGTCGCCGAGCAGGGCGACCCGGCCGCGAACGTAGGTCGGCAGCGGGGGCAGCTCGTAGATATCGTGGCGCAGTACATCCTTCTCGTCGACGGCGTCCAGCAACGCCGGAATCGGATCGTGCCACTCGTCGAATCGGCGTCGCAGCTCGGCGAGTTCTCCCCCCGGCCCACGTTGTCCCGCAGCGGCATCGGCCGCTCCGAACATGTACACGCGGCCATCCGCCAACGCGACGATGCCGACCCGCTCACCGTGCCCCCAGGTCTCGCCACCCTCACGCAGCGGCGGCACCGGCCGGGAGGTGATCATCCGCCACGCGGTGTACCCCGCATAGCGCGGCCCGCGCGCATCGGGGCAGACCCAACGCCGGACCGCGCTGTGAATTCCGTCGGCGCCGACGACGAGATCCGCTTCGGACACCCCCGCGCTGTGCACGACCCGGACCCGCCTGCCGACGGTCTCGATTCCCGACACCGCGACCCGTAGGCGTAGCCGCGCGTCGGGGACGGCGCGGTGCAGGATCGCGAACAAGTCGGATCGGGAGATCATCACCGCCTCGCCGTAGCGCCGGACCAGTTCGCCGGTATCGGTCCGGATCAGCCACCTCCCCCCGGGGTCACGGATACCGGAGTCGGTACCCGCTATCGCCTGCTCGCGTACCGCCGCGCCCAGGCCGATCACGTCCAGGGCGCGCAGTCCGTTCGGCCACAGTGTCAATCCCGAGCCCGCTTCGCCGACCGCGTCGGCCCGCTCGAATATCTCCACGTCCCAGCCGCGCCGGCACAGTGCTGCCGCCGTCGCCAGGCCACCGATTCCGGCTCCGGCGACGATTGCCCGTCGTGGGCCTCGGCCGCTGTTCGCACTCATTCGGACCTCCACTACACTTGTAGTCGATGATAACTACAGTTGTAGTCGACTCGGACATGGAAAGGAACCTCGGGTGGCCGAAACCACCGACCGCCGCGCTCTCCTGGCCGACGCGACGATCGAGACATTGGCCGCGGCGGGAATGCGCGGACTCACCCACCGCGCCGTCGACCGCACCGCGAATCTGCCGGAAGGCTCTTGTTCCAATGTGTTCCGAACGCGACAAGCGCTCCTGAGCGCCGCGGTCGACCGGCTCACCGAACTCGACGCAAGCGAACTGGCATCCCTACCCGACCTCACCACCGCCGACCTGGACATGCTCGCCGCGGCGGCGGCCGATCTCCTCCGACACTGGACCACCACCGGTCGCACCCGAATGCTCGCCCGCTACGAACTGGCACTGGAATCGACCCGTCGCCCCGAGCTGCGCACCGCATTGGCCGCGGCCGGGACGAGCATCCGCACCCTGGCCGAGCGCATGCTCGTCGCCTCCGGCGCCCCCGAACCGGCCGTCGGGGCCGAGCTCCTGGTCGCCTACCTCGACGGGCTCGTCTTCGACCAACTCGCCGGCGCAGGCACCCTCGAGCTCACGGCCGAGCGGCTGACCCCACATATCGGCCGACTCATCCGGACGATGACCCTCCGAGAAGAGCCAGGCGCCACCCCGTGATCGACCCGCCACGATGCGTCGGATCGCTGTCCGCTAGATCACGACAGCGAAGGCGAACCCGTCCCATCCCTTCGAACCGACGGTCTGCAACACGGTGGCGTCCAGGCGCGGCTCGGCGGCGAGCAGCTCCACCAGTTCCCGGCTCGCCCGAACGGACGGATCGGTGGATGCCTCGTCGGCCAGGGCGCCGCGGCGCACGACATTGTCAACGACGATCACCGAGCCGGGCCTGGCCAGGCGCAGCGCCCAGCGCACATAGTTCGAGTTGTTCACCTTGTCGGCATCGATGAACACCAAATCGAACGGTTCAGGGTGTTCCGCCTCCAGCACCGGCAGGCTCTCCATCGCCGCGCCCACCCGAATTTCCACCCGGTCCCCGACACCGGCCCGGTCCAGGTTCTCCCGCGCCACCCGCGCATGCCGCCGCTCGTATTCGAGCGTGATCACCCGCCCCCGCTCGCCCACCGCGCGGGCCAGCCACAGCGTGCTGAATCCGCCCAGCGTGCCGATCTCCAGCACTCGGCCCGTACCGATCGACCTGGCGAGCAGATACAGGAACTTGCCCTGCGCGACCGAGACGTCGATCGGGGGAAGGCCCGCGGCGGCGTTGGACTCGAGCGTCGCCGTCGGCGCCGGGTCGTTCACCAAGTGGTCCACCACGTAACGGTCCACAGCCGCCCAATCGGATTGCGCCATATCCAGCAGTCTGCCATCACGGCACGCGGCGGCGGCCGCCGAGACCTCGGTACGGGACGGGCGTGTTCTCCCGGCCCAGGCCTTCTCGGCGACGGTTCCAGGTGGGGTGGGCGATAAAGTGTGACAACGAGTCGGCGGTCGAAGGAGAGCGCGAGCCGCTCCACCAGTTCCGAGAGCGCCATTTCGGTCTGTCTGCTCACCTCGTCGCCGAGGATCTCGTGTTCACCGCGCTCCACGCCGCCGGACAAGGCTGCGGCATCGCCGCACCGGCCTCCGATGTGGCGCACACCCGGGCCCGCCGGCCCGCCGCGTCGGGCATATCTCGACGGTATTCGCACCGTGATCGGTAAACCGGCCGAATTCGGGGAATATCCCGATGAGGACGGACGAGAGGCTATCGTGGAACTGTCTGTGATGGCGGGCGCTTCGATGTCGGCCAGAGCCGGCGCCGGCGACGCCCCCTCGGAACGCATCCTCGAGGCCGCCAAGAGTTTCCACGTCGGAGATTGATCCCCGTACCGAGCGGCACCTCGACGAGCACCACTTCAATACATCGGCGACCTGCGGTTTAGGGATACGGACCGCGGGTAGCCGCGCGGCGAAACAAGCGGACCGGCCCTGGAGGAGCTATGACCGCAGCGCCAACTCAGCGTGGTACCACACTCACGGCAGCCCGGCCTTTCCCCGCGCGGGTCGGCCCGAAGGGTTCGGCCGTCTGGAAGGTGGTGACCACCACCGACCCGAAGATGCTCGGAATCATGTACCTGGCCTCGGCGACCGGGTTCTTCCTCATCGGCGGCCTGCTGGCGCTGCTGATCCGCGCGGAATTGGCCCGTCCCGGCCTGCAGTTCCTCTCACCCGAACAGTACAACCAGCTGTTCACCATGCACGGCACCATCATGCTGCTGTTCTATGCCACACCGGTGGTATTCGGCTTCGCCAACGCCGTCCTGCCCCTGCAGATCGGCGCCCCCGACGTCGCCTTTCCGCGCCTGAACGCGTTCAGCTACTGGTTGTATCTGTTCGGCGCCACCATGGCGACCGCCGGGTTCGTCACCCCCGGGGGCGCCGCCGACTTCGGCTGGACCGCGTACGCCCCCTTGAGCAACGGACTACACTCCCCCGGCGTGGGCGTCGACCTGTGGATCATGGGCCTGGCGGTATCCGGCCTGGGCACCATCCTCGGCGCGGTCAACATGATCACCACGGTGGTATGCCTGCGCGCCCCGGGCATGACCATGTTCCGAATGCCGATCTTCACCTGGAACATCGCCGTCACCAGCATTTTGGTGCTGCTCGCCTTCCCCATCCTCACCGCCGCGCTCATGGGCCTGGCCTACGACCGACATCTGGGCGGGCACATCTACGACCCGGGCACCGGCGGCGCCATCCTGTGGCAGCACCTGTTCTGGTTCTTCGGACATCCCGAGGTCTATATCGTCGCATTACCGTTCTTCGGCATCATTACCGAGGTCATCCCCGTCTTCAGTCGCAAACCCATCTTCGGATACACCGCCCTGGTATTCGCCACCCTGGCGATCGCCGGTCTGTCCATGGCGGTGTGGGCGCACCACATGTACGCCACCGGCGCGGTGCTGCTGCCGTTCTTCTCCTTCATGACCTTCCTCATCGCGGTTCCCACCGGGGTGAAGTTCTTCAACTGGATCGGCACCATGTGGAAGGGACAGGTGACCTTCGAAACCCCGATGCTGTTCGCCATCGGCTTCCTCGTCACCTTCCTGTTCGGCGGCCTGTCCGGTGTCATCCTGGCCAGCCCGCCGCTGAACTGGCACGTCACCGACACATACTTCGTGGTCGCGCACTTCCACTACGTGCTCTTCGGCACCATCGTCTTCGCCACCTTCGCCGGCATCTACTTCTGGTTTCCCAAGCTCACCGGCCGGTTCATGGACGAACGACTGGGCCGCCTGCATTTCTGGACCACCCTCCTCGGCTTCCACACCACATTCCTGGTCCAGCACTGGCTCGGCGCCGAAGGTATGCCGCGCCGGTATGCCGACTACCTGCCCAGCGACGGCTTCACCGGCCTGAACACCCTTTCCACCATCGGCTCGTTCATCCTCGGCGTGTCCATGGTCACCTTCGTGTGGAATGTCTTCAAGAGCTACCGCTACGGCGAGGTCGTCACCGTCGACGACCCGTGGGGTTACGGCAACTCGCTGGAATGGGCCACCTCCTGCCCGCCCCCGCGGCACAACTTCTACGAACTGCCGCGGATCCGCTCCGAGCGTCCCGCGTTCGAACTGCACTATCCGCATATGTCGAAACGGATGCGCGCCGAAGCCCACGTGGGACGCGTGCCCGTCCCCGGTCTGGACGAGCGGTCGGCCGCGGAGATCGGCCCGGCCGATACCGCCCAGCGCTGAGATCGGCCTCACCCACTCCGGTCGCTTATTGTGGCTTCACGGCTTTCCCGAATGTCGGCGATCGGTAGTGGAGGCGCGGTGGTTTGTCGAGCACGCTCCGGCGCCCGAGCGCGGCTGTGGTCCGCACTCGCCGGTGCGCTGCTCCTGACCGCCTGCGTGACCAATATCGAGGACACCGGCCCGGTTCCGGAAAAGGTTCCGGTGACGAAGGTGGACGCGCTCGCGGCGCGGCTGCCGGCCCCGACCGCCGCCGCCGGTGAACTGGTGGTGGGGGTGAACGTGCCGTACCAGCCGAACGAATACCGGGACCGGCACGGGACCATCGTCGGATTCGACATCGACCTGATGGACGCCGTCACCGGAGTGCTCGGCATCCGCGCCCGCTATACCGAAGCGGCGTTCGAGAAGATCATCCCGGCCGTCCAGGCCGGCACCTACGACCTCGGCATGTCCTCGATCACCGATTCTCTCGACCGCGAGAAGCAGGTCGATTTCGTCACCTATTTCAGCGCCGGGGTGCAATGGGCCCAGCGCACCGGCCGCGATATCGACCCCGAGAACGCCTGCGGTACACGCGTGGCGGTCCAGGCCACGACGGTGGAACACCTCGAGGAGGTGCCGGCCAAGAGCGCGGCCTGCGTCGCCGCCGGGCGCGACCCCATCATCATCGAAGCGTTCGACGAGCAGAGCGCTGTCACCAACGCGCTGGTCCTCGGCCAGGTCGACGCCATGTCCGCCGATTCCCCGGTCACCGCGTACGCGATCAAACAGACCGAGGGAAAAATCGAACCGGTCGGTCCTATATTCGATTCCGCGCCGTACGGTTGGGCACTCACCAAGGGCTCGCCGCTGGCACCGATCCTGCGCGACGCGGTGCAATACCTGATGGACAGCGGCATCTACCGGCGGATCACCGCGAACTGGGGTGTGCAGGCGGGCGCGATCGGCACCTCCGTCATCAACGGCGCGAGGAGTTGAGGCGATGACCGCCGACCCGCAACCCCACGATCCGGCCGAACCGGAACCGATCCGAGCGGTCCCGCTACGCCGCCCCGGGCGCTGGATCTCCGCGTTTCTCATCCTCGTCCTGGTCGGGCTGTTCCTGTACGGCGCGGCCACCAATCCCGCCTACCGCTGGGATGTCTACCGGCAGTATCTGCGGGATTCCCGGATCGCGGCCGGGGCCGTGGTCACGCTCGAGCTGACCGTGCTCGCCATGGTGATCGCGGTCGCGCTGGGCACGCTGCTCGCGGTGATGCGGCTGTCGCCGAATCCGGTCTTCCGCGTCACCGCCTGGGTCTATCTGTGGATTTTCCGCGGCACCCCGGTCTTCGTGCAGCTCGTGTTCTGGGGCCTGGTGCCGTCGCTGTACCGGCACATCGCACTCGGGATCCCGTTCGGACCGCACTTCTTCGAACTGGACGTGCAGAGTCTGCGGGCGGCGTTCGCGTTCGCGGTGATCGGGCTCGGGCTCAACGAAGCCGCGTATATGGCGGAAATCGTGCGGGCCGGGATCAACTCGGTCGGCGAAGGACAGCGCGAAGCCTCCATCGCGCTCGGCATGTCGTGGTCACAGACCATGCGCAGGACCGTGCTGCCACAGGCGATGCGGGTGATCATCCCACCCACCGGCAACGAACTGATCAGCATGTTGAAAACGACCGCGCTGGTCACCGCGATCCCGCTGAGCACCGATCTGTTCGGCCGAGCCCGCGATATCTACGGTGTGAACTTCCTGCCGATCCCGCTGCTGTTGGTCACCGCCACCTGGTATCTGGCGATCACCAGCGTCCTCATGGTGGGCCAGTACTACCTGGAGCGGTACTACTCGCGTGGCGTCTCCCGGCAGCTGACCGCCAAACAACTCCAGGAACTGGCCGACGCCCAGGGAGGTGCCCGCTCGAAATGAGCCGGGAGACAGCATCGACACCGATGATCCGCGCCGACCGGGTCTGCAAGGACTTCGGCGCGCTGAAGGTGCTCAAAGGGATCTCGCTGGAAGTCCGGCGCGGGGAGGTACTGTGCCTCATCGGTCCGTCCGGTTCGGGGAAATCGACCTTTCTGCGCTGTATCAACCATCTGGAGCAGATCACCGCCGGACGCCTCTACGTCGACGGGGAACTGGTGGGATACCGAGAGCGCAACGGACGGCTCCACGAACTCCACCCCCGCGAGGCCGCCCGCCAGCGCCGCGATATCGGGATGGTCTTCCAACATTTCAACCTCTTCCCCCATCGCACGGTCCTCGGCAATGTCATCGAGGCGCCCACCCGGGTGAAAAAGCTGCGCAGGGCCGCCGCGACCACCCGGGCCGAGGAACTGCTCGAACGGGTCGGCCTGGCGGACAAGGCGAACGCCTACCCGGCCCAGCTGTCCGGCGGGCAGCAGCAGCGGGTGGCCATCGCCCGCGCCCTGGCCATGGACCCCAAGCTCATGCTGTTCGACGAACCGACCTCGGCGCTGGATCCGGAGCTGGTGGGGGAAGTACTGGCGGTAATGCGGGAGCTCGCGGATTCGGGGATGACGATGGTGGTGGTCACCCACGAAATGGGTTTCGCCCGGGAGGTCGCCGACCGGTTGGTGTTCATGGACCAAGGGGTGGTCGTCGAAGCGGGACCACCGGAGGAAATCCTGTCCGCCCCGCGACACGACCGCACCCAGGCATTCCTGTCCAGACTCCTGTGACGAACCGCGGCACCGGCGCGGCACACGATCCGGACCCCGCGCACTCGCCCGGTTCCCCACAGGCTCACGCCGGGCCGCGGGCGAAAAATCGGATGCCCTTCGGGCGGCGGGCAGGAATACTGACGCGCGGCCGATGAGTTGAACGAGCCACCCCCGTCTGCTCTGGTGTGGCAGGGGATATGGGTCATCGGGGACCCCGCCAGGCCATGTGCCGTTCCATCCGCGAACCCTCCGGAGGTAATCGATGTCCACCGCAATACCCGTGCGCCCGACCGGAGGGCGGACGCCGACCGTGATCCGGTTACTGGTGCTGGCGACCTTCGTGGTGATCTTGAACGAGACCATCATGATCAACGCGATCCCGCGCCTGATGACCGACCTCGAGGTCACCGAACGGGCAGCCCAGTGGGTGTCCACCGCGTTCATGCTCACCATGGCTGCCGTCATCCCGGTTACCGGGTGGTTTCTGGAACGGGTCACCACCCGTCGGGCCTACGCGATCGCGATGGGTGTCTTCATCGCGGGTACCGCGCTGTCGGCCGTGGCCCCGTCGTTCGCGGTGCTGCTGATCGGACGGGTCGTCCAGGCGGGCGGCACCGCCGTGATGATGCCGCTGCTGATGACCACCCTGATGACGGTGGTGCCCGAACACGACCGCGGTCGGGTCATGGGCAGCGTCACATTGGCCATCTCGGTGGCGCCGGCCATGGGGCCGGTCATCTCCGGTCTGGTACTGCAGGCGGGATCGTGGCGTTGGCTTTTCGTGCTGGTGCTGCCGATCGCCGCATCAGTCACCTGGTTCGGCCTGCGTCGACTGGAGAACGTCGGCGAACCGGAGGCCGGGGCGATCGACTGGCCCAGCGTGGTGTTCGCGGCTCTCGGATTCGGCAGCCTGGTGTACGGGCTCAGCCGGTTCGAGACCGGCAGTGCCGCCGTGCCCGTGTTGATCGTCGCCGCCGGACTGGTTCTCATCGGCATATTCGCGGCCCGACAGCTGCGGCTGCAGCGCACCGGCACCCCGCTGCTGGATCTGCGTATCCTGCTGGCCGGTACGTACGCCAAGGCGCTGGTGCTCATGTCGGTCGCGTTCCTGGCGATGCTCGGCTCGATGATCCTGCTGCCGCTGTACCTGCAGAACCTGCGCGGTCTGACCCCGCTCGAGACGGGACTGCTCGTCATGCCCGGCGGGCTGGCGATGGGCCTGCTGGGTCCCACCATCGGGCGCCTGTTCGACCGGATCGGCGGACGGCCGCTGGTGATTCCCGGTTCGATCGGTATCGCGGTCGCGCTCGCCGGGTTCACCCGGGTCTCGGCGAGCATGCCGTATTGGCAGCTGTTGATCCTGCACATCCTGCTCATGGTGTCGCTGGCCGCGACCTTCACCCCGGTCTTCACCCTCGGGCTGGGGGCGCTCCCGGGACACCTGTACTCCCACGGCAGCTCCATGCTGGGCACATTGCAACAGGTCGCCGCGGCCTTCGGCACCGCACTGGTGGTCACCGTCATGTCCACCCACAGCACCGCGCTGAGGGCCGAGGGAGTCGACGAGGCGGCCGCGCAGCTCGACGGTCTGCGGTTGGCGTTCGGCGTCTCCGCGGCATTGGCCCTGGTTGTGATCGCCATGGCCGTACTGCTGCCGAACCGGGCCGAGGCAACCGAGGGATCGGACGAGGACGAAAGCCGCGAGCCCGAACTGGTCAAGAGCCTCCCACACTGAGGGACCGATAAGGGGTGGTTCGGCCGCTGAGTCATCGACGGCGCAGCGGCCGAAATCGTTCTGTCCGGAGTTGTCCCGGTACTCATCGCCTCTTTCCACCCCGCCCGGCAGAACCCGGCGAATCGACTACGGCGCAGCGCGTTCGACACAGACGCGCACTGTGGCGGGCAGGATCCCCGCCGCGAGGACGCGGCCTTGCCCGGCCGGCTCGGCAGCCATCTCGACCCCGAGGGTTTCGTGAACTGCGCTCGCTGCTGTGGGCAGATCCGCTCACAGCAGCACGGGGCGAAATATACGACCCCCCGAGGCACGGTGGACGTATGGCTCACGATGACAAGGCCCCGCTGTTCAGTTGGCGGGCACGCGAACAACTGCTCGGTCGCCGCATCGTCGTCCTCGACGGCGGGCTCGACGACGACAACGGCACCCTACTGATGACGCAGATACTCACGCTCGCGGCGGAGAACCCGGACGCCGGTATCTCGCTGTGGATCCACTCCCCCGGCGGTTCGGTTCCCGCGATGCTCGCCATCCGCGACGTCATGCGACTGGTGCCGTGCGAGGTCTCCACCCTGGCTCTGGGCCTGGCCTGCAGCGCCGGCCAGTTCCTGCTGTCGTCGGGCGACCGGGGACGGCGTTTCGCCCTGCCGCACTCTCGCATCCTGATGCATCAGGGTTCCTCCGGGATCGGCGGCAGCGCGGTCGAGGTGGAGGCGCAGGCCGACGATCTGCGCCACACCGTGGAGACGGTGCTCGGTCTCATCGCCGAGGACACCGGCCAACCGTACGAGCGGGTCTACGAGGATTCACTGCACGACCGCTGGTTCACCGCCGAGCAGGCGAAGGAGTACGGGTTCATCGATCACATCGTCGACTCGTTCGCCCAGGTCGTTCCGCAGCGTCAGAAGGTCGGCATCTCATGAGCACCTACACCATTCCCAATGTCATCGCCCGGCAGCCCGGTGGCGAGCGGATCATGGACGTGTATTCGCATCTGCTCGCCGAACGGATCGTCTATCTCGGCACCCCGATCGATTCGGGCGTGGCCAACGCGCTCATCGCGCAACTGCTGCATCTGGAATCGGAGAACCCGGAGCAGGAGATCAACCTGTACATCAACTGCGAGGGCGGCGAACTGCCCGCGATGCTCGCGGTGTACGACACCATGCGATACATCAAGGCACAGGTCCACACCACCTGCGTGGGCCAGGCCATCGCGGTCGGCGCCGTATTGCTCGCCGGTGGCGAACCGTGGAAACGCGCCATACTGCCGCACGCCCGGGTGGTACTGCACCAGCCGGCGGCCCGTGGCCAGGGCGCGATCCCCGACCTGATCCTCCAGGCCGACGAGCTGGTGCGGATGCGAGCGGAAATCGAGACGATCCTGTCGCGGCACACGGGCCAGGCGCCCGAGACGCTGCGCCGCGACACCGACCGCGACCGGGTGTTCACCGCCGATGCCGCCGTGGAATACGGCCTGGTCGACCGGGTGCTGCAGTCGCGCGGGTGAGGCGGGTCAGGCCGCGAGCAACATGGCCTGCACGCCCGCCCGCGGGGTACGGGCAGGAGCGACGGCCGGGCGGGTCGAGGTGATGCGCTCCCCACGCAGCGCCTCCGACACCTGGCCGGTCAGTTCGCCCAACGAGGTGCCGAGCGCGCCCGCGAGTGCCGCGATCATCTCGCTCGACGGTTCCTTGCGGCCGCGCTCCACCTCGGACAGATACTGCGGCGAGACACCGGCCCGCCCGGCCGTCTCCGCCAGCGTCCGGCGCTGCTCCTGCCGCAGCTCACGCAGCCGAAGTCCGAGCACCTCGCGCCACAGGGGTTCTCGGACGGATTGCGGCCGCGGTCGCCGGTTCCCGTCATCGCGTCCACCGGAAATCGAATGCAGCATCGGATGCTCGCCCATAGGGCGGAGTGTACCGTCGCGACCGGTCGCACCACCCTGCATTCCGCTCTGAGTGGATATCCGCCGGCTCGCGCCGCGGCTCCCTGGCTGTCGTGACGACATGAGGGACGGCATTTCCCCTCATCGTCCGCATGCCGAAATACTGCCAATGCGGCCGCGACACCGTGGCGGTGAAGGTATTCCCGGCCTCGGCCGGGCCGAACATAGGGAATTCCCTACTCCCCCCGCGGCGTCCCGAACTGCCAGTCTTCATGTAGTTCGTACGTTATACAACACAGGCCATGATTCGGCCCCCGACACTGTGCAGGACATCGACTGTGACTGTTCACGATCCCCGCGAGAATTCCGCCGCATCCGACCACCTTTGGATGCACTTCACTCGCCTCGCATCGAGGGATGTTTCGGATACGGCGGTGATGGTGCGGGGGGAGGGGCCCTACGTTTTCGACGCTACCGGCCGCCGCTACCTCGACGGGCTGTCGGGGCTCTTCGTGGTGCAGGTCGGCCACGGCCGGTCCGAGCTCGCCGAGGCCGCCGCCCGCCAAGCGAGTGAACTAGCGTTCTTCCCGCTCTGGTCGTATGCGCATCCACCGGCAATAGAGCTGGCCGCCAGGCTCGCGGACATGGCACCGGGCGACCTGAACCGAATCTTCTTCACAACGGGCGGCTCCGAAGCCGTCGAGACGGCGTGGAAGCTGGCCCGCGCCTATCATCGGCGCACCGGTCACCCACTGAAGCACAAGGCGGTATCCCGCTATGCTTCGTATCACGGCACCTCGATGGGTGCGCTGTCGATTACCGGACTCCCCAGTGCGCGCGTCGACTTCGAGCCCCTCGTGCCTACAACCATTCGCGTTCCCAACACGAACTACTATCGACGGGACGACCGAAGCCTCGCGCCGGGTGAGTTCGGACTATGGGCTGCCGACAAAATCGCCGAGGCCATCGAGCAGGAGGGGCCCGAAACCGTCGCGGCCGTCTTCATCGAGCCGGTGCAGAATTCAGGCGGTTGCATTACGCCTCCTCCGGGCTATCTCCAGCGGGTCCGGGAGATCTGTGACCATTACAATGTCTTGCTCGTTTCGGACGAGGTGATATGTGGGTTCGGTCGGCTCGGAGCCGACTTCGGCGCGATACGATACGATTTTCAGCCGGACATCATTACTTGCGCCAAGGGATTGACATCCGGTTACGCTCCACTCGGGGCGATGATCGCTCACGATCGGTTGGTCGAACCGTTTTTGGCAGAACGTGAATGGTTCGCTCACGGATTCACGTACGGCGGGCATCCGGTGGGAGCCGCCGTTGCGCTGGCCAATCTCGACATCATTGAAAAAGAGCAGCTCAACAATCACGTGGATGCAAACAGTAGCGTATTCCGATCCTACCTCGAACGCCTCGAAGACCTTCCCCTGGTGGGTGACATCAGAGGCGACGGATACTTTTACGGAATCGAACTGGTGAAGGACAAGGAAAGTCGCGAGACGTTCAGCGTCGAGGAGAAGGAGCGGCTGCTTCGCGGCTATGTCTCGAAAGCACTGTTCGAAGGTGGACTCTACTGCCGAGCGGACGACCGCGGCGACCCGATAATCCAGCTCGCTCCGCCCCTGATCTGCGAGGAGAAACACTTCGCGGAAATAGAAGAAGTGCTACGAGCAGTGCTGAGCGAGGCCGCGAATCGATTGTGAGGGCGGACCGGACCTGTAGAAACATCTCTGTCTGCTGCCCAACCGAAAGATTCACCGTGCTCGACTCCCCTTACCTTCTCGTCGACCCCGAACGGGTGCGCCAGAACTACCGCCTCCTCGATACTGCCCTGGTCCGGGCCGGTCGGCGGGCGCGTATCCGGTTCGCCGTGAAGGCGAGCCCGGTGCCGGAAATCGTGCGCGTCCTCGATGCCGAGGGCGCCGAGTTCGACGTCGCGAGCATCGGGGAGATCCGGATGTGCCGCGAGCTCGGTGTCGACGCCGATCGCCTCTATTACGGCAACCCGATCAAGAAGGCCGCCGATATCGCCGCCGCCCACGAGCTCGGGGTGCGCCGATTCGCGTTCGACACCGAGGATGACCTGTCGCGTATCGCCGAACACGCGCCCGGCGCCCAGGTCGAATGCCGGTTCCTGGCGGCCGCGCCGCAATCGCGTACGCCGTTCGGCACCAAGTTCGGCTGCTCACCGGACGAGGCCGTTCGGCTGCTGATCCGCGCCCACGACCTCGGCCTCACGGTAGCGGGCCCGTATTTCCATGTCGGCTCGCAACAGTTGGATCCGGCCGCCTGGCGGATCGGTATCGAACAGGCCGCCGGCATTGTGAAAGGCCTGGCCGCCAAGCAGATTCCGGTCACATCGGTGAACATCGGCGGTGGTCTGCCGGTCTCCTACGTCGACACCGCGCCGAGTCCGGACGAGATCGCCGCGGTCGCGGTCGGTGCCGTCGTGGAGTTGCTGCCCGAGGCCGCCGAATTGGTGGTCGAGCCGGGGCGGGCCTTGGTCGCCACGGCCGGAGTGGCGCACGCCGAGGTGGTCGGGGTACGGACCGCACCGGACGGGCGACGTTGGGTGTATCTCGATATCGGCCGCTACAACGGTATGGCCGAGACCGAGAACGAATACATCGCATACCGCTTCGTCACCGAGCGGGACAGTGATCCCCTCGACGTGGCCGTGGTGGCCGGACCGACCTGCGACGGCGACGATGTACTGTATCAACGCACGCGAGTCCTTCTGCCGACCACATTGCGAGCCGGTGATCGCGTGCAGATTCTCGACACCGGCGCCTATACCGCGAGTTATTCGTCGGTGTCTTTCAATGGTTTTCCGCCCCTGACCGTGCATGTCTTGGGCGCTGAGGGAGAGTGAGTGGCCCATGACGGCGGAATTCACCGGCCGGCACGTGCTGGCCGAGTTCGGCGGTGTCGAGGCAGGTCTCTGCAATGATCTCGAACGCCTCGAAACAGCGTTGCGAGAATCGCTGGTGGGCGCTGATATCACTATCTGCGATATGGTGCACAAGCAGTTCGAGCCGCAGGGTGTGACCGTACTGGCGCTGCTGTCGGAATCGCACGCCTCGATCCACACCTACCCCGAATCCGGCGATATCTTCGTAGACGTGTTCACCTGCGGCAGCATCGGCGTCAAGGCCGAGAAGGCCGTATATCTGCTACGAGAGTGGTTGGCGCCCAAGGAAGTCCGTATGTCCACGGTGCACAGGGGACGGGCCGGTCAACGGGTCGAGGAGCCCGTCGGTTCGGGCCTGACCAGGATGTGGGACCTGTCGGAGGTGTTGGTCGACACCCACACCGATTTCCAACATCTGCTCATCGCGCGGACCGAGCAGGGCATCGGCCTGTTCTCCGACAACGACCGGCAGTCCACCGAGTTCTCCCAGCTCACCTACCACGAGGCGATGATGGTGCCCGCATTCGTGCTGGCCGAGAAGCTGGACAACGTGCTCATCATCGGATCCGGTGAGGGTGTGGCCTGTCAGATGTCGGTGGCGGCCGGCGCCACCCGGGTCGATCACGTCGATATCGACCGGACCGCGGTGCAGTTGTGCGCCGAACATCTGCCTTACGGCTACACCCCCGACGAACTCGCGGCGGCAGTCGAGGGTTCCGGCCCGATCCGGATGCACTATGCCGACGGCTGGGACTTCCTGGCCGAGGCCGAAGCGGAGGGCGTGCGCTACGACGTCATCGTGATCGACCTGCCCGACGAGCGGCCGGAGGACGCCCAGCACAACCGCCTCTACGAGACGGAGTTCCTGCAGCGATGTCGCGCCCTGCTCGCCCCCGGGGGCGTGCTCGGCGCCCAGGCCGGCTGTGCGACCATGTGGCGCAACGAGACCCTGAAGCGCTCCTGGCAGCGTTTCCACGAACAGTTCGGCACTGTGCTCCACTACGGCAGCGACGAGCACGAATGGTCGTTCCTGTTCGGCCGGGTCGACACCGTCGACGATCCGGTCCCCGGCATGATCGACCGCCTCGGGCAGATACCGTACAAAGCCGACACAATCGACGCCCGCGCCCTGGTGCGCGGCGCGATCGAACCGTACGCGCTGCGCAAGACGCACGCGCCGTCCTAGGTGTCACAATCGCAGCGCCGCGGCCGTAATGGTCGCAGGACGCTGCCCCGGGACCGTCCGGTAGGCGGCTCGCGCTGCCGGACGGCGGGTCGCGGTGTAGCGCTCGAGGGCTGCGGCAACGGAATCCGTATCGCGTATCGCCTTCGCCAGGGTGATCGCGTCCTCGATGGCCGAGGTCGCACCCCGCCCCGCCGCGGGAGAGACGGCGTGCGCGGCGTCGCCGATGAATACCGTGCGTGTGGTGTGCCGGACACCCTCGGGTTCCAGTTCGTAGAGCGCGATGGGCGCGCCGACTTCGGAGCGGTCCGGCACCTGGGCCACCGAGGTGCCGCGGAGTACCTCGGTGTAGGTGTCCGGGTCGACCGTATCCGTGGGGACATTGACATTTCGCCTGCTGAACCAGAACGAGCCGTCACGTTTATCGCCTACATAACCCACCACTCCCGCGGAGTGCGTCCAGAAGTGCAGCACACCCATCGGCAATTCACGGACGGGTTCCGGGCAGTGTCCGTATCGGATCAATTGACCCGTGAAGGCAGGCTCACGGAGGTCGCCCGGCATCCGCCGGGTGGCCGACCGGGCACCATCGGCGCCGACCAACAGATCACCCTCGAGAACGCCGGGATCGACCGAAGTTCCGTAAGCGCAGCCGACGCCTTCCGTATCGAGCCGTGCGCGCAGCAGGGACAGCAGGTCTCGACGCCACACATGGGTGCTCGACCAGCGGTGGCCCGGTTCGATGCGGGCGAATGAGTTCGTTCGCCCGGTTACCGTGTCCACACTGTTGACGCCGAGGACCGGAAAGCCGATCTCCCTGACGCTTTCGGCCAGACCGAGTTGGTCCAATGCGGTCAGCGCCGTCGGGCCGAGGGTCACCCATCCGCTTACCTCGGTCGCGCGAGGCGTTGCCTCGTGAACCTGGACGGTGGCGCCGATTTTCGCCAACGCCAGTGCGGCGCAGGCCCCGCCGATACCGCACCCGACAACCGTTGATCGAACCATCAGAAAAGACGCCTTCCCCGCATGCGAATCCGCTGCCGAGGCCATACGCCTCGGACATACATATCGATGGATACCATTGTGCCGAGGAACTACCGGCCCGATGGGGTCCGGCGTCGGGCGGGACACGCTTCACCGGATGATTTGCGCGGTCGGACGGCCGCGGTGCCCGGTTGCGGCGAGTCGGCGGCCTGGTCGGGTATTCCGTGGTGGCCTGTCGGGGATGTTCGCTGCCGGCGGAGCGTGGGGCCGATTTCCTGGTTCAGTGGGCCGCCCGGAGCCAGTCCCGGTAGTGCGTGGGGGCCAGGTGTGCGTCCGGTCCCGCGATGAGCGCGTCATCGGTGACGGCCGCGAACATACCGGCCGTGTCGTCGGTGACGACGGTTCGGCCGTCGTGCTGTGCCGCGAGGGTGATCCTGCCGAGTTCGTCGAGGGAGAAGACGTCCGGACCGGCGACATTACGGATACCTCGCAGCGGGGTGCCGGTGGAGACCTCGACAACCGCGTCGACGACTTCGGCGGCGGCCATCGGCTGGATGCGAGTGGCGGGCAGGCGAACGGTATCGCCGTCGGCGGTCCAGGATATGACCGCGTCCATGAATTCGAAGAACTGGGTCGCGCGCACGATGGAGTATGGCGTGGGCCCCTGCCGAAGCAGTTCCTCCTGCAGGGCCTTGGCCCGGTAGTAGTCCAGCTGCGGCACCCGATCCACTCCGACGATGGAGAGGACGACCTGGTGTCGGACACCGGCACGCTCTCCCGCGGCGAGCAAGTTGTTCATAGAAGTGCGGAAGAAGTCCAGGGAGGCCTCGTCGAAGGTCGGCGAGTTCGCCACATCGGTCACCACGTCGGCGCCCTCCAACGCCTGGTCCAGGCCCTTCCCCGTGATCAGATCGACACCGGTGGACAGCGCCGCGGGTACGGCCTCGTGTCCGGCCGCGGTCAGCTTCCGAACCACCTGGGAGCCGATCCGTCCGGTACCGCCGATGACTACGAGCTTCATGGTCTCCCCTTTCCCGGCGTGCCGTCCGGGCATGCCGCAGTTCATAGAGGTCGGTTGCACTGGTGTCCGAAGTCCTGTTCACAGCGGCGATCCGAAATCGCTGCCGTTCTTCTCTCGGCCGTGGCACGAGTGGTCGACCACCTCGCCGCACTTCCAGCATCCCATTGGCAAACCGGTGGTGGAACATGTATGCCAAAAGGGCGATGAATCCGAGCCCTGGCGGGGCAACCTGCCGCGCCGCCCCCTTCGGACCGACCGGGGCCGTGAGCTTGATATCCGCGGCCGCCAGGGGTGCGGCCGGCGCAGGGCGGTACGGGCTTGCCACCAGGATCGGTCCGGGCGCTCGGTGGTGCCGATACCCGCGCACACATTCGCCGGAATACGGGCCGGGTCCACCGCGGTGGGCGACGAATGTCGGCGAAGGCGGCGCGCTGCTGTCCCGTGGTGAGCGCCAACGTGTCTCGATCGCGCGGGCATTGCTGAAGAACGCGCCCGTCGTATTGCTGGACGAGGTGAGTTCCGCACTGGACCCGGTGAACGAGGCGGCCGTCCACGAAGGTATCGAGCGTCTGATGGCGGGCCGAACGGTGGTGATGGTGGTGCATAGGCTGCGAACCGTCCAACGCGCCGATCGCATCGTCTTTCTGGACGGTGGCCGGATCGTGGAAGCGGGCAGCCACGACGAGTTGCTGTGTCGCGGGGGCCGCTACGCCGATTTCTGGAACATCTCCATGACTTCCGTCTCGAGCGAGTGAGGAAGGCCGCCCGACGCGGAAGAAGTGGTGTCCCGTCCCGGGCGAGACGCCTTCCGCATATCGAGACCCATCCGCGGCGCCCGGGAACGATCCTCGGTGTTCGGTTTCCGGCCTTGTGCCGGCAGATGCCGCCCTCGGGGGCACCGCGAAGAAACAGTGGAAACGCAGCCATAAAACGTCGAGCGGTCGTATGCTCTACGAAAATTGGCATACGCAACAGCACGGTATCTGCCGGTGGCCGATACCGTGATTCGAGAGCCTATGATCGAAAATTGAAATCCATGCCGATATGGGTGTAGTAAACAAGGACCGCCACCGCAAACCAGCCGAGGCCGGCGAGGAACAGAGAAATCCCACTGACCGCCATTATCGTTCGACTGCGGATATAGAACACCAGGGGAACCAGTAAGCAGGCGACCGCCGGCAGAGCATACAGCAGGCAAAGGATCATGTTGAGAATGCTCTTCGTCGGCTCCGTGCCGAGAACCGGCTCCTGTTGGGGTGCCGTTGCGAACACTTCATACCGAAATGCCGCGACCGTACACGCCGCAAGAACAAGCCCCGTTCCGAACACAATCCATACCACTGGCCACAAAACGGCGGTCAGATAGCTGTTGAACTCGACATCTCCATTGCCACTACGACGCAAATCCAGGAGCAGTTGCCCTCTGCGCCACAGGAAGAATGCACCGAGCATCAGCAGTATGCCGAATATCAATATCGGTTCGCCGAACATGAAGTTCTTGAATCGTTCCGGGGACTGCAGCGGCCAAGAGAGAGTCATATGAGCACCGAGCGCGGCCAGTACCCCTCCCAGGCCGGCGAAAGACAACGCCCAACCATCGAAACTCGGCAGATTCTTCTGCTTGTACAGCCTGTAACCGAGCGTGGAGATGAGCATCATGCCGAGACCGGCCGCCATCCCCATAAGAGTGGTGTACGTGACCATTTTATTCCTAATTCGACCGGCGCTCGAATAGCGCACTGAAGTCGGTTCATCTTATGGACCGCTATTCGTATTGTCAATAGCCTTTCGATAGCCCGAGACCTCCCATGGTCGGTGATACAGCACTCCGCTGATGACCGGTAAATTCTCCATGGACGGGCCATATAACGCCCGCTCCACCACGCGCGCCGAATGCGCCTGTGGAGCGTGAGCCGCTGGTGGTGGAATTGAGAATCAACGCTGACTCGTGCCGCCTACAACAACGCCGGCGCGGACGATCGCATGGCGGGGATCGTCGACAAGTACAACCGGGTACAGGCCCGACTCGGTGGCGAAGCAAGTCGGCTGCTCCAACCTGACGACCACACCCACCAGCACCGAGATACACCATCCGTTGAACCGCCCCGGGCTCGGTGCTCGAGATACACACGAAACCCGGGGCGACCCGCCCTGGAAAAGGGCACTGATACCGGATGGGCCGAATGGCCGAAACTCAGCCGCGGCGCCCGGAAACGACCTCCTGCGCTTTGGCTTTCACGCCTTGTGTCAGCAGATGCCAACCCTCGGGGTCGCCGCGCAGGACCGCTTCGGCGGTGGATTTCATCTGCTCCCACGTGGCGTGCGGGGGGATGGGCGGCATCTCGGGATCACAGCGCACATCGAGCACTGTCGGCCGCTCGGCCGACAGTGCCTGTCGCCAGGCCGGGGCGAGGGCGTCCGGTTCATCGACCGCGACCGCGTCCAGGCCGCAGGCACGGGCGAGGGCGGCGTAGGAGACATCCGGAAGGGCCTGCGATTCCTCGAACTTCGGCGCTCCGCCCATCGATCGCAGCTCCCACGTGACCTGGTTGAGGTCGTTGTTGTGGAACACACACACCACCAGCCGCGGATCCGACCACTGCTCGCGGTAACGGTTGATGGTCAGCAACTCGGCCGCACCGTTCATCTGCATGGCGCCGTCACCGACGAGAGCGACCACCGGTCGGTCGGGGTGGGCGAACTTCGCGCCGATCGCATAGGGCACACCGGACCCCATGGTGGCCAGTGTGCCCGACAGCGAGCCGCGCATTCCACTGCGGAATCGCAGGCAGCGGGCATACCAGTTGGTGGATGAGCCCGAATCCGCGGTCACGATGGCGTTCCCCGGGATCAGCTGCGACAGCTCCCACACCACCCGCATCGGGTTGACCGGCTTCGCGTCCAACAGGGACTGGCGTTCGATGGTGCTCCACCAGCGGGTGACATTGGCTTCGATGCTGTCGCGCCAGCTGCGATCGGATTTGCGTTCCAGCAGGGGCAGCAGTTCGGTGAGCGTTTCCTTCGCGTCACCCACCAGGTTGACCTCGGTCGGATAGCGCATGCCGATCAGGGCACCGTCGATATCGATCTGCACCGCGCGCGCCTGGCCGAACTCCGGCAGGAACTGTGAGTACGGGAAGTTCGATCCGACAATCAGCAGCGTGTCACAGTCGCGCATCAGTTCGTAGCTGGGGCGCGTACCCAGCAGGCCGATCGATCCGGTCACATACGGCAGGTCGTCGGGCAGCACATCCTTGCCCAGGAGCGCCTTGGCCACCCCGGCGCCGGTGATCTCGGCCAGCTCCATGACCTGCTCGGCGGCGGCGCGGGCACCTTGCCCGATCAGGATCGCCACTCGGGACCCGCTGTTGAGGATGTCGGCGGCCCGTTCGATATCGGCGTGATCCGCGGTGCTCGTGGACCGGAGTTCGTCCGGCGGGCTGGAGGGAACCTGTTTGAACGCGTGCTCGGGCGGCTGGTAGCGCTCCTCCTGCAGGTCGGAAGGGATGATCAGCGCCGTGGGGGCGCGCCGGGCCCGTGCGATGCGGAAGGCTCGGTCCAGCGCGTTGGGCAATTGGTCGGCGACGTTCACCTCGACCAGGTAATCCGAGGCGACATCCTTGAACAGGCTCTGCAAGTCGACTTCTTGCTGGTAGTTGCCGCCCATCGCGCTACGCGCGGTTTGTCCGACAATCGCCACGACGGGGACATGATCGAGTTTCGCGTCGTAGAGACCGTTGAGCAGGTGGATCGCGCCGGGACCGGAGGTGGCGGTGCAGACGCCGACCTCGCCGCTGAATTTGGCGTAGCCGACCGCCTCGAACGCAGCCATCTCCTCATGGCGCGCCTGAACGAAGGCAGGGTCGTTGTCGGCTCGCCCGAAGGCCGCGATCAACCCGTTGATACCGTCGCCCGGATAACCGAAAACGTGCCTCACTCCCCACTCACGCAGTCGTTTCAGGACGTAGTCGGCGACCTGATCAGCCATATCCTTCTCCTGTCCGCCTCCGATGTGTCGTCTCCAGCGCGCGTACCCGGACAACCGCGTTCCAATCCATACGCATGCTCCTCGAAGGGCCGGGTACCCGCCCGCTGTTGCCGATTCCGTCTGCCGTCGTCGAGAGGATCGGGCCGAAACGGCACCTTCGAAAACCTCCGGCCATCTCCGCATTTCCACTCGGCCCCGGTGGCCGCTGGAGGCTTTACGCACCGAACTGGCCGAGCGGGTCGGCGGCGAGGTACGGTTCGATTCCGGCAGCCGCGCCACCTATTCGACGGACGCGTCGAATTATCGTGCCGTTCCGCTCGGTGTCGTCGTGCCGCACACATCGGAAGACGCGGCCACAGCTGTCGGTATCTGCCGGGAGCACGGCGTGCCGGTGGTCTCGCGCGGGGGGGGCGGCACCAGCCTGGCCGGCCAATGCTGCAACGCGGCCGTCGTCATCGACTGGAGCAAGTACTGCACCCGAGTGATCTCGGCGGACCGCGACGCGGGCACCGCCGTAGTCGAACCGGGAATCGCGCTGGACCGGCTCAATGCCGAGTTGGCGCGGACCGGACCGATGGTCGGACCCAAACCGTCGACCCACGTCAGCTGCACGATCGGCGGCATGATCGGGAACAACTCCTGCGGTTCCACCGCGCAGGCCACGGTAAAACGGTCGACGCCGTGCGACGGTTGGAAACCCTCACCTACGACGGGTTACGCGCGTGGGTCGGCCCCGGCGAGACGATGGAGACCGACGACGAGCGGGCGCGCGATCTGGTCGCGCGACTGCATACGATCGCCGACCGCTACGCCGAGGATATCCGCGCCATGTTTCCGCGGATTCCCCGCCGGGTGTCGGGCTACAACCTGGATTCGCTCCTCCCGGAGAACGGCTTCGACCTGGCCAAGCTGCTGGTCGGCAGTGAGTGCACACTGGTGAGCGTGCCGCGGGCGGAGATCGCGCTGGTTCCTCGCCCAAAAGCAATGGCACTGGCGGTACTCGGATTCGACGACATCTACGCCGCCGCCGACGCCGTACCGATGATCCTGGCGCACAGACCGGCGGCGCTCGAGGGCTTGGACCACCGGTTGATCCAACTCGAGCACAGCAGGCACCTGGCCGAGCGCGCTTCCGCTGTGGGCTCGTCTGGCCACCGCGGCGGCATCCACGATCAGGCGATCCGTCGGCACCGCCGATCCCGGCCACAGCACGTTGACGCCCGATATGTCCCCATCTCCGTCCTCTGCCCGACCCTCCGCTCGACTGCGGGTGGCCGGAACGGGCATCTCGTACGGTAGGGAAATAACTTACCGGCCGTCGAGCAACTTACTCGACCGGCGGAGTTCTTGCTCGGCCTGCCGAGCCGGCCCGGGCGGTATGCGCTGCGAGACTATTCTGGCCAGTCGCTGTTGAGAATGAGGTCGACGAAGTCGGCGCGGACGTACGAGTCATCGAAATGTTCCAGCACATCGGCGTTCATGGTGCCGAAGGTGGTGTCCGGCCGATGTTTGATGCCGTCCGTGAAGGCCTGTAAGATGCGGCGTTTGAAGTGCGGCCGAGGATGTGCCATGGTGACGGCCTCGAGCGCTTCCGGAGACAGATCGTCGCGGCCGACGCCCAGCACATCGGTTGCGACGCCCGCGTTGACGAGCGCGATTTCGGGCTCGAGGAATTCCGGCACCCCGGGGGTCGTGTGGAGCGCGATGGCCAACCAGACCTTTCGTGCGGCGGTTTCGTCGACACCCCGCTCCAGCATGAAGTCACGTGCCGCGTTCGCGCCGTCGACCTCGAATCGCAGCCTCGAGTGGCGATACCGCTCGGTGAGCCCGATATCGTGGAACATCGCACCGACGTAGAGCAGCTCCGGATCGGCCCGTAATCCCCGGCGACGGCCTCGTAGTGCGCCGAAGAGGTACACCCGACGGGAATGGTGGAACAGCAGGTCATCCTCGGCTTCACGAACGAACTCGGTGACAGCCCGCACCAGGGGGGTATCGGGGATGACGATGCCGGCAATGGTGTCGGGGGTTCGATCGGACACAGCATGGCTCCTCTCGTGGGACCTGTCACCGGCCGGCGCCGGCCCATTGGAGACACTTCACCGGAAGCTTCGATCACCGAGATCCGATCATCCGCCTCGCGTTCGTTCCCGGCTCGTGGGCTCGGAGCGTAAACCAAGCCGACCACGTCGGAAATCCTGACGCGCCAGAGGGCGCGCGAGATGTTTTTCCCGGAGCACCGCGCGGGGTGGTCCCAGGATTCGGCCCTGCCCTCACTACCTCGGCGGACATTCCCGCTGTGTCCGATCGGCATGGCGAGGTAGGTATCGAGCCGGCCCGCGCGGGCGAGAAGGATGCGGCTGCGTGGTCGGCCGGTCCTGCCGGGAGTCGAGGAAGCCGCGTAGGGCCTGCCCGTGCAGGGCGTGTAGTGCCGATGATCAATCTTGCCGCGCTCGGTCGGCGAGAGGACGCCGGTGTCGTCGTCATTGTGGACCGCCTGTGCCGACAACCCCCTTTCAGGTGAGGTCGAGAAATCGCAGCTTCCACCATCGATTGAGACTTTTTCTATCGAAAGCAGGTAGTAATCGGAAAAGTTTCACAAGATTTTTCAACGATACCGTCAAGTCCGGTTCAATTCCGGAAGGAGTGTTCATGTCTACTGCCGCATCGCTGCGTGAGATCGGCCGCCAACTCGACGATCCGGCCGCCCTGGGCCGTGCCGTCGACGAACTGCTCGCCGCACGGCCCGAGCCGCCGGCCCTGCTCGCCCTCGGCGAGCCGACCCACGGGATCGAAGCGTTACCCGGTGCTGCGCAACGAACTTCTCGGTCACCTCGTCGAACGGGGGTACCGGTCGATCGCGCTGGAGACCGATGCCTTCGCCGCGTCCGTTGTCGACGCCTATGTGGCCGGGGCCACGGCGAAGATCGATACGGTGCTCGCAACCGGGTTCAGCCACGGGTTCGGCGCCGTGCCGGGCAACCGTGAACTCGTCGAATGGCTCCGCGTGCACAACGCCGGCCACGCGCCGTCGGACCGGGTTCGCTTCTACGGCTTCGACGCGCCGGTGGAGCATTCCGGTGCGCCGAGCCCACGACGCGCACTGTCCCGGGCCACCGACTACCTGCCCGAGGCGCTGCGCCCCGAATCGGCCCGCGACCTCGACGCGCTGCTCGGCAAGGACGGCGACTGGACGAACGAGGCGGCCATGTTCGACCCGGCAGCGTCCATCGGCGACTCCGACCGCGCTCGCGCCCTGCGCATCATCGCGGACGACCTCGCAAGCGCGCTGCGCCGCGCGGCACCCGGCCTACATCCCGCCGACCCGACCGGCTACGAGCAGGCCGTGGCGCACGCGCGTACCGCCCAAGGCCTGCTGCGCTATCACGCGGCCATGGCCTGCCCCACACCCGATCGCGTGGCGACCTTGCTCGGCCTGCGCGCCGAGATGATGGCCGAGAACCTGCTCGCGATCGTTGCCCGGGAGCAGCGACGCGGACCGAGCCTGGTGTTCGCGCACAACGGGCACCTGCAGCGTGCGCAGCCCCCCATGCGGGGCGGCGCCGACGACACGAAATGGGGAAACGCCGGCGCGCTCGTCGAGCTCGCCCTCGGCGAGCGTTACGTATTCCTGGCAACCGACGCCAACCCCCACAGCGATCCGGGCACCCTCCAGGGCGCGTTGGCCGAGGCGACCACCCGACGCGCTCTGTTCCCGGCACCGGCCCTGCGCGCCGCGCTCGCCCCGTCGATCGGCACGGGCGAACCGATCGTGCCCGGCCACATCCCGCTCGGTCCGGCGGACCTGGACCGCGCCGACGCGGTCATCTTCGTCGCCGACACCGACGGAAAACGGCATCAGTACTGGTAGCCGCTCTCGATGCGGGGGCGTCGAACATGCGTGCGGTATTCACCTCGGAGATGGTACGGCCGTTCGGGTTACGGAACCCACCGTCCGCGAGACGACATTTTTGCGTGAAAACCGTTGCCTCCTTGTAGGATTCGTTATCGATATGGTCTGCACGGCCGAAATTTCAGAATCGGCCGTCCAAGACAGTTCCGCCGTATCCGAAATCGAGGCAGGAAGATGAACCACAAACTTTGGTTGATGGGTCGATCCGCGACGGTCGGCGGCCATATGCTCCGCGAGGCGATCACCCGCCCCAAGGCACGAACCATCGACGACGTACCGATATCGGGTGAGACCATCACCCCCGAGTGGCTGACGGCCGTACTGTGCCGCGATGTCCCGGAGGCCGAGGTGCTCTCGTTCGACACCGCCAACGGCAGTCACGGTACATCCACCCGGGTGGCGATCCGGGTCGAGTACAACGAGGCCGGCGAACAGGCGGGCCTGCCGACGGCGCTGTTCGCGAAGACCACGACGGCCTTCTCCCAGCGCATCCTGCTCGGCGGCGGTAAGATGATCGACGGCGAGACCCGCTTCTTCCGGGACTTCCGGCCCGAGGTCGAGATGGAGGCGCCGACCGGCTATTGGGGGGCCGCCGATTCCGCCTCGTGGCGATCGATAGCCCTGATGGAGGATATCGCCGAGACCCGCGGCGCCGAATTCGTCGAACCGAACGCACCGATCGCCCGTGACCAGATGGAGGATCTGGTACGCAATCTCGCCCGGCTCCACGGCACGTTCTGGGAGCACCCGTCCATCAAGGTCCTCAAGACCACGAACGAGGCGCTCGAGGCGTATCTCGCCGCGATCGATATGAAGAAACGCTGCGCGGTCGGCCTTCGGCGGGCGGAAGAGGTCATCCCCGAATCCCTCCACGGGCGCAGCGATCGGCTGTGGGCGGGCGTCGCCCGGGCCGTCGACCTCGCGACCAATGGTCTGCCGCAGACCCTGCTGCACGGCGACCCGCATATCGGGCAGACCTATGTGACCGCCGAGGGACGGATGGGGTTCGTCGACTGGCAGGTGGTGATGCGGGGCGGCTGGGCGCACGATTTCGCCTACACCGTCAACTCCGGTTGCGAACCCGAGGATCGGCGTGCCTGGGACCGCGAACTGCTGACGGCCTACCTGGACGAGTTGGGGCATGTCGCCAGGCGGGCACCGTCGTTCGACGAGGCCTGGCTCGCATATCGACAGCAGTCCATGTTCGCCTACGCGGCTTGGGCGTTCACGATCGGTCGAGCCGCCTACCAGCCCAAGATGCAATCCGTGGAAACCTGTCTGACCTTGTTGCGGCGGATCACCACCGCCATCGACGACAACGATTCGCTGGGAGCGCTCGGCGTCTGAACCCGAGCGCTCACGCGCGGCGATCGGCGTACTCGAAAAAGATCCGCAGTGCTGGTTTTCACGATAATTCCTCCTTTGGGGCGGGTCGCTATACCATCGATCGGTCCCACCGGGCCAGGGCGAGGCGCTCTCCGGAGCAGAGGCCCGGAACGGGGCGGCAAGTCCGAACAGCACTGCCATACAACATTTTTGGAGTTCTTTTTTGAGTACGCCCCCATCCTGGGCACAGGACCGCGTGTGCCCGGTCGTCCACGGTTCACCCGTCGATGCCGACGGCCCGCGCATACCGATGTACACGCCGGAATTCGCCGCCGACCCACACCGCTTCTACCATGAGATGCGGAGCCGTTTCGGTTCCCTGGCGCCGGTGGAGTTGGCCCCCGATGTACCCGCCACCCTGGTGATCGGTTACAGCACCGCCGTGCGGATCCTCAATGACCCCGAGCATTTCCCCGCCGACCCCCGTAACTGGCAGAAGGACATTCCCGCCGACTGCCCCATCCTCCCGCTGCTGGAATGGCGGCCCATGGCAAGCAGAAGCGCCGGGGCGGACTTCGTCCGCTACCGGCAGGCCATCACCGCGAGCATAGACGCGGTGGACCTCTACGCCATGCACGACATCGTGGAGGACATCGCCGCCCCGCTGATCAACAGCTTCTGTCAGGAGGGTCGCGCCGAACTGATCAGCCAGTACGTCTTCCCGCTGGTTTTCGAAGTCGTCAATGCCATGCTCGGCTGTCCGCCGGAGATCGGCCAGCAGGTCGCCGCCGGCACGGCCGCACTGCTCGAGGGGGTCGACGCAGAGGAGGGTAACCGCCTGCTCGGCGAGGCGCTGATGAAACTGGTGGCGCTCAAACACGAAGAGCCACGAAACGACATCACCACCGTGCTGCTGCAGCATCCGACCGAGCTGGACGATATAGAGGTGTCGACCCATGTCTCACAGGTGTACGGCACGGGGATCGAGTTCGAGCTGAACCTGATCGTCAACACGCTGCTGCTCATCCTCACCGACTACCGGTTCGGCGGCAGCGTGCTGGGCGGCAATCTGTCCTCCCGCGACGCCCTCGACGAGGTTCTGTTCAACGACCCGCCGCTGGCGAATCTGCTGATCACCTATCCGCGCCAGCCGATCCTCGTCGACAGCGTCTGGCTGCCCGCCCATCAGCCGGTCGTGATCAGCATGGCCGCCTGCAACAACGACCCCGCCATCCGCACCGACAACCTCGCGGGCAACCGATCCCATCTGGCCTGGGGTATCGGCCCGCACGCCTGTCCGGCGCAATCCCTGGCCTACCTCGTGGCCCAGGACGCCATCGATCAACTTCTCGACGCACTGCCCGAGATGCGCCTGGACATACCCGACGACACGCCCACTTGGCGGCCGGGACCATTCCATCGAGCCCTGACCGCCCTACCTGTCGTCTTCCCACCCGCCGCTCCGTTGAACGTGTCCCGCTGACCGACCGCCATCGGGACCGGCGGTGCGCTCGGCCGGTCCCGATCGCGCAACCCACCGACCTCATCGTCGCCGACGACGCCGACTTCGCCGGCCGCGGAGACGCCCACCCCGAGACCGATGAGCGAATCGCGGACCGGCGGCCATATTTACCCACGGTGGCCGCGGGTACCCGCCGTCGGGCACCTCTGCCCCGGAGCCCTCGGCTACACCGACGGAAGAGACGGACCGGACGGCGCGGGAACCGACCGCCGTCCGCAACACAGACCCCCAGGCCGGCTCGCTCGGCGGCGTCACATCGATACCACCGTCTTGAGCCACCCGTCCTCCCGGCGATCGAACGTCTCGTAGGCCTCGATCATCGAGGTCGGCTCGGCGTGTTGGGTGATGAAGCGGGTGGGGTCGATATCACCGCGCGCCACCTGCTGCAGCAGCCGGGGCACATATCGGCGGTGATTGCAGTTACCGCCCTGGACCGTGAGATTGCGGTTGGTGACCATCCCGATCGGGAAGGCGTCGAAGGTCGGCGGGTAGACCCCGAGCATCCCGATCGAGCCCGCCTTCGCGACCGCCTCCACCGCCCAACGGCCGGCGAGGCTGGGCGCGTCACCGACCAGCCACTGCCCGCCATCGGTATTGCCCTCCGGTGCGGCGCGGTGGCGTTCGCCGTCGAAGGTGTTATCGTCCACCGGCAGTTCGTCCGCGGCGGGTCCGCCCTTCGGCCGTTGGGCGTCCACGCCGACGGCCTCGATCACCCGGTCGACCCCGATTCCGCCGGTGAGCTCCCGCACTGTCGCCACGGGATCCTCGGTGTTGAAGTCGATGGTTTCGGCGTTCTGCGCCCGGGCCCGGGCCAACCGGTCGGGCAGCCCGTCGACGACCAGCACCCGGGCGGCGCCTTGTCGTTTCGCCGCCGCCACAGCGCACTGGCCTACAACTCCCGCACCCAGGACCAGGACGGTGTCACCCTCGGTGACCTGCGCGAGCCGGGCTCCGAACCAACCGGTGGGCAGTACGTCGGAGACCATGATCGCCTGATCGTCGGTCACCCCGTCGGGAATCTTGACCAGTGTGTTGGTTGCGTAGGGGATGCGCGCGTACTCGGCCTGCAGGCCGTCGACCGGTCCTGTCGCCTCCGGACCACCGAAGAAGCTGGTCCCCGCCTGCGGGCCCTTCGGGTTGGCCGTATCGCACTGGGCGTAGTAACCGCTGCGACAGTAGGCACAGTAACCGCAGGAAATGGTGGAGCACACCACCACCCGGTCCCCGGGGGTGAACCCGCGGACCGCGGTCCCTGTCTCCTCGACCACACCGACCGCCTCGTGCCCGAGGACGGTGCCCGGCACCATGCCGGGCATGGTGCCGCGCACCAGGTGCAGATCCGTACCGCAGATCGCCGAGGTGGTGATCCGGACGATCGCGTCGCCGGGTTCTTCGAGCTTCGGATCGGTCACGTCGTCGAGGCGGATATCTCCGACCCCATGCCACACAACTGCTTTCACGTCACCCTCCTCGAGGTATGTCCATCGGGTTCGTAGCGGCGCAGTATCGCTCGGCGACCTACCCGCACCGCGCGGTGCGAAACATGTCACGACGGCTGTCGCGGGCGGTTCCCCAGGTTTGGACGGATACGCGCCGGGTAGGCGCTGGGCGGACAGCCAGTGGAAGGAGGTGTGCAGGATGCAGTACGACGATTTCATCGGACAGGTGCAGAGTCGGGCCCGGCTCGCCGGCCGCGGTGAGGCGGAGACCGCGACACGGGCGACCTTGGAGACATTGGGCGAACGGATTCCGGAGGGTCTTGTCGGCAATATCGCCGCACAGCTGCCGACCGAGGCCGCGGAACATCTGCGGCGGACCGTCACCATGGGCGGCGCCGGAACCGGCGAACGCTTCGGGCGCGCGGAATTCATCGAACGGGTCGCCGCCCGGGGACACACCACCGAGCCGCAGGCGACATACCAGGCTCGGGTCGTCCTCGAGGTTTTCGGGGAGGCGACCGGCGAGGACGTGGTCGACAAGGTACGCGCCGCCCTGCCCGACGACGTTCGCACGCTGATCGACGCGGGAAGCAGCGGATCGCTCGACTGACACCGGGTTCGGCAACGGACCCGCCACCGAATGTAGTGAGGAGCTTCCATGACCGACCGGTCCCCCGACGTGATCGATATCCTCACCCACGATCACCGCGAAGTAGAGCAGATGTTCGCCGAACTGGAGACCCTGATGGGGTCGGACAGCGCGGAGTCCCGCACCCGGCGCAGGGACCTGACCGAGCAGGTCACCATCGAGTTGATACGGCATTCCGTCGCCGAGGAGGCCGAGGTCTACCCCGCGGTCAAGAAGAAGGTGAGCGAAACGGAGGCCGAGCAGGCCAAACACGAGCACGCCGAGGCGGAAGAGACGATGAAGCGGCTGGAACGGCTGCAACCGGACGATCCGCGGTTCGAGGGCGAGCTGATGACGCTGATGCAGGAGATCCGCACGCATGTCGCGGAAGAAGAGCGGGTGATGTTCCCGCATATGCGCAATATCTTCACCCCCGCCGAGCTCGCCGAACTCGGGCAGCGGGTGGAGCGGATCAAGCGGATCGCGCCGACCCGCCCGCACCCGGCGGCACCGGACACACCACCCGGGGACAAGATCCTCGGCCCGGTCACCGGTCTGCTCGACCGGATGCGCGACGCGGTCACCCACCGCGGCACCGACCGCTGAGCGGCGCCGACGGAGCCGACGTGGCCGCGTCGGCTCCGTCGATTCCGTGTTCGGCCGCCGCACCTGGCAGGACTTCGTCTGCCGCGCTCGCCCGGACCGTAGACCACACTGAGGCATTCGCATGGGTTTCGTCCGAGCAGGTCCAGGGTGGACGCCACGATGGTGTCGCCGGAGGGGGCGTATTTCGGCATCTCGGCGAAAGCGCGGCCGGGTCGATGGCGGCACCGGCCTGCTCGGCCGCGCAGACCTGCTACGCCGGTACCCGCCTGTCCCGGGTGGCGATCTCGTCGATGAACGAGCCGTCGCGGCGATCCCGCAACCGCAGCAGAGCGTTCCACGACGGCGTGCCGCGGGCATCCATCACGAGGCGACATACGGCAGCGCGAACGCATGGAACGACCAGCGTGCCATCAGCCCTTTCGGCCCCGTCGTAGTCGATCACCGCCGGGGCGGCGTGCTCGGATCTCGGGGCGGTCGGTACGCGGACATTCTCGAGGCTCGACGTGGTGACAACCCTGACACGAGCACCCACCCCCTTGCGCGGGTTGCGCGTACAGACCTGGTGTTCGGGTACCGACGCTACACCAGCCCACAACAAGGGATGTCAGGCAAGCGGCGAAAGGTGAAGCACATGAACGGGTCGGCTGCGTTATCGGGGAAGGTTGTCCTCGTTACCGGCGGGGCCTGCGGGCTCGGGGCGGCGTTTTCCCGCCGGCTCGTCGACGGTGGCGGGAAGGTCGAGGCCGCGGCTCTTTGCTTCGGTCGGTACGAGCACCGAGAACTTTGCCGGCCTCCTTCACAGTCGGGCATATGACGCTCACAGCTGTCGTCATGGACAAGCCGGCGGGCGATCACCGCGAGCTCGGACAGGCCGAGGTACGGCTGCCAGGGGAGATTGTCCGATCCACACCGGTACCTCGCGGCGCACCGAAACGGGGCCGAGCACATCGATCGACCGCTGTTCGAGGGCGCCGGCCCAGCTTCTGTTCCCGCGCCACACTTCGGTGAGTGTGCGCAACGAGGTCCGTACCGTGGCCGCGATATCGAAACCCGGATCGTAATCGCATACCTGCGCCTCACCGTGGTCGACCATGATCCACCAGCAGGCCGCCCTGCCCGCCACATCCGAGAACTCGAGCGCGAGCACCGTGCGTTCGGGTGGCCAGACGGTCAACGGCATCGTGCGCCGGATATCCCACAGCAGCAGATGCGGGTCCAGATCCTCGATGCCGAGCTCGCCGATCCAGCGTGTTGCCCAGACACCGAGAGCCTCCACGACCGTCGAAAGTTCCTCTCCCGCGGGTGTCAGCACATAGGCGGTTCGGCCGGTCGGACCGACCTCACGACGGAGCACACCCGCCTTCTCCAGCGATCGTAGCCGGCGGGAGAGCAGTGCGGGCGACATCTTCGGATTACCGCGCCGCAGCTCGTTGAAATGCCGGCTCCCCAACAACAGCTCCCGGACGACGAGCAGCGTCCACCGCTCGTCGAGCACTTCCAGCGCCTTGGCGACCGGGCAGTATTCCCCATAACCGGACACAACACCAGTACATCATCACGGGCACGAGCGGTACAGATATTGAACTGGCGGTCGCCACGCGCCGCGGCGGATTCTGAGTTATCGGCCCCACCGAGAGGAGTATCCGATGGCCCAGACCGTCTCCCCCGATATCAAAACCAAGCACCGCGCCATGTGGGCGCTGGGTGACTACCCGCGCGTGGTCGACGATGTGATACCCGAACTCGGCCGACGCCTCGTCCAGGCCTGTGCCATCGGCCCGGGCCTGCGGGTGCTCGACATCGCGGCCGGAACCGGCAACGCTGCCATTCCCGCCGCCGAAACCGGCGCGGACGTGGTGGCCAGTGATCTGACCCCGGAGCTGCTCGAGGTGGGACGCCGTATCGCGACCGAGCGCGGCGTCGACCTCACCTGGCAGCAGGCCGACGCCGAGGCCCTGCCCTACCCTTACGCTGATTTCGACGTCGTCATCTCCTGTGTGGGTGTCATGTTCGCTCCGTTCCATCGGACCGCCGCGGACGAACTGGTCCGGGTCACCAGACCGGGCGGAACAATCGGGCTGATCAACTGGACACCCACCGGTTTCATCGGCCGAATGTTCGCCGTGATGAAGCCGTACGCCCCGCCACCGCCGCCCGGTGCGCAACCGCCCCCACTGTGGGGTGAGGAGACCCATGTCCGCGGGTTACTGGGCGATCGGGTCACCGACCTCGAACTCCGGCGAGAACACGCGAACATCGATCGTTTCGCGAACGGCGACGAGTTCCGCGATTTCTTCAAGTCCAACTACGGCCCCACGGTCGCCGTGTACCGATCGCTGGCGGGTGAACCCGAACGCGCCGCACAATTGGACCGTGAACTCGCCGACCTCGCCCGCGCGCACGACCTCGGCGGCGGTCGGATGGAGTGGGAATACCTGTTGGTCACCGCACACCGAGCCTGACCCCGCGCCGGGGCGTCGACGAGCGGACCGAATGCTTACCCGCGCATACCGACGACCGGATCCCGAAACGCATCCAGGACGGCCAACCCTGCCTGTTCGCCGGAACCCGCTCCGATCGGGGCGGCGACGGCAGCCTTGGATATCGGCCTCACCAGTTCGTCATAAGCAGGTGGACGAGTGCCAGGGTGCCCAGTGCCTGCACCGCGAGCCAGGCCCGGGCCTCGGAACGGGGCAGAAACCCCGTCACCGCGAGCAGCCACATATCGAACGGTAACCAGATGCGCTCGGTTTCGGCCTTGCTGAGCCCACTCATATCCGCGACGAGGACAGCGCACACCCCGGCGGCGACCAGGATCGCCGCCGGGTCGAGGCCACACAGCCGGGCCGGCCGGAGGGCGCGGTGCAAGGCGGCGGCCGTCGCGAGACCGACCGCGCACACCGTGGCGGCGAGATTGCCCCACCACCAGTAACCGAACGGCCTGGTCTTCGCTACGCCCTGGTAGTAGCGCTCGACAACCAGGTGATACCCGTCGAGCCACCAGAACCCGGCCCCGGTGAACACCGCGACCACAACCAGCGCACCGAGCACCGCCGGCAGCAGCGGGCGCCACGTCCGGGCCGCGACGAACACGCCCACGGCCGGTATCGCCATCAGCACCAGTCCGTAGCTGAGGTAGATGCCCAGGCCGAACAGGACCCCGGACACCGCGGCGAGCGGAACCATCGCTCCCGCCGCTCGGGTGGCCAAGGCCAGCAGGGCGACTGCCCAGGTGGTGACCCCGGCGAACATCGCGTCCGCGGATACCGCGATCCAGACGGCGGCGGGAGCCGATGCCAGAAACGGCAGGGCGGCACGGGCATGCGCCTCGGCGCCGAGTGCCCGCAGAGCGACGGCCACCGCGACGGCGGCGCTGCATCCGATCAGCGTGCACATCACACCCGCCCAGGTGGCTCCGCCGAGACCGATCCGGTCGAGCAGAACGAAGAACAGCAGTGCCCCGGGAGGGTGCCCGGATACGTGGGTGGCCCAGGAATCGGGTTGGAAATCCAGGATCCGGTCGGCGAAACCGCCCAACATGGCCGGGATGTCGGTGGCACCGCCGACCTCGAACAGATACTCGTTGGGGTCCTCGAATCGATGGACGAAACCACGCTCCCAGCCGTCCACCAGGATGAGGGAAAAGGTCCAGGCGAGCGCCACGATGTAGGCGAGCCCCAACAGGGGGCGCCAGGCCAGTCGGGCCGCCACCGCGGGACCCCGGGCCACCACCGCCACCGCTATGGCGATCGCCGGGACCGTACCCCATCCGATATGCGGCAGCCAGTACCCGAATATGGGCGCGGCGGCGGCGTACAGCGATTCACGCCAGTGTTCGCCGGCTGTTCGCGGGACGACGAAGGCCACCGCGACCAGCAGCGCCGCCAGGCCGGCGCCGATCAGATCGCCGCGTATCCGGAACCGCGGTCGGGCGGTGTCGATCAGCTCCTGCACATCGGTCACCCTAGATCGCACCGGCGCGAGAAAGGGCCGGATACGTGCTCGTTCGCGACGATGTCATGGTTTCGTCACAGGTTTTTCCGGCGTTCCGCGGCCGCGGGCGCCTAGCGTTGCCACCATGACCACGGACAGCTCCGAACCGGACGCGGTAACCGTTGTGATCCCGTGCCGCAACGAAGCCGAAGCGTTGCCAAGGGTGCTCGCGGCCATCCCGAACGGATACCACTCGCTCGTGGTGGACAACGGTTCGACCGATACCACCGCGACAGTGGCCCGGGCCGGGGGCGCCACCGTGGTCGCCGAACACCGGCCCGGATACGGTGCGGCCGTCCAGGCGGGGGTGGCGGCAGCACGCACCGAACTCGTCGCGGTGTTGGACGGAGACGGTTCGATGGATCCCGCCGAACTGCCGGAACTGGTGGCGGCGGTACGCGAAGGCGCCGATCTGGCGGTGGGGCGACGGCGACCGGCCGCTGCCGGAGTGTGGCCGTGGCATGCCCGCCTGGGTAATCGGCTGGTCGCGCGGCGGTTGCGGCGACGGTATGGGCTGCCGGTGCACGATATAGGCGCCATGCGGGTGGTGGGGCGGGAACGGCTGCAGTCGTTGGGGCCGTTGCACGACCGGTTCGGCTATCCGCTGGAGCTGCTCGTGCGGGCCTCGGCCGCCGGGTGGGTGGTGGTGGAACGCGAGATCAGCTATCGGCCACGTGCCGGTGGGGTATCGAAAGTGTCCGGGTCGTGGCGCGGTTCGGTACGCGCCACCCGGGATTTTCTGGCGGTGCTGCGGTGAACGGCGGCGTACACCACGACGACGCGCCGCGGCGGGCCGGGGACGATACCGACAGCGGCGCACCCCATCCGGTGACGGTGCTGGTCGTGGCCAAGGCACCGGTCGCCGGGTTCGCCAAGACTCGACTGACCCCGCCGCTCACCCCCGTCCAGGCGGCGCGGCTGGCCGCGGCCTCGCTGCTGGACACGCTCGACGCGGTACTGCGGTGCCGGGTCGACCGGCGAGTGGTAGCGCTCACCGGTGATCTCACCGTCGCCGAATACGGCCGTGAAATCACCGAGAAACTGGCCGATTTCGATCTGATACCCCAGCGCGGCGGCGGGTTCGCGGTGCGCCTGGCCAACGCACACGCCGACGCGGCCCGGGCGGGGTTACCGGTGTTGCAGATCGGGATGGACACCCCACAACTCGGTTCGCGAGAACTCATGTGTGCCGCACAGGCGCTGTCTCCCGACGGTGACGCACTGTTGGGCCCCGCCGAGGACGGCGGCTGGTGGGGTATCGGTCTGCCCGATCCGCGGGCCGCCCGCGTTCTCGCCGATGTGCCGATGTCCACCGGACGTACCGGTGCGCTCACTCGAATCGCTTTGCGGCGCTGGGGTTATCGGGTGCGCGCACTGCCGCGGTTCGCCGATGTCGACCATTTCCGCGACGCGGTGCGGGTGGCTGCCGGCTGCACCGGCCGGTTCGCCGCGGAAATGCGCGAACTCACCGGGCCGCACGGTCCCGACCTCTCGGGGCCGATGCGTCGGTGAACGGTGTATCCGCACCGGCCCGACGGGCGCACGCCGAGCGGGTCGAATGTCTTTAACCTAAGGGGCGGACGGGTATGAGCGGTGGGGACCGTATGTGGCCGGCAGGGTCGGGATGTGGCTCGGCGCCGCGATCGTGTTCTGCTTCGCGACCGGGCCGACCGGCCATTGGATTCGGCATTCCTGGTGAGCTCCTACGCGGTACGGTCCCTGTATCCCACCTTCCTGCCCTCGGGCGGGCCGGTCGGGGCGGATAGCGAACAGTTTGCGAGCGGAGGAGCTCGCGGCGGTCGTGGTACCGCCGCGGGTGCTCTGCTTCGGCGGTGCGCTCGCGTTCGTGGGTGTACCGGCCGGAGCGAATGCCGGCACGGGATCTCGCGGTATTCGAACACGTCGGTACACACGGAATCGGCAGGATCACGGCACCCTCGGCTAGTACGGTATAGCCGCGCACAGCGCGGGCAGGGTTGGGCATCGGCGGGAAGGCGGGGAAGTACATGAACGAACCGGTTTCGTCCCGAGCGGGCGCCGTTCGGTCGCACACCGGTATGACTTCGATACAGATCGGCACCGAACCGATACCGGGCGGTACCGGGTGCGAGCTGTCCTGGGTGGAGGCCCTACCGGCCTGTTTCGGTACCACCACATCTCGGGATGGCGCGTTGTCGCCCAGGACCACGCTCGCGGAACCGCCGCGAACCGGCGAGACTCCCGCGGCCGAGTCCGCCGCCCGGACATCCGGGGGCGGTTCCCCCGGCGACGCGGTCGAGGACCGTCCGGCCGAGCCGCCGTTGGCCGCGCGCTATCGAAGCGCGGAGCCGATCGATTGGCGGGGCACCCCGGTGTACCCGATGTATGCCGAACAACTGCCGGGCACCACCGCGGAACTCACCATGATCTTGCTGTCGGCGACCCCGCCCACGGGTCTGCGCGGTTTCGGCATGGGCCTGTCGACGGTCGACGGACACATCGGCTTCGGTCACCGGTACCTGACGGGTGTGGACGTCTGGCAAGACGCCCTGGAGCGCGGGATAACCTTCGAGCTGACGGCCACGGCGCGCGGGGCGCTGTTCACCCTGACCCCGGTATGGATGGTCGAGGACGGCCGGCCGTGCTCGTGGACGGGCAACTACGGCATCGTCGTCGAACGCACCGAACCGGGTCGAACCGTGCTGTGGTGCAGTATGGGCGAGGGCCCACCGAACTTCACCGACCTCGTGGTGGAGGTGCGGATGGTCCCCACCGACGCCCCGACCGCGCCGCAACCACCGTTCACCGCCCTCGCGCTCGACGCGGACACCGCCTCGGAGCACGGCTTCGATCACCCGATACCGCGCGGACCGATACCCGTGGTATCCACTCCGGCCGACCGGGAGCCGGCCTCCGCTCCGGCTCCCACGGAATATGCGCGTATCGACCCCGCGGTCCCGCCGGCCCGCAACGCCGCCGACAACGCTCGGCGCGGCGCGGGCGATGGCCCCGGTGACGACACTGTCCCGGCAACCGGCAACCACCCCGGTGACGATCGTCTCGCCATCACCGCCCCGCTCGACTACGACCCGCGCGAACTCGGCGCACGCTCGAACGAATTCGACGAGCCGAGACCCGCCGGGCGAGACCCACGACACCTCCTCGACGAAATGAGCCGGCACGACGACGTCAGGGACTCCTACGGTGAGCACGGCGACACCCCCCGGCTCCACCGCAACGATACGGGCCGGGACGAGAGCACCGGCTGCTCTATCACCGACGATATCCGGAACCCTCGGACGGAACCTCGGCCGAAGTCCCCGGCCCCCGCGCCGGAAGAACCCGCGCCGATCTCCGATGGCCCCTCGACAGCGGACACGCCCCGGATACCGCCGGCCGACATCCGACGTCCCGCCGATCCCGCCTACCGCCGGGCTCTCTACGGACTGGGCGTGGCGATGTACGGCCTGGGTGACGACGAACGGGCCCGTATGCTGTGGGCCCGGGCCGCCTCGGCCGGGCACGCCGGCGCCGCTTACGACCTGGGTGTCCTCCATGTCCGACGCGGTGAGTTCGAGGAGGCGGAACGCTGGTGGCGGACCGCCTCCAACCGGCGAGTGGTCCGCGCCATGACCGATCTGGCCGAGCTGCTGGAACATCGCGGCGAGCACGGAGAGGCCCGGCTCTGGCGCACCCAGGCCGCCGCGGAGCACGCCATCGCCGCCGGATACCGGCGAAGCCCCATACCCTCCGACACGACGGTTTCCGCCGCGAGCCGTGCGGACCATCAACGGCTGCCGGCGGTCGGCGGGACGGCCGCGCGAAAAATGTGAACAGCGCCGAAATCAGGCACTCCTAATATGCTGCCATGTCGAGAATACGAATAGCGGCGGGAGCGAATTTTGCTCGCTCCCGCCGCCGTCGCGGCATAAATATCCGCCGTTTACACCACCGGCGTGAAATCCCGACTCGCGATATATGTCGGCCGCCGTGCCGGGGCGGCGAAAGGCTCTTCCAAAGTGTTCTCCACGCTGTTGAACACCAGGAAAATATTCGACCGCGGGAACGGCGTGATGTTATTCGCCGATCCGTGCATGATGTTCGAATCGAACAACAGTGCGGCACCGGCTGCACCGGTGAACTGGGCTATGCCGTACTTGTGCGCCAGTTCATCGATATCGGCCTGCGTCGGCACCCCGATCTCCTGCTCGCGCAGCGATTCGCGGTAGTGCTCGGCCGGAGTTTCGCCCTGACACGGCACGAAGGTACGATGCGAGCCCGGCATAACCATGAGGCTGCCGTTGTACGGATAGTTGTCGGTCAGCGCGAGGGACAGGCTCACCGCCCGCGGCGACGGCATCCCGTCCTCGGCGTGCCAGGTCTCGAAATCGGAGTGCCAGTAGAAACCGGTACCGCCGAATCCGGGCAGATAGTTGACCCGGCTCTGGTGGATATAGACGTCGGAGCCCAGGACCTGCCGGGCCAGGTCGACCACCCGGGATTCGCGCACCAGATCGGCCACGGCCGAGCTGAGCCGGTGCACCTCGAACACCGAACGCACCTGCTTGGAGGTTTTCTCCACGATCAACCGGCCGTCACCTTGCAGTTCCGGGTCGTTCGCCAGCCGAGTGATCTCGGCGGCGAACTCGGCCACTTCTACCGGGGTCAGCAATCCCCCGAGAATGGCGTACCCATCGGTATCGAACGCGGCCAACTCCGCAGCGTCGATCCGACCCCAGACCGTTGCATCGGGCCGTTCCTGATGCGGCAGTATGCCCGCGGTGCGGGTCGGATAGCGATCGATCCGATTCTGAGCCAACTCCTACCGTCCTTCCCTCGTCAGTTGGTGGGAACGGCGACCAACGGATAAACGCCGTTCTCGTCGTGGACCTCCTGCCCGGTGACGGGCGGATTGAACACACACAGCATCCGCATTCGGGTCCGTGCCTCGACCTGATGTCGTTCGTGCCCGTTGAGCAGGTACATGGTGCCCGGCCCGAGCTCGTAGGTGCGGTCGTTGTCGAAATCGGTGAGGGTGCCCTCACCCTCGACCAACCACACCGCCTCCACATGGTTGAGGTAGTGGAAGACGTGTGTGGTGCCCGCCTCGATGGTGGTCTCGTGGAACGAGAAGCCCACCCGGTCACCGCCCAGTACGATGCGTTTACTACGCCAGCCCGGACCGGCCACGTCCCGGTCCGTGCCGGTGATCTCCTCGGTGGTTCGCACAATCATCGTCGTATCTCCTCTCGGCCTCAACCGCAGACCGTGGCCACGGCATCGGTCAGAATCTGCAGCCCGTGATCGAGCTCGTCCTCGGCGATGGTGAGCGGCGGCAGCAGCTTCACCACTTCGTCGGAGGCACCCGACGTCTCGGCCAGCAGTCCGCGTTCGAACGCGACCTGGCACACCTTGCCCGCCTGCGACGCGTCATCGAAGACCAGACCGTGCACCAGTCCCCGTCCCCGCGTGGAGATACCGGAGAAGGACTGCGAGATATCGGTGAGTGTTCGGGCCACCATCGCTCCCTTGGCAACGGTCGACTTCTCCAGTTCATCGTCGGACCAGTAATGCTCCAACGCAACCTGCGCGGTGACGAAGGACGGGTTGTTACCGCGGAAGGTGCCGTTGTGCTCACCCGGCGCCCACTGATCCAGCTCCGGTTTGAACAGGACCAGCGCCATCGGCAGACCGTAGCCGCCGATCGACTTGGACAGGGTGACGATATCGGGAGTGATGCCGGCCTCCTCGAAGGAGAAGAACGGCCCGGTACGACCGCACCCCATCTGCACATCGTCGACGATCAGCAGAATGCCGCGCGCCACGCACAGCGAGGCCAGGTGTTGCAGCCATTCGATCCGCGCCACGTTCACGCCACCTTCGCCCTGCACGGTCTCCACGATGACCGCGGCGGGACGGTCCAGACCGGACGACGAGTCGTCGAGTACCCGCTCCATCCACTGGAAGTCGGCGGTGGTGTTGTTGAAGTAGCCGTCGTAGGGCATGGGGGTGGCGTTGTTGAGGGGCACCCCGGCACCGGCACGCTTGGCGGAGTTGCCGGTGACGGAGAGCGCGCCCAGCGTCATGCCGTGGAAGGCGTTGGTGAAGCTGAGCACGGTCTGGCGACCGGTGACCTTACGGGCCAGTTTCAACGCGGCCTCGACAGCGTTCGCGCCGGTGGGGCCGGGGAACTGTACCTTGTAGTCCAGTCCACGCGGCGTCAGCAGGGTGTCGCGCAGGGTTTCCAGCAGTTTGCGCTTGGCCACGGTCGACATATCGAGGCCGTGGGTCACGCCGTCGGAGGCGATGTAGTCGATGAGAGCGCTCTTGAGCAGCGGGTTGTTGTGCCCGTAGTTCAGCGCACCCGCCCCGGCGAAGAAATCGAGGAAGTCCTTGCCCGCCTCATCGCGAAGCCAGGCTCCCTGCGCGGTCTCGAAGACCGTCGGCCAGGAGCGGCAATAACCGCGAACATTGGATTCGAATTCGTCGAAGATCGTCGTGTCGGGGGTAATCATCTGTGAGCCCTTTCGGTGTTACTGGCGATCGGCGAAACGTGGTACAGGTCCTCGGCAGCGTGGCTGTCCGGGAACACATCGGGTCCGAACAGCGCGCTCTTGGTCAGCTGCGCGCCGCGGCGACGGGCCAGCGACGCGAACATGGCGACCGAGGCGGTGTTGTCCGGGGAGACGGTGGTCTCCAACGCGCGAACTTTCCCGCCGAGTGGATGGGCGGGGTCGGTGACGGTATCCGCCAACCACTCCAGCATGGCGACGCCGATACCGCGGCCGCGTTGGTCCGCGTCGACGGCGACCTGCCAGACGAAGAAGGTGGCGGGTGCTTCGGGTCTGATATAGCCGGTGATGAAACCGACCACGCGGCCGCCGACCTCGGCGACCACCGAGGTGGCGGCGAAATCCCGACACCACAGCAGATAGGCGTAGCCGGAATTGACATCCAACACCTGCGAATCGTCGGCGATCTGCCACATCCGCGCCGCATCCGCGATTCGCGGTGCGCGCAGGACGATGACGGCGGGGACGGCGGTATCGGTAGTGGTTCCCGCTTCCGCCGCGTCCGCGGCATGCGACGAGGCCGCGCCGGTCTCGGCTGCCTGCGTGGACAAACTCTGCAATGACATACAACTCCGATGTCTGCGTTCGTACCCTCCCAGGCTTGCCAATGAACTTTGAGCTGACCTGGGCGAGTTCTTTACGATCGTGTTACGGGCCTGTGACGCCCCTCTCTGTCGGCGGGCGAAATACCCCTTTTTCCGCCGCTTTCCCCGCTACGACCGGGAGGGCGATGGCGGGAAGACGAATCCGGAACCGCGCGCCCCCGCCTGGCCGTTCGGTGCATTCGACCCCGCCTTCGAGGGTGGCCACGGTCTCGGCGACCAACGCCAGGCCGATACCCGTACCGGTACCGGCGGTGGCGGACCGCGGAATCGCGCGTGATGTGGCAAAGCGTTCGAAGATCCGATCGCGGTCGGCGGCCGGCACCCCCGGCCCGGCGTCGTCGACCTCGATGACGGCCTCACCGGCGGCGCGGCACACGGTGACCGCGACCACCCCACCGCCGTGCCGGTCGGCATTCGACAGCAGGTTCACCACGGCCCGCTCGAGCTCCAGTTTGCGGCCGAGTACGGTCACCTCCTCGGTGACGGTCAGCAGTTCCATCGGACGATGGCTGTCGCGCAGTGTGTGGGCGACCAGAGCGCCCACCGAGATCGGCTCGGTGTCGCCGTGGTGCATTCCCGCCTCCACCCGGGCCAGGGCCAGCAGGTCGTCGAGCAGTCGGCGCATATGATTGACCTCCGCGGTGACCAGGTCCAAGGCCCGCCGAGACCGCTCGGGCAGATCGTCGCGATACCGGTTGAGCACGTCCACACCGGTAGTGAGAGTGGTCAGCGGGGTGCGGAGCTCGTGGCTGACATCACCGAACAGGCGGTGTTCGCGGTCGATGCGCCGCTGCAGCGAATCGACCATCCGGTTGAACGAGTCCACGGTGCCGGCCAGATCCTGGTCCCCGGTCTCGGGCATACGGATGCCGAGTTCCCCGGAGGCGATCCGGGCGGCGGTCTCCGCGACATCGCGCAGCGGTTTGAGCACCCGTCTGCCCACCCATACGCCCACCGCGGCGCCCACCAGGGTGGCGGCGAGCCCGCAGACGATCGGCAGGACGGGACGGTGCATGATCCGCTCGCCGAGGGTGCGGTTCTCGTCGCCGAGGACCGTGAACAGCGACAGCACCAACACCAGGCCCATCAGCCCGGAGGCGGCGGCGAAAGCAGTGGTCACCCGGCCGCGCAGACTCCATCGGCCCGGGCCGACGAGAATCGGCAAGCGGGCTGCGGGGTCGACATCGCCGCCGGCGAGTCGAGCATCGCTCATGGATTCAGCGCTGAGCGTCCAGCCGGTAACCGAGGCCCCGGACGGTGACCACGATCTGTGGATCCGACGGGTCTCGCTCGATCTTGGTGCGCAATCTGCGCATATGCACATCGACAATGCGTTCATCGCCGAAGAAACCGCGATCCCACACCCGCTCGAGCAGCACGGCGCGGCTGAGCACCCGGCCGGGGCTGTCGGCCAGCTCACACAGCAGGCGGAACTCGGTCAGCGTGAGGTTGATCTCCTCGTCGCCGCGGCGCACCACTCCGGCCTCGGGCGTGAGAATCAGCGGACAATCCGGCTCGGCGTCCAGCACGATCTCCACCGGGGTCTCCCGCTCGGCCGACTGGCGCGCGCGCCGGCGCAGCGCCCGCATTCGGGCGGTTATCTCCTTGATCTCGAAGGGTTTGGTGACGAAATCGTCGGCACCCGCTTCCAGCGCCGCGACGACATCGTGGGTGTCGTCGCGGGCGCTGACCACGATGATCGGCACATCGTGGTCGCGGCGAATCTCCCGTATACAGGTGAATCCGTCCATACCGCCGAGCATCAGGTCGACGATCATCACATCGGGCACACCATTGTCACGCAGGTGTGTAAGCGCGGTCTCGGCTTGTTCGGCCTCCGCGACGTCGTAGCCCTCGTCCTCCATGGCCAGGCGCAACGCGCCACGGACCCGGTCGTCGTCTTCCACGATCATCAGGTTCGCGCTCAATTTTCTTATCCCTTGCAGACACACGTGGCGTCTCGCGGTGCGGGTTTCGCATCCCCATACCGACGCGACATCCCGCTTTCTCGCTTACTCGAGCAACCCTTCGGTTAAAGGAATATCCGGATGGACCGCTCGGTAAACCTGAGGGGTGAAATAGCTCACGTACGCCCGTCGTTCGTCCGCTCCAGGCGAAAGAAATTGCTCGGCGTACCGTCTGCGCGTAACTCTTGGTAACGGAAGCTCAATTTGCGAGCATCGAATGTGGCGAACCAGTCATCCCAGTCGACCGGCCGTAGCACCGCACCGCCGTAACGGGGAAAATCCAAACGCAGCACACCAACTTTACCGTCGTCCTCACTGCCCGGGGTGGTCGCGGGATTCGCGCCGCGCCTCTCCGCCCACTGGCGGATGATCTCGTGATTCGTGGTGACCACTATCTCTCCGGGAGCGGCGGATAGGCCACCTTTCATGACGAACCTCCTTGCGGTAGGTGCGCACGGGTCGCCGGTCGAGTGTGTGGCGACCCGCACCGTCTTCTCCGCTTGGTACCCGACTTCGCAATATTGCAAACCACCGGACAGTCGAACGTCCTTCGTCCCCCGGTCACGGGCGGTTGTCACCGATGGCTGCGGTCGGCGCGGCGGTTCGTCCTACGGATCGCGGAAATCAGTTCGTTCTTGGTCATCTTCCAGCGACCGCGGATCGACAGACGGCCCGCCACCTCCAGCAGGTGCTGCTTGGAGGCGTTGGCGTCCACCCCGGAGGCGGTATCGCCCGAGGCGTTCGGGCCGCCGTGTTCGGCTCGTTCGTCGGAAGGACCCTTACCTCCCTTCTTCGCCTCCCAGTGGTCGCCCACCTTCTCGTAGCTGTGCTTCAACGCGCTGTAGGCGACCCGGTGAGCACGGGATTCGCTGCCGTATTCGTCGAGCGCGGAATCGTGCGCCTTGGCGAAGGTGCGCTGCGCTTTCTCATCGGACCGCTTCAGCGTGTCGGGCAGCTCCGACTCCTTGGCCGAACCTCGCTGCGTGGTCTTCGGCATCGCCGACCTCCTTCGGTCGCTCGTCGGTTGCTCGTGCGGTGTTCGTCTCACCGCCCGGACGAGTGTGTCCGTCTCTCCCGAGATACCCGGGCGCCGAAGGGTCAATCACGCACTATCGGGTTGATTGGGCGCGACACACCCGGGTATTCGGCGTACGGCGCACGTGGCGAGCCCAACGGCGACCGGACGAAACAGCGAACGGAAAGGACACCCCATGGCTGCCGGAGCGAACGAACCCATCGGGGCTGCCGGAGCGAACGACCCCAACCGCCCGCACCGCGAGGACGGCACCCCGTTACCCGTCCACAGCTTCCCCGACGAACCCCGAACCACTCGCACCCACGCCGGTGAGACCATCGAGGACACTCGCAACTGGCCGGGCATCATCATGGTGGCGCTGGGATTGGCGGGCCTCGCGCTCACCCTGACCGCCGCAGGCTACGGGTTCAGGGGCTGGGCGATCATCGGCGGCATCGCCACCGCGGTGCTCCTTGTGGGGGGCGTGGGGATCGTGCTCGCCGAACATCGCCGGGTCAAGATCCAGGAGGGCACCACCCTCACCGACCAGCGCGGTCACTGACCGGCCGGACCCGGCGGCGGGATCGGCGCAAGCGCGACGGTGATGTTGTCGTTGCCGCCGGACACGACGGCGAAGTCGACGAGTTCCCGGGCGGCCTCCGCCGGTGGGGACGCCGTGGCCCGCCGTGCCAGGGCGGCCGGGTCCGACAGGTAGTTCCACAGCCCGTCGGTACACAGCAGCAGCACGCCGGAACCGGTCGGATGGTAGGTCCGGATACTGCTGGCCGACCACGGCTGCGGGCCCGCGTCGGCGCCCAGCCAGCGCATGAGTGTGTGGGCGCGAGGGTCGGCCATGGCCGCCTCCTCATCCATGGCGCCCGCCTCGACGAGCGCCTGCGCCCAGGAGTCGTCGACAGTGAGCCTGCGTGACGCGACGGCGCCCTCGGGTTCCCCGGCGACCACTCGGTCGGTCGGCGGCGCGGTATTCGGCGGTACGGTTCCGGCCGTCAGCCAGTAGGCACGACTGTCCCCGACATTGGCCACGGTCACGGTGGTCCGCCCGGCGGCATCGGTGAGCACGATCGCCGACACATAGGTGCACGACGGCGCGTCGCTCTCGGTAGGGGCCAGGTTCCGCACCGCTTCGGAGGCGGCGGCCAGCCCCGCCGCGGTCGCCTCTTCGGCAGTGCGATCGCCGGCCAGCGCGGATAGGCAGGCCTCCACACCGGTGCGTACCGCGGTCGCGGACGCCACCTGCGGCTCAGGCGAGGAGGAGACTCCGTCGGAGACGGCGAGAATGGTGATCGCCCGTCGACCGGCGGTATCGTTGAGGACCGCCGCGGCCACCGCGTCCTCGTTGCGGGAGTGCGCGACGCCCCGATCGGTGACCAGGCAGACCGCGCCCAGATCGGCGTCGAACCGGTCTTGCACACGGTGCGGGTGATCGCAGTTCGGACAGCGCGGACCGCGTGCCTGGGTTCCACAGTTCACGCAGACCACGTCGGACCGGCCATCGTCGGGCAGGGCCGCGCGGTGGATCACCGGCCGGGTGACGTCCACCGGATTCGCTCCCGTCGGAAAGGTCGGCTCACTACCGGCCACACGGTTGTCGGGCGGGACGGTGATGGGCTCGGTCGCCGTGTCGAACGGGTGCGCTCCGGGCTCCGCATGCCCGGAATTCATCTCGGAACTCATCCGACCGCCGTGTTCCTCCACTGTTCCCGATAGGTGCCGAGCGCCGTCCGGCGGGTCCGCACACCGCCCCCTTCGTCTGGCCCGTTCCTACTGTCGATCGACGATAGTACGCCGCGGCAGCACAGGCGAACTCACCCGCGTTCCCATACCGCGCGCGCTGTTTTCCTGGCGGCCACCAGCACCGGGTCCCATACCGGCGAAAACGGCGGCGCGTACCCGAGATCCAGCGCGGTCACCTGTTCGACGGTCATGCCGGCGGTGAGCGCGACGGCCGCGATATCGACGCGTTTGGCGGCTCCTTCCCGACCGACGATCTGCACCCCCAGCAGCCGTCCGGTTCGGCATTCGGCGAGCATCTTCACCGTCATCGGCGAGGGATTGCGGTAATATCCGGCGCGGCTGGTGGATTCGATGGTGGCGGTGACGAATTGCAGCCCGGCGGCGTGGGCCTCCTTCTCCCGCAAGCCGGTTCGGGCGACCTCCAATCCGCAGACCTTGCTCACGGCGGTGCCGACGACACCTGGGAAGGTGGCGTATCCCCCGCCGACATTCGAGCCGATGACCTGACCGTGTTTGTTGGCGTGGGTGCCGAGCGGGATATGCCGCCGCATGCCGGTGACGAGTTCGAGCACTTCCACGCAGTCACCACCCGCCCAGATATCGTCGTGGCCGCGCACCCGCATGGCGATATCGGTGAGCAGGCCGCCGTGGGCGCCGAGTGGCAGTCCCGCGGCGCGCGCCAGGTCGGTCTCCGGATGGACGCCCATGCCCAGAACGACCACATCCGCCGGATACTCCTGCCCCGCGGCGACGGCCGCGCAAGCGCGGCCGTCGCCATCGGTGCGGATCTCGGTCACCTCGGCGTCGCCGACGACCCGTACGCCCATATCGCACAACGCGGTGCGCACCAGTGCCCCCATATCCGGATCCAGGGTCGCCATCGGTTCCGGGCCCCGGTAGACCATGGTGACCTCGAAACCGTGGCGGATCAGCGCCTCCGCCATCTCCACCCCGATATAGCCCGCCCCCACGACCACCGCGCGGCGGCCGCCGGCCGTGGTAAGCGTATCGAGGAGTGCCTCCCCGTCGTCGAGGGTCTGCACCCCGTGGACGCCGCGGGCGTCGATACCGGGCAGCGGCGGACGGATCGGGCGAGCACCGGTGGCCAGTACGAGCTTGTCATAACCGATTCGGTCCTCGGCCCCGGTGATCCGATCGCGGGTGCGCACCCACCGTTGCGCGATATCGAGTTCGATCGCCTCGGTCCCCAACCGCACATCGATGCGCCGGGCCCGATGCTCTTCGGGTGTCCGCGCTATGAGCCGGTCGCGACTTTCGACGTCGCCGGCGATCCAGTACGGGATACCGCATGCCGAATACGACGTGTGCCGGCCGCGCTCGAACACCACGACCTCCAGTTCGTCGGGGCCACGCAGCCGACGCGCCTGGGACGCTGCCGACATGCCGGTCGCGTCGCCGCCGATGATCACCAACCGCTCGGTCATATCGCCACGCTACCGAGCCGGGCGAACGGGTCGAACCCGGGTGCGCGCACCCGGGTTCGGGCCTCGGGACCGCACTCTTCGCTCGATACGGAGAGTGCGCGGGGACGGGTACTCCGAGCGGGTACCCGCCACTCAGGCGGAGCGGGCTCCGATGAGCGGGAGGCGGACGGGCATCTTCCGCCGCCGGGTTCCCGTGGTCTGCGCGCCGTGGCTGTCGGTGAAGGTGAGGACGCCGTCCTCGATCGGGCTGTTGCGCAGATAGGCTCGGTCGCGGAAGTAGCTGTTGACCACCTTCCACGGCCCACCGGTGCCCTGCCGCGGCATCACCGCGTCTCCGCGCTTGATATAGCCGGAGGTCAACGCGCCGCCCATCACCGATTCCGTCGAGCGGTCACTGTCGGAGGCGTTCACGACGAACCGGGTGAAACCCTTGTCACGCATCAGGTTCAATACCCGGCAGAAGTACTCCGCGGCCAGGTCGGCCTTGAGCGTCCAGGACGCGTTGGTGTAGCCGAGGACCATCATGGCGTTCGGAAGCCCGTCGATCAGAGCGCCTTTGTACATGACCCGCTCCCGCGTGCGGACCGGTTCACCGTCGATATCAACGGTCGCACCGCCCAGGATCTGGATGGTCAGCCCCGTGGCGGTGACGACGATATCGGCGGGGATCTCCTCGCCGGAGGCCACCCGGATACCGGTTTCGGTGAAGGTGTCGATGCGGTCGGTGACGATCGAGGCGTCCCCGCGGCGCAGCGCCTTGAACAGATCACCGTCGGGCACCACACACAACCGCTGGTCCCACGGGGCGTAGTTCGGCGTGAAATGCCGCATATCGATATTCGGGCCGACCGCGAGCCGCACCCAGCTCGAGAACAGCCGCCGGGCGAGTTTCGGCCGGCGCCGCGACAGCTGGTAGCTGCCCTGCTGGACGGCGATATTGCGGGCCCGGCCCAGCTGGTAGGTGAGCTCGGCCGGTGCCTTGATGTTCATCAGGCCCACCGCGACCGGGTCGTCGGCCGGGATGGAGGCGATATAGGTCGGCGAACGCTGCAGCATGGTCACGTGCTCGGCCTCGTCGACCATGGACGGGATCAGCGTGATGGCGGTCGCGCCGCTACCGACCACCACGACCCGTTTACCGCGGTAGTCCAGGTCTTGCGGCCAGTGCTGGGGATGGACGATCCGTCCGCCGAACTTCTCCTCACCCGCGAATTTCGGCCGGTAGCCGTTGTCGTAGTCGTAGTAGCCGGTACAGCCGACCAGGAAATCGGCGGTCCAGACCTCCTCATCGCCGGTCTGTTCCGCCACCGCGCGCACCGTCCACCGGTTGTCCGCGCTCGACCAGCTCGCCGACACCATCCGGCGACCGAACCGGATATGCGGGGTGACCCCGTATTCGTCGGCGGTTTCCTGAATGTAGCGACGGATGCTCGCGCCGTCGGCCAGCATTTTCGTACCCCGCCAGGGCCGGAATCCATAGCCGAAGGAGTACATATCCGAATCGAAGCGGATGCCCGGGTAGCGGAACAGGTCCCAGGTACCGCCGATGGCGGTGCGCCGCTCCAGAATCGCGTAGCTGCGCCCGGTTCGCTCTTTCTCCAGGTGACAGGCCACATCGATACCGGACAGACCGGCTCCGATTATCAGTACGTCGACATGCCGTGCCATCTGTGTTCCCGTCTGTTCGCGTCGGTGCACCCGACCGCGCCAGACGCACCATTGCCTGTAACCGAGAGTACATACCAACCGATGCGCGGGCGGACGATCGCGTCACACATGGAAACAGATCGCCGCGGCCCCGGTACCGTTGCCGGATGGCACGGGATCCGTACTGGAACCACAACACGCACTATCATCCGTGGCTGCTGCGCCGGATTCCCGATTCGGCCGCCACAGCGCTGGATGTCGGTTGCGGCGACGGCCTGTTGGCACGCAAACTCGCCGAGCGATGCGAGTCCGTGCTCGGCGTGGACCTCGACTCCCATGTCCTCGACAGCACCACCCCCGCTCCGCGGGTGCGGTTCCGACAGGAGGATTTCCGCCGGCTGCACGATACGTTCGAGGTAGTGACCGCGGTCGCCACCCTCCACCACGTCCCGCTCGCCGAGGGGCTCACCACGCTGCGCCGCCTCGTCGCTCCCGGCGGACTGCTGCTCGTGGTCGGGATGTGGAAGCTGACCCTGGGCAACGACTTCGGCTATCTGCCGCTGCTGCCCGCGACCTTGGCGGTGCAAACCCTGCACCGTTCCCGCCGCGGTGGTCCCGACGCGCCCATGCGCGACCCCGCCGAAACCATCGGCGAGATCCGTGCGGCGGCGGCCGAAATCCTGCCGGGGGTGCGGATCCGCCGCCGGCTGATGTGGCGGTACACCCTGCTCTGGCGGAACCCGAACTGAAACCGTACGCCCGGACCGATCGAGCGGATCGGCCCGGGCGTATCGATATCAGCGCAGCAGTTCGATGACCGGCGCGAATGTCTCCATGTTCGGCTCGAGCACGGTGATATAACCGAAGCCGAAACGTTCCCGATTCGCGCGCAGCCGGTCGGCGATCTCCCGAGGAGTACCCAGCAGCACCGTCGGCAGTTCGTCCATGCTCGCCAGTATTTCCGGCGCGACCCTGGAGCCGTATTCGTCCAGGAAATCGGCGCGCTGCTCGCGCGGTACCACGGTCTGCACGAGAATGTTCAACTCCACCTCACGCTCGCGCTCACCCAGGGCCTTGCGCACATAGGCGACCCGCTCGTCGATCTCGTCGAGCCCCGCGAAGCGCAGCACACCCTCGGAGGTCGACGCCGCGCCCGTGAACGCCACCACCGAGGCATACCGCGCGGCCAGACTCAGCAGCCGGTCGCCCCAGCCGGCGATGAGCAACGGCGGCCCGCCCGGCTGTACAGGCCGCGGCTCGTGGCTCGGATCCGCGAACAGCCTCCGCAGTGTCGTCACCGTTCGCTTCAACTGCGCGACTCGCTGCCTGCCCGTGCCGAACGGGACCTCCGCGGCATCGAATTCGTCGCGTACGTATCCCGCGCCGAGTCCGAGCTCCAACCGTCCGTCGACGAACAGGTCGGTTCCCGCGGCCTCGCGCGCCAACAGGACCGGGTTGTAGAACGGCGCATTGAGGACGAAGGTGGTCAACCGCACCCGTTCGGTGGCCTCGGCGGCCAGCACGATCGCGGGAAACGGCGGCGCCATACCGAGGTGATCGGCCACCCCGATGACGTCGTAGCCGAGCGCTTCGGCACGACGGCATTTGTCCACCCACTGCTCACGCGACTGCGGAAGGACCATATTGACGCCGAATCGGAAATCACGCTGTGCGCTCACGGAACCTGTCTACCAGCGCTCGATCCCGGGATCGAACCGCCGCGCGAGTGGCGAAACCTTTCACCGAAGAGCGTCCACGGGCGGTGCGCGGTGTCTCAGCAGTGCGTGAGGGCGGCCATCGCGCGCGGCTCCCGCCAGGACGGGAACCATTACCGCCGCCGTTGGAATCCGATGTGGTACCACCGTCCGTCGGGTCTTGACGGCGACAACCGGAGCCGGGTCCGCGGCGGGGTCTCGTCGCCGACTCCGGACACGGCGGATGAACGTAGCGCAGGCGACCACGAGTGCGGTCACCGGCACGACGCCCCTCATGCCTCGATGGTTTTCGCCGCCCACGGACGCCGTACGGACGCCGCACGGGCTTTCGGCATGGCCACCACACCGTGTCGGAGCAGACTGTCGGCGGTATCGCGCAGGGTCTCCCGCACGGGGCGCATCGTCCAGCCCAGTTCGTGCCGCGCCTTGTCGGCGCTGAGCCGTGCCGTTCCACGCGGCCCAGGGTGGGCACGGTCAACCCGCAGTCCCGGGTCCACGAGCACTACCCCGAGCACCAGCCAGTCGGGCAGACCGCGGGTGGGGACGCGGAAACCGTGCGGCCCGAACTCCGCGGCCGGCACCTCGGCCATCTCCCACATCCAGACGTGCTCACCGGCACAGATATAGCGGTTCCCGGCCGCCCCCGGCACCTCCACCCGGCGCTGAACACGGCCCGTGGGCTTGTCCGGACCACCGACGCGGCGCATGCTGGCTCTGTGATGATCGCGCCCCGATACGGTACGGGCTCCCTCGCCGATCTCTTCCCCTCGCTACTCGGGTGTTTCGGCGTACCCGGTGAACACGACCGCCTCGGATTGGGGCTGGACATCACCCGGGTATGCGTTCTGTTGGTGGACGGTCTGGGCGCCGACGCGCTCGCCGCGCACCCCGAGGCGGCACCATTTCTGTCCGGGCTGTCACCGCACCGCCTCACCGCGGGGTTCCCCACCACCACGGCCACGAGCCTGAGTTCGCTCGGAACCGGGATGCCGCCCGGCGAACACGGAATCATCGGCTATCTGCTGCGGATCCCCGAATACGACCGGGTATTCGATCCGCTGGGTTGGCGGCTGCACGGTACGCACCGGGTGGGCGATCTGCTCGACCGTCTGCCGCCCGAGAAGTTCCAGCCGCATCCGACGGTTTTCGAACGGGCGGCCGCGCAGGGGATATCGGTGACCCATGTGGCCCCGCGGCAGTTGGCCGGATCGGGGCTGACCCGGGCCGCCTTGCGCGGGGCGGATTTCCGGCCGAATACGTCCGTCGGCGATCTCGTGGCCGGTATCGCCGACGCACTGCGGGCCGCGCCGCGGGCACTGGTATACGCCTACCATGCCGACCTGGACACCACCGGACACGTCCGCGGCCCGTCCACTCGCTCATGGCTGCTGGAATTGACCCATGTGGACCGGATCGCCGCCGATATCGCCACGCAACTGCCGCCGGACGCGGCGCTGATCATCACCTCCGACCACGGCATGGTCGAATTGGACCGGCGGATCGACTACGACACCGACGACGAACTGCGTGCCGGAGTTCGCGAGCTCGGCGGCGAGGCGCGAGCCCGCCATGTCTACCCCGTCGACGGCGCGACCGCGGATGTCCGAGCGGCGTGGACGCAGCTCCTCGGCCCCGATTTCGCCGTGCTCACCCGAGCGGAGGCGATCGAACACGGCTGGTTCGGCCCACGGGTCCGCGCGCATGTCGCCGAACGTATCGGGGATCTCGTCGTGGTGGCACTCGGATCGGGCGGTATCACGCGGTCCACGGTGGAACCGGTGCAGTCGGCGCTGGTCGGACAGCACGGCTCGCTCACACCGGCCGAGATGAACGTGCCGCTGTGTGTGTTCACCCCCTGAACGCGGCCCCACCCCACCCGGTGGCAGGGCCGGCGAATGGCCACCCGGCACGGGCTCGGGCATAGTCTGGAGACATGCGGCAGGCGTCGATGCCCGCCGAGCCGACCAGGAGGAACTATCGAATGAACGCCACGATGGCACGGACCGGCCTGATCATCGCGGCCGCCGCGTCGGTGCTGGCCGGCTGCAGCGAGGTCGAGACCGCGCTCAACAAGGGTGGCGACACCCCCTGTCGGGAGTACGTCCAACAGGACTCCGACACCAAACGGGTGACGATAACCAAGTTCATCAAGGAACAGAGTCGCAGCGACCAGGAACCGCCGGGAAGTCAGGTCGACGCGGCCATCGTTTCCGTGAATCTGCTGTGCAATGTCCAGGCCAATGCCGACACCCCCATCGAGCGGGCGGATATCGCCGGGATCTTCATCCGGAAATAGGCGGGCCGCCGAATCCGTTCCGAACGCCCACGCCGGAACGGGCCGATCCGGTGTCCGCGGCGGTGACCGTGGACACCGGTGCGGCGGCGCGCCCACCGGGCCGAAAAGCCTGACGCAATCGGGCGTACGCCCGGCCGGTTCTCCCGGACCGCAGCGGTCGACCGCGCCGGGCCATGCCCATGGCTCGGGACCGGATACCCGGCGTCCGACGCGCCTCGGACGTGCCCGGGTCCGGCCGACCAGGTGTTATATGGTCGTACGAATAGTTCGCGTAGGCAACGCAGTCCACGTACGCAATAATGTGAATGCAAGTAGGCGAGGGCGATGCGGGTGTGCCGAGCGGTCCGCCGACCGCCGGCGTACCGCGCCCGAGTGCGGGAACAACCGTCGACGAGCAGTGCGAGGGAGCCGGTGTGATACGCCAGGTCAGTTCGAAACCGTCCGTGGCGGACGGCGGTGCCGGGCAGGAAACCTGATGGCATACCGCAGCGACCGGGTCGCCGTCACCGATCGGGCACGAAACGCGCTACGAGACCTGATCGAACAACACGGACCGGTATTGCTGTACCTGTCCGAGAGCAGCACCGACGATCACTCACCACACTGGTTGCTCATCCGCGATTTCCGGGCCCGCGAGGGGGATGTACTGCTGGGCCGACTGGCCTGGCACACCCAATTCTGGATGAGTGCCGGTCACTACGCGACATACGAGCGCAAACACGTCACCGTGGATGTGCAGGAGGACCCCGACCCGGCGGGTCCGCCCATGCCCGCCCGGGGCGTGCACTTCCAGCTGCGCACCCGGCAGCTCAGCGCGGCGGAGGCAGCCACCCTCGACGCCGCACCCCGCACCGGGAACGGCTCCCGTCGCAAGAAGTGAGGGCCGAGCCGCCGCGGTCAGCGACCCGGTAGGAAACGCAGGCTCCGCGCGATGGCCATCAGCACCCGCTGCCATAACTCCCGGGGGACCAGCGGCGGCGGATCCAGGTTCAGAAACCGGGTGACCACCACGGTCTGCGGTTCGGTGAACTTCAGCAGCCCCTCGGGGCCGTGCCTGCGTCCGACGCCGGAAATACCCATACCGCCCATCGGCGCGGCCGTGGTTCCCCACGCCGGGGCATAGCCCTCGTCCACGCACACCGTGCCCGCGCGCAGCCTGCGCGCGATCCGTTCACCCTCCGATTTGCTCGCCGCCCACACACTGGCGTTCAGGCCGTATTCGGTGTCGTTGGCCCGGGCGACGGCCTCGTCCACCCTGTCGACCGGATAGATCGACACCAGTGGACCGAAGGTCTCGTTGCGGGCGCATTCCATCTCGTCGGTGACCCCCGACAGGACGGTCGGCTCGAAGAACAACGGGCCCAGATCCGGACGCGGGTTGCCGCCGGCGAGTACCTTCGCGCCCTTGGCGACGGCATCGGCGACATGTTTGGCGACCGTCTCCAGCTGCGGTTCGGAGATCAGCGACCCGATATCGGTGGAATAGTCGTAGGTGGCACCCAGTCTCGCCGACTCGACGGCGGTGACGAACTTGTCGGTGAACTCGTCGGCGATCTCGCGTTGGACATAGATCCGCTCGATGGAGATACACAGCTGACCGGCATTGGAGAAACAGGCCCGTACCGCTGCCTTGGCGGCCTTGGTGAGGTTCGCGCCCCGTGCGACGATCATCGGGTTCTTCCCGCCGAGTTCGGCCGAGAAACCGATCAGCCGTTCGCCGCACTGTTGGGCGAGCACCCGTCCGGTGGCCGAGGAACCGGTGAACATCAGGTAGTCGCAGGCGTCCACCAGGGCGCGGCCGATCACGGGGCCGGGTCCCGGGAGCACGGCCAGCAGATCGCGCGGCAGCCCGGCCCGGTAGAGCAGGTCGGCGCCGGCCAGCGTCGAGAACGGGGTCCGGCTGTCGGGCTTGACCAGTACCGCGTTGCCCGCCAGCAGGGCGGGAATCGCATCGCCGATCGAGAGCAGTAGCGGATAGTTCCACGGCGCCACGACCGCCACCACCCCCTTGGGCTGCGGGCATACGGCCGCGCGGTTGAGCACGGGGAACGCCCCCGGAACGCGATGTTCGTCGAGCAGTTTCGGCGCCAGGCGCGCGAAATAGCGGGCCGCGAAGACCAGACCCATAACCTCTTCCTGCGCCGCCCAGCGGGCCTTGCCGGTTTCGGCCTGGATCACGTCCATGAGCCACTCCCGCCGCGCCACGACCAGCGCCCGGAACCGCTCGAGGACGGCGGCGCGATCGGCGGCCGAGCGGGCCGCCCAATGCTCCTGCCGGTCCCGGGCACAGACCGCCGCGTCGGCCACGTCGGCGGCGGTCGCGACCGGAACCGTGCCCAGCGGGCGCCCGGTGAAGACCTCGGGTATGGATCGGGTGGAGCGGGCCTCGGCGCCGTCGATCGCGGCGAGTGCGCTCAGGCGTTCGAAAACGACGGCTTCCGGCGCGGGCATCGTTGCCTCCTACCTGTGAGTAACTCGCAGTACCCACAATCTACCCAGATCACCCGCCGCCGGCGACGCCCACCGGTACGAACGCCCCCGCCGCATGTCAAATCGAGTCCCGATCAACGGAACCCGATATTCGTCGGACATGTTCGTCGTTTAAGTTGTGCCGATGCTCAGAGTACGGCTCGGTGTCCGCACCCGGATCCTGACAATCGCGCTCATCCCGAGTCTGACTCTGCTGGTTGCCGGTGTCGGCGGGGCGGGATACCTGATCGACGAGGCACGCCACGACAGAGAGTTCACCGAGGCGGCCCAGACCGGGATCGAGCCGACCCGCGTGCTGCTCGAGGCGGTCCAGCAGGAGCGCCGGCTCACCCTGGCGCATCTGGCCGGCGACGCGGAGGCGACCGCCGCGCTGCCCGGGGCCCGAGCCCATACCGATCGCTCGATGCAGCAGTTGGCCAACGAGACGCAGGCCCTGGTCGAGCTCGAACCGAACGTCCTGAAGAGGAATGTCGGCGACTTCGCCGCCCTGTACCTGCAACGCGAGGTGATCCGCACCAACGCCGACAACCGCACCCTACCGGCCGCCGATGCCTACACGTTCTACTCCCGTTTGCTCGACGTCATCACGGTGGGCACCCAGATCGCGGTGCGGCTGTCCTTGGACACCGAGGTCGCGGTCGAACTCGGGCTCTCCGGCCGCCATATCAATGTCATCGAGGCGCTCTCGCGGAGCAACGCGCTGACCGGTGCCGCGCTGACCGCCCACCGACCGGTCACGCTACCGGAGGACTACCGTCAGCAGACCGGCCACTACCGCAGTGAAATGAGCAAACTCGCGGGCGATTTCGGCCCCCCATTCCGCGAACGAGCCCAGGCGCTGGTCGCCTCGCCGGCCTGGAAACAGTTGGCCACGATGGAGAACGCCCTGTTCGAGCGCAGCGTGAACCGTCCCGACGAGGCCGCGTCCCCACCGCTTCCGATGGACGCGGACGAATGGGAGGCCGCCTCCGCGCAGGTCGAACACGAGCTGCTGGAACTGTGGGACGATCACAACACCGCCACCCAGCGGCTCGCGCACGATGCGGCCACCCGCGCCGCGACCCGGTCGCTGCTGATCGGACTGTCGGTGCTGCTGCTCAGCGCCGCCGCCTTCGCCGTCTCGCTGGTCCTGGCCAATCGGTTCATCCGCCGCCTGGAACGCCTCCGCGACCAGACCCTGGCCCTGGCCGACGAACGCCTGCCGGACATGCTGGAACGGCTCCGCGCGGGCGAACAGATCACCCCGGAGGAGCAGGCGCCGCGACTGGACTTCGGCCACGACGAGATCGGCTCGGTGGCCACCGCGTTCGAACACGCGCACGCGGTCGCGATCAACGCGGCGATCACCGAGGCCCGCACCCAGGAGGGCGTGAAGGCGGTGTTCCGCAGTATCGCCCACCGCAGCCAGATGGTGGTGCACCGGCAGCTGGAGATACTGGACGAGGCCGAAAGCCGCGAGGAGGATCCGGCCCTGCTGGAGACCCTGTTCCGGCTCGACCACCTGGCCACCCGGGAACGCCGCAACGCGGAAAACCTCATCATCATGGCCGGTGGCCGCCCGGGCCGACAGTGGCGCAATCCGGTCCCACTGGTGGACCTGGTCCGTAGTGCGATCGGCGAAACACTCGACTACGCGCGAGTACAGATGGCCCGGCTGCCGGATCTGCGCATCGCGGGCAACGCCGTCGGCGACCTCATCCACCTGCTCGCCGAACTGATGGACAACGCCTCCTCGTTCTCCCCGCCGAAGTCGCAGGTGCACGTCTCGGCCTCGGTCGTGGGCAAGGGGGTCGCCATCGAGATCACCGACCAGGGCATGGGTATGGCCGCCGAGGATCTCGAACGTGTCAACGAGACCCTGCGCAAGCCACCCGATTTCGGGATCGCCGCATTCTCGGCCGATTCCCGGCTCGGCATCTTCGTGGTGGCGCATCTGTCCGCCCGGCACGGGATCACGGCCCGGCTCGGCGAATCCGACTACGGTGGAATCCGAGCGGTTGTGCACGTTCCCGGAACACTGCTGACCGATCCGGCCGACGAACCGACCGAAGTGGGCGCTCTGCCGGTGATTCCCCCGCCGCGGACCGCGGCGACCAACGCGGCGGCAGCGACGCAGATGGTGAACAACCACGCCGGCGCGGCCACCCTGCTCGCGGAACCGCTGCCGGCCCCGGCGACTTCCTCCACCCCGAACGGCTCCCACCCCGCCGACGAACACGACGTCCCCACGGACCGGCACGTCGCGCTGCCCGCGACCACCTCGGAATCGGAGCCGGAACTGCTGCCCGACGGTCGGCCCGCTTTACCCCGGCGCAGCAGGCAGGCTAATGTCGCACCGCGACCGGCGAATTCGGAGGACGCTGCACCGCACCAGCCCCCCGCGGCGCAGCCACGTTCACCCGAGGAGGCCAGAGCCGTGATGGCAGCGATCGATATGGGCACCCGACAGGGTCGCAGAGCACTGCCGGACAACGGCTCCGGCACGGTGACTCCGCCGCCGGTCGGCATGTCCCCGGATGAACAGGAAGGCTAAGTGTCCAGTTCCACCCCTGGTGATCTGAATTGGCTGCTCGACGATCTCGTCGAGCGGCTCCCGGGCGTCCGGCAGGCAGTTGTGCTGTCCACCGACGGACTGCTCCTCGGCCACTCCACTGCCATGGAGCGCACGGATGCCGAACATTTCGCGGCGATGGCGTCCACCCTGCACGGTCTGGGGCGCAGCGCCGGCGGCCGATTCGGCGGCGGCGGAGTACGGCAGGCGGTGATCGAACTGGACCATGCGGTGCTTTTCGTTACTTCCGCCGGATCCAATGCCTGCCTGGCGCTGCAGGCCGCCGAGAACGCCGATCTCGGCCTGGTGGCCTACGAAATCAACCTGACCGTACAGCGGGTCGGCAACTTCCTGTCGGCCACCCCGCGCACCGGCTCTCCCGAGGTTGCGCCGCAGCAATCGTGAGTTCCGGTGAAATGTCATGACGCGTAATGGTGAGCAATGGCTCGACGATGCGGCCGGGCCGCTGGTGCGGCCGTATGCCCTCACTCGGGGACGCACCATGGGTGCGGCACACGACCTGGACATGCTCACGGTCGTGGCCTCCGTCCGACCGGCTCCCGTATTACGCCGCGTGGAACCCGAATACGCGGAGATAATTCGTCTGTGCGCCGACTCACAGTCGGTGGCGGAGGTGGCAGCCGCCTTGAAACTGCCACTGGCGGTGACCAAGATTCTCGTCGGAGATCTGATCGGTGACGGCCATCTGATCTTCCGGGCGCCGGCGCAGTCGGAGTCCGGACCCGGCGACCTCAATGTATTGCGAGCGGTACTGGATGGAATCCGAAAAATTTGACCCTGCCCGCCTCGACCCGAACGGGCCCGCCACCCTTGCCGCCTCGGTCAAGGTACTCATCGCGGGTGGTTTCGGCGTCGGCAAGACGACCATGGTGTCGTCCATCAGCGAAATCCCGCCGCTGCGCACCGAGGAGATGATCACCGAGGTCAGCGCCGGGGTGGACGATCTGTCCGGCGTCGAGTCCAAAACCACCACGACGGTGGCGCTGGACTTCGGCCGAATCACCATCGACTCCGAACTGGTGCTGTACCTGTTCGGCACCCCGGGCCAGGACCGGTTCTGGTTCCTGTGGGACGAACTGTCCCGGGGCGCGCTGGGTGCGGTGGTGCTGGCCGATACCCGCAAACTGGGCAGTTCGTTCGCCGCCATCGACTATTTCGAGCGCCGCGGGCTACCGTTCCTGGTGGCGGTGAACTGTTTCGACGATGCGCCGCGCTACACCACCGACGAGGTCCGCGACGCGCTCGATCTGGACCGGACGGTCCCGGTGCGGCTGTGCGACGCCCGTAACCGGCAATCGGCCAAGGACGTGTTGCTCAGCCTGATCGAATATCTCATCGATCGGGTCGCCAACCCCAAACTGGCCACCAAGCGCGGCTGAGCGCATTGCGCCGTTCCCCGCCGGCCACCGTAGCGGTCGCTCCGCGACGGCGACAGGTCGGTCGGGGACGAGTCGTGCGCTCGACCGGTGACCGTGCCGCAGGCCCAGGGCCGCCCGGGAACGCGGCGGCCCGACGCCTCCTCAGCGCAGTAGTCCCCCGGCACGCAGTTCGTCGAACAGCAACCGATCCACCGGGGGGACGTGTGCGCGCCGGTCGTAGCCGAACCAGGCCAGCTCCTCGATCTCGCTACCGGCGGTCAACACCCCGCGGTAGTCGGCGGTATAGCAGCTCATCCGCACCCGCGCCTCGGCATGCACGGCCTCGTAGACCCCGAGGTGCCGGACGGTATCGGGGAGCAGGGCGACGGTGAGTTCCTCTTCGATCTCCCGCAGCAGTGTCTGCATATCCGTTTCGCCCGCCTCGCGCTTCCCACCCGGCACATAGAACACGTCCTTACCACGCGGGCGGGCGCACAGCACACGGCCGTCCTCGGTGTACACCCAGGCCACCGTATCGATGAAGTCTCCGACCGGCACTTCCGTCACCCGGGCAGCCTAGCGGGGCCCAAGCGCCCGCACGCCGGGCGCCCGTGGGCCGGAAGCGGAGGATCCGGGTCGGGCGACACGCAACCGGTGCGCCCCCGCTCACGCGGCGGTGCGCAGACCCAGCCCCGGCTGCCCCAGTGCGGCGGCCAGCTGCGCGACGGCCTCGTCCAGTCCGGCGCGCGGCAGCGGCGCGCCGTCGAACATGTCCACCTCGACGGCGCCGTCGAGGAGTTCCCAGGTGCCCGCGATCCGGCCGCCCACCACGACCAGCGGCGCGATCCAACCCGCCGTCCGGCTCACCGACCGCCGGTGTGCGGCCGGGAGCAGGGCGGTATCGCCGGTACCGGGGCCGAGGACGTACTGGTCGAAGCCGCCCAGCAGGTGCACCGAGGTCACGGGGTCGGTATCGAGGAGTTCGTCGACGTCCGCGCGACACAGATGGCCGCGTCGGCCCTCGACCTCGACCTCGACCAGTTCGTCCCCCAGATCGACGAACCAGCGCCGTACGGTCGCCTTGCGGTGCGCGCCCCGGGTGAGCCAGGCGTCGAATGTTTCCGGCGTGGCCGGGCCGTAGGCGCCCAGGTAGGCGGGTATCACCAGGGCCGCGGCCCGGTCCGGGTCCGGGAGGCCGGGCCAGTCGGGGACCGCTCGGGCGGGGGTGGTGAACGTGATCGCGTTAGCGCGCATCGGCCCGTAGCACAACACTCCCTGCCAGGCCAGCGGTTTGAGCAGTGTGCCCCACCCAGAACCCAGGTGTTCGGCCGACGGGGCGAGTTCCGGTTCGGTGACCAGTTCGGCGACCAGCTCCGCCCGGGTGAGGACCGCGGTGTCGAGCAGGTGTCCAACCCGGTCGGCTAGCGTAGCCACCTGCTCCGGGGAGACTCCGAAATTACGCTGCCAGACCGGTTTCTCCCAGGTGCGCGCGGCGCCGACGAGACCGAGGCAGGCCGCCGCCAGATCCGGCGTCATGACATGCAGCGTTCCCCGCATGGCCCAGGTCTTGATCAGCTCGCCGGCGGTGAGTGCGCGCCCCACCGCATCACGTTCCGGGCTCTGCCGGCGTACTCCGACGGCCAGTTCCGCGGCGGAGGCCACCTGCGCCTGCACTCCGCACAGCCGCCGCGCCACCGCGGCGGCGTCGCCCGCGCTCCGCGGTGCGACGAACTGACGCCGTAACCGCCAGGCGAACACCTGCTCCCAGCCGACCCGGATCATCGACCCACCTTCCGCTACCCGACCTCGTTCCGTGTCGCCCGGTTCGCCGGACGCCCTCAGCACCGTAGGCCGGCTCGCCGACAAGGGCATCCGGGGCCGAGCCTCGGGTGGTATCGCCCCGGCGGCACTCGACGCCGTCACATCGAAACGCACCGATCCGGCGAAGCTGCCCCCGGCGAGGCCGCGACGGACGTACCATTCCGACGTGGCCGATGTGAATCCCCCCGCCACCCTGCGGGTTCTGGTCTACAGCAACGACGCCGACACCCGGAGCCAGGTGATCCTGGCCCTGGGCAGACGGCCGCACCCCGAGCTACCCCCGTTCGACTACGTCGAAGTGGCCACCGCACCGGTGGTCCTGCAGCGAATGGACGCGGGCGAGGTCGATCTGGCCATTCTCGACGGTGAGTCCGCGCCTGTCGGCGGTCTCGGTGTCGCCAAACAGCTCAAGGACGAGATCGAGAACTGCCCGCCGCTGGTGGTGCTCACCGGCCGGGCCGACGACGCCTGGCTGGCGAGTTGGTCGCGTGCGGAGGCGACGGCCGCGCATCCCATCGATCCGTTCCGCCTCACCGAGACCGTGGTGACACTGCTGCGGAACCGACCGGCCGCCTGAAGCACACCCGTCCCTCCCCTTGCCCGGTTTGGGCTCTGATTAGCCGCGTTTGCTCATAAATGTCAGTCCTGAATTCGATCAAATGGGTAATTGAAACCGTGATCGTGCAGTCGAAACGGTTGTAGGCTGTGCCGTAGCTCACATGAGCGCGGGAGATGACGCGATACCCCGCGAAGCCAGATTCCCCTGCAGCCCACACCTCGTCGGACGAGCCACCCTCATCCAACGAGGCCATGAGGCGATCCGGCATTGCGTGGCACCCGCCACCCACCCGAACCCCATTGAGGACGGACGGCACAACCGCCCGCTCCAGTTCGCAAGGAGGGGAAGTGCAGTCGTGAACACCGAACTGCCGATATTGGTACTCGGCGCGGTCGCCGCCGCGTTCGCCGTGGTCTCGGTGCTGATCGCCGCCCTGATCGGCCCGAAACGCTACAACCGCGCGAAACTACAGGCCTACGAATGCGGTATAGAACCCACGCCGCACGCGGTCGCCGGGGGCGCGGGAAGTATGACGGGGCAACGTTTTCCGGTGAAGTACTACCTCACCGCGATGCTGTTCATCATCTTCGACATCGAGATCGTTTTCCTCTACCCGTGGGCGGTCCATATCGATGCGCTGGGTGTGTTCGGCCTGGTCGCCATGGCGTTGTTCATCGTCAATGTCTCGGTCGCCTACGCCTACGAATGGCGTCGCGGCGGCCTGAGCTGGGACTGACGGCGCGCGAGCCGACGATAACCGGTCCCCCGCGCCCGCGGGGGCACCCCAGTAGTCGACCCCAGGAGTAACCGACATGGGTCTGGAAGAAAAACTGCCCAGCGGCTTCGTGCTCAGCACCGTCGAAGCCATGGCGGGCTATATGCGCAAAGGCTCGGTGTGGCCCGCCACCTTCGGCCTGGCCTGCTGCGCGATCGAGATGATGGCCACCGGGGCGGGGCGTTTCGACTCGGCGCGCTTCGGTATGGAGGTGTTCCGCGCCTCCCCGCGCCAGGCCGATCTGATGATCGTCGCCGGCCGGGTGAGCCAGAAGATGGCACCGGTCCTGCGACAGGTCTACGACCAGATGACCGAGCCGAAATGGGTGCTGGCCATGGGCGTCTGCGCCTCCTCGGGTGGCATGTTCAACAACTACGCCATCGTCCAGGGCGTCGACCATGTGGTGCCGGTCGACATCTACCTACCCGGCTGCCCCCCGCGACCGGAGATGCTGCTCAACGCGATCCTGGCGCTGCACGCCAAGATTCAACAGACGCCGATGGGCGTGAACCGCGAGGAGGCCATCCGCGCCGCGGAGCAGGCCGCGCTGGCGGCGACACCGACCAGCCGCATGGAGGGCCTGCTGCGATGAGCGTCGACCGCCCGGAAACCACCGGCGTCCCCACCGAATCCGAACGACCCGCCGACACCGACGAGGAGATCATCGGCGTACGCCGCGGGATGTTCGGTGTATCCGGCACCGGTGACACCTCCGGCTACGGGCGTCTGGTCCGCGAGATCACCCTGCCCGGCAGCACGCCGCCACCGTACGGCGGTTACTTCGACACGGTCGTCGAGGCACTGTGGAGTGCGCTGTCGTCCGGTGTCGGCTTCGGCACCGCGATCGAGAAGGTCGTGGTCGAGCGCGACGAACTCACCCTGCACGTGCGACGGGAACATCTGCCGGTCGTGGCCCACGCGTTGCGCGACGATCCGACGTTGCGGTTCGAACTCTGCCTCGGGGTCAGCGGCGTCCACTATCCGGACGACACCGACCGCGAACTGCACGCCGTGTACCACCTGATGTCGATCACGCACGGCCGACGACTGCGCCTGGAAGTGGCCGCCCCCGACGCCGACCCCCATATCCCGTCGCTGTACCGGGTGTATCCCACCACCGACTGGCACGAGCGGGAAACCTACGACTTCTTCGGTATCCGGTTCGACGGGCATCCCTCGCTCACCCGCATCACCATGCCCGACGACTGGCGCGGTCACCCCCAGCGCAAGGACTACCCGCTCGGCGGGATACCGGTCGAATACAAGGGCGCGCGCATCCAGCCGCCCGACGAGCGGAGGGCATACAGCTGATGAGCGAAACCGATACCAGGCCCGGCGTCACCCCCGGGCCCGGACGCGGCGGCTCGGGCGGGAACACCGACGAACGCCATCGCGAGAACGACACCACCGCCGGTTCGAACGAACCGCCCGTCGTCACCGTGGCGGGACAGGACTGGGACGATGTCGCCGAGGCCCTGCGCGGCGCGGGCGAGGAACGCATCGTCGTCAATATGGGCCCGCAGCATCCGTCGACCCACGGGGTGCTGCGGCTGATCCTGGAGATCGAGGGCGAGACCGTGGTCGAGGCCCGCTGCGGGATCGGCTACCTGCATACCGGGATCGAGAAAAACCTCGAATTCCGCAACTGGGCCCAGGGCGTCACCTTCGTCACCCGGATGGACTACCTATCGCCGTTCTTCAACGAAACCGCCTACTGCCTCGGCGTGGAGAAACTACTCGGCATCACCGAGCAGATACCCGAACGCGCCACCGTGGTGCGGGTCATGCTGATGGAGCTCAACCGGATCTCCTCGCACCTGGTGGCGCTGGCGACCGGCGGTATGGAACTCGGCGCGCTCACCCCGATGCTGTTCGGGTTCCGGGAACGCGAACTCATCCTCGACGTGTTCGAGGCCATCACCGGCCTGCGGATGAACCACGCCTACATCCGTCCCGGCGGGCTCGCCCAGGACCTACCCGACGACGGCGTGGCCAAGGTGCGCGAACTGTTGCGGCTGATGCCGAAACGGTTGCGGGACATGGAGCATCTGCTCACCCACAACCCGATCTTCAAGGCCCGCACCCGTGATATCGGCTATCTCGACCTCACCGGCTGTATGGCGCTCGGGATCACCGGCCCGGTACTGCGCTCGGCCGGACTGCCGCACGACCTGCGCAAGGCCATGCCCTACTGCGGTTACCAGACCTACGAATTCGATATCCCCACCACCGACACCTGCGACTGCTACGGCCGCTACCTCATCCGGATCGAGGAGATGAAGCAGTCGCTGAAGATCGTCGAACAGTGCCTGGACCGGCTGCGTCCCGGGCCGGTGATGGTGGAGGACAAGAAGGTCGCCTGGCCCGCCGACCTGCGTCTCGGCCCCGACGGCCTCGGCAACTCGCCCCGGCATATCGGCCGGATCATGGGCACCTCCATGGAGGGGCTGATCCACCATTTCAAGCTCGTCACCGAGGGGATCCGGGTCCCGGCGGGGCAGGTGTACATCGCGGTGGAGTCGCCGCGCGGCGAACTGGGGGTGCATATGGTCAGCGACGGCGGCACCCGCCCCTATCGCGTGCACTACCGCGACCCCTCGTTCACCAATCTGCAGGCGGTGGCGGCCATGTGCGAAGGCGGGATGGTCGCCGATGTGATCGCCGCCGTGGCCAGTATCGATCCTGTCATGGGCGGAGTGGACCGATGACCGAAATACTGTTGCGTCTGAGCACCCGGCCGGAACCCTACTCGGCCCGGGTCCGAGCGCGTCTGGAACCGGACGCGAAACAGATCATCGCCCGATACCCGCAGCCGCGGTCGGCGCTGCTGCCGCTCCTGCATCTGGTGCAGGCCGAAGAGGGTTATGTCAGCGGCACCGGGATCGACTTCTGCGCCGAACAGCTCGGGCTGACCGCCGCCGAGGTCACCGCGGTGGCCACCTTCTACTCCATGTACCGGCGCACCCCCACCGGCGACTATCACGTGGGTGTGTGCACCAACACCCTGTGCGCCGTCATGGGCGGTGACGCGATCCTCGCGGCCCTGCGCGAGCACCTGGGCATCGGGCACGGTGAGACCACCGAGGACGGCACGATCACCCTCGAACACATCGAGTGCAACGCGGCCTGTGACTACGCCCCCGTCATCATGGTGAACTGGGAGTTCTTCGACAACCAGACCCCGGAGTCGGCGCGGGCACTCGTCGAGGCCCTGCTCCGCGGGGACACCGTGACCCCGACCCGCGGCGCACCGCTGTGCACCTTCCGGGAGACCGCCCGTATCCTGGCCGGTTTCCCGGACGAACGCCCCGGAGCCCTCGACGGTGCGCCGGGTGCGCCCACTCTCGCCGGGGTGGACATCGCACGCGAACACGGTATGAGCGCGCCCGAGGTCCCCGATCCCGCCGACACCGATTCCGCCGGGGGTGCGTGATATGACGCTGACGCCCGTACTCAGCCGCAACTGGGGCCGGCCGCGCTCATGGACCCTGGACGGCTATCGCGCGCACGACGGCTACCGGGCGCTGCCGATCGCCCTGGGCATGTCCCCGGACGAGGTCATCCAGACCGTCAAGGACGCCGGGCTGCGCGGCCGTGGCGGTGCCGGATTCCCCACCGGGATGAAATGGAGTTTCATCCCGCAGGGCCCCGCGCCCGACGGCAGCGTGAAATCCCACTACCTGGTGGTCAACGCCGATGAATCCGAGCCGGGGACCTGCAAGGACATCCCCCTCATGCTCGCCGAGCCGCATGCCCTGATCGAGGGGGTGATCATCGCCGCCTACGCCATCCGCGCCGGACACGCCTTCATCTACCTGCGTGGCGAAGTCGTCCCCGTGCTGCGGCGCCTGCAGGTCGCCGTCACCGAGGCCTACGCCGCCGGGCTGCTGGGCCGGAACATCCTCGGCTCCGGCTACGACCTCGAACTGATCGTGCACGCGGGCGCGGGAGCCTATATCTGCGGCGAGGAAACCGCGCTGCTGGACTCCCTGGAGGGCCGGCGCGGTCAGCCCCGCCTACGGCCACCGTTCCCCGCGGTCGCGGGCCTGTACGCGAGCCCGACCGTGGTCAACAACGTGGAATCCATCGCCAGCGTCCCACCCATCATCCACAACGGCACCGCCTGGTTTCGATCCATGGGCAGCGAGAAATCCCCCGGGTTCACCCTGTACTCGCTGTCCGGCCACGTCACCCGACCCGGACAGTACGAGGCCCCGCTGGGCATCACCCTGCGGGAATTGCTCGGCTACGCCGGCGGTGTGCGCACCGGACACGAACTGAAGTTCTGGACACCGGGCGGCTCGTCCACCCCGCTGCTCACCGCCGAACATCTCGACCTTCCGCTGGACTACGAGAACGTGGCGGCCGCCGGCTCCATGCTCGGCACCAAGGCGCTGCAGATCTTCGACGACACCACCTGCGTGGTACGGGCGGTCCTGCGCTGGACGGAGTTCTATGCGCACGAATCCTGCGGTAAGTGCACACCGTGCCGTGAGGGTACCTACTGGCTGGTTCAGCTGCTCACCCGACTCGAGGCCGGCAAGGGAACCGAGGCCGACCTGGAGAAGCTGAACGATATCTGCGACAACATCAACGGCAAATCGTTCTGCGCCCTCGGTGACGGTGCCGCCAGTCCGATCGTCTCCTCACTGAAGTATTTCCGCGACGAGTATCTCGAACACCTACGGCACGGCGGCTGCCCGTTCGATCCCGCCCGCAGTACCGCCTGGGCCGGTGCCGCGCCCGGAGAGGGAGCCCGATGACCGCCACCGTACGCACCGACACCAGCAGCAGCCGGCCCGCCGACCTGGTCAGCGTCACCATCGACGGCACCACCGTCAGCGTTCCCGTGGGCACCCTGCTCATTCGCGCCGCGGAACTGATCGGCATCCAGATCCCCCGCTTCTGCGACCATCCGCTGCTCGACCCGGTCGGCGCCTGCCGCCAGTGCCTGGTGGAGGTGGAGGGCCAGCGCAAACCGGTGGCCTCCTGCACCATGGCCGTCACCGACGGAATGGTCGCGCACACCCAGCTCAGCTCCCCGGTCGCCGAGAAGGCCCAGCAGGGTGTGATGGAACTGCTGCTGATCAATCATCCACTGGACTGCCCGGTCTGCGACAAGGGCGGCGAATGCCCGCTGCAGAACCAGGCCATATCCACCGGTCGCGCCGAAACCCGCTTCGAGGGCACCAAACGCACCTATCCCAAACCGATCCCATTGTCGGACGCGGTTCTGCTGGACCGGGAACGGTGCGTCCTGTGTGCCCGCTGTACTCGGTTCTCCCAGCAGATCGCGGGTGATCCCTTCATCGAGCTGATGGACCGCGGGGCGTTGCAGCAGGTCGGCATCGCCGACGCCGAACCCCTCAACTCCTATTTCTCCGGCAACACCGTGCAGATCTGCCCGGTGGGAGCGCTCACCGGCACCAGTTATCGGTTCCGCGCCCGCCCGTTCGACCTGGTGTCCAGCCCCAACGTCTGCGAGCACTGCGCCTCGGGCTGCGCCCAGCGCACCGATCACCGCCGCGGCAAGGTTCTGCGTCGGTTGGCCGGCGACGACCCGCAGGTGAACGAGGAATGGAACTGCGACAAGGGCCGCTGGGCGTTCACCTACGGCACCGAACCCGATCGGATCACCACTCCGCTGCTGCGCGCCCCGGACGGTGAACTGGCCCTCTGTTCCTGGCCCGAGGCCCTCGCCGCCGCCGCGCGCGGCCTCCGCGCGGCGGCCGACGGCGTGGGGGTACTGGTCGGCGGCCGGGTCACCCAGGAAGACGCCTACGCGTACGCCAAATTCACCCGGGTGGTGCTGGGGACCAACGATATCGATTTCCGGGCCCGCGTCCATTCCGACGAGGAGGCCGATTTCCTCGCCGCCCGCGTCGCGGGCCGGGGCGGCACGCCGAGCTATGACGGTCTGGCCGCCGCGCCGGTCGTACTGCTCGTCGGTTTCGAACCCGAGGAAGAATCGCCGATCGTCTATCTGCGCCTGCGCAAGGCGGCCCGCACCCGCAACCTGCGGATCTACTCCCTGGCCGCCTACGCCTCCCGCGGGCTGGACCGGATGTCGGGCACGCTCATCCCGACGATACCGGGCGCGGAGGCACGTCTGCTGGACACCATTCGGGCATACGGCTCACCCGCCGGCGATCCGCATCCGGCCCGAACAAAAGACGAATACCCCGACTCCGCAACAGAATTCGACGAGATCGGCCGGCTGCTCCGGCAGCCGGGTGCGGTGATCATGGTCGGGGAACGGGCGGCCGGCGTGCCGGGCGCCCTGTCGGCGGCGGTGCGGCTGGCCGACGATACCGGTGCCGCACTGGCCTGGGTGCCACGACGGGCCGGTGAACGCGGCGCGGTGGAGGCCGGTGCGCTGCCCGGCCTGCTGCCGGGCGGGCATCCGCTGATCGACGCGCGCGCCCGCGGCCGGGTCGGTGAGGTGTGGAACGTCACGAAGCTGCCCACCGAACCCGGTCACGATACCGATGGCATCCTCGCCCGGACCTCCGACCGGCGCGCGCTCCTTGTCGGTGGTGTGGAACTCGTCGACCTTCCCGATCCGGACGGGGCACGGGCCGCGTTGGACACCGCCGGTTTCGTCGTCGCGCTCGAACAGCGACACAGCGAGATCACCGCCCGCGCCGATGTGGTCTTCCCGGTGGCCACCGCCATGGAGAAGGCCGGAACCTTCCTCACCTGGGAAGGTCGCCCGCGTCCCTTCGACGCTGCCTTGGGCGAGAGCACCGTCCGGCGCACCGCGGCACCGCTGTCCGACCAGCGGGTCCTGCACACCCTCGCCGCCGAAATGGGGGTATCGCTGGGGCTGCCCGACACCGCCGCCGCCCGTGCCGAACTCGCCCGGATCGGCACCTGGGACGGACCTCCGCCCCCCGACCCGACACATCTGCCCCACCCGCTCCCCCATCCCGAACCCGACACCGCGATCCTGGCCGGTTGGCGGATGCTGCTGGACCGGGGGCGCATGCAGGATGGGGTCCCCGAGTTGGCCGGTACCGCCCCGCCGCCGGTGGCGCGACTGTCCGCGACCACCGCGGCGGAAATCGGTGCCACCGAAGGCGAACCGATCACCGTGAGCACCGAGACCGGCGCCGTCACGCTGCCCCTGGCCGTCACCGAGATGCCCGACCGGGTGGTGTGGCTGCCGCTGAACTCGCCCGGATCTTCGGTGTACGCCGACCTGGGCGCCCGGCCCGGTGGCGTCGTAGCCCTGCGGCGCGCCGACGAGCGGACGGAGGAACACCATGTATGAGCTGTCGCTCTTCGGCCACGACCCCCTGTGGCTGGTTCTCGCCAAAGCGGTCGCCGTCTTCGCCTTCCTCCTGCTCACCGTGTTGTTCGGGGTGCTCGCCGAACGCAAGGTGGTGGCCTGGATGCAGATGCGCGTCGGTCCGAACCGGGTGGGCCCCAAAGGGCTGCTGCAAAGCGCCGCCGACGGAGTGAAGATGGCGTTCAAGGAGGATATCGTCCCCGCCATCGTAGACAAACCGATCTTCGTCCTCGCCCCCGTCCTCTCGGTGGTCCCGGCGATCATGGCCTTCGCAGTGATCCCGTTCGGCCCCGAGGTGTCGATCCTCGGTCACACCACCGCGCTACAGCTCACCGACCTGCCCGTAGGGGTGCTCTACATTCTGGCGATCACCTCCATCGGCGTCTACGGGATCGTGCTCGCCGGATGGGCGTCCGGCTCGACGTATCCGCTGCTGGGCGGGCTACGGTCCACCGCGCAGGTCATCTCCTACGAGATCGCCATGGCCCTGTGCTTCGCGGCGGTATTCCTGCTCGGCGGCACCATGGCGACGTCCGGGATCGTCGCCGCGCAGAACGACACCTGGTACGTCTTCCTGCTGCTGCCGTCGTTTCTCATCTACTGCATCTCCATGGTCGGTGAAACCAACCGGGCACCGTTCGACCTGCCGGAGGCCGAGGGCGAGCTGGTCGGCGGTTTCCACACCGAGTACTCGTCACTGAAGTTCGCCATGTTCATGCTCGCCGAATACGTGAACATGACCACGGTCTCGGCCCTGGCGACCACCATGTTCCTCGGTGGCTGGGCGGCGCCGTGGCCGTTGAACCTGTGGTCGGGCGCGAACAGCGGCTGGTGGCCGCTGCTCTGGTTCACCGCCAAGGTGTGGATGTTCCTGTTCGTGTTCATCTGGCTGCGCGGCACCCTGCCGCGGCTGCGTTACGACCAGTTCATGAACCTGGGCTGGAAACTACTCATCCCCACCTCGCTGTTGTGGGTGATGTTGGTGGCCGCCGCCCGGGTCGCCGAGAACGAGGGCCACCACGTCCGGACACCCGTCCTCGTGATCGGCGGAGTGGCGATCACCGCGGCGATGATCGGCCTGTTCCTGCGTGCCGGCCGCGCCCCCGCGACCGCGCCGCCGCCCGCGGAGCCCGTACCCGCCGGACCGCGCGGCGGCGCCGAACCATCCGGCGGCACGGAGGTATTCCTCGGGTTCCCGGTGCCGCCGCTACCGGACCGACCCGCCCATATCCGCCTCGACCCCGGCCTGCTCGAACCGCTCGCGGGATTCGCGGTCACCGCCGCCACGATGTTCAAGAAACCCAATACAGAGTTCTATCCCGAGCAGAAGGTGCCCACCGCGCCCCGCTATCACGGCCGCCACCAACTCAACCGGCACCCGGACGGGTTGGAGAAGTGTATCGGCTGCGAACTGTGCGCCTGGGCCTGTCCCGCCGACGCCATCTTCGTGGAGGGCGCCGACAACACCGAGGAACAGCGGTACTCCCCCGGTGAACGATACGGCCGCGTCTACCAGATCAACTACCTGCGCTGCATCGGCTGTGGACTGTGCATCGAGGCATGTCCGACGCGGGCGCTCACCATGACCAACGACTACGAACTCACCGACGACAATCGCGCCGACCTGATCTACGAGAAGGACCGGCTGCTGGCCCCGCTCGAACCGGGAATGCAGGCACCCCCGCACGCCATGCGGCCCGGCACCACCGAGGCCGACTACTACCTGGGCACCGTCCGCGGCGCCGAGGAACGGCCCACCGAGGCCGCGGAAGGAGGCTCCCGATGACACTGGCGAGCGCACTGGCCGGCGCGGCGCCGCTGGCCGCCGAACCGCTCACCCGCGCCGGGACCGGCGAGACCGTGCAGTTCTGGATACTGGCCCCGCTGGCCCTGATCGGCGCGCTCGGCACGGTATTCGCCGCCAAGGCCGTCTATTCGGCGATCTGCCTGGCCACCACCATGATCGCGCTGGCCATGATGTACATCGCCCAGGACGCGCTGTTCCTCGGGGTGGTACAGATCGTCGTCTACACCGGCGCGGTCATGATGCTGTTCCTGTTCGTACTCATGCTCGTCGGCGTCGACTCGGCCGAATCGCTACGCGAAACCCTGCGCGGCCAGCGGATCGCCGCCGTGGCGGTCGGCGCAGGGTTCGGACTACTGCTCATCGCCGGCATCGCCCGCGGCGTCCGCAACTCCGCGGTCGAATTTCCCGCCACCGGGTTCGGCGGACGCAATGTAATCGCCGATCTGGCCGAATTGATCTTCGTCCGCTACGTCTGGGCATTCGAACTCACCGGCGCGCTGCTCATCGCCGCCACCATCGGCGCCATGGTGCTCGCCCACCGGGAACGCTTCGGTCCGCGTATGGACCAGCGGGAACTGTCGCGCCGCCGGTTCCGCGACCCGGAACACGGCCGACCCACCCCCCTGCCCACACCCGGCGTCTACGCCCGGCACAACGCCGTCGACATTCCCGCCCGACTACCGGACGGCTCCTTCGAGGAGCTGTCGGTCTCGACGATCCTGCGGCACCGCCGTACCCGGGCCCTCACCGAGGCCGCCGTCATCTCGGTGGGTTCGGAGGGCAACGGCACCGGCTCCGACGAGGAAGGCACACGGTGAATCCGGAAAACTATCTGTTCCTGTCCGCGCTGCTGTTCACCATCGGCGCCGCCGGGGTGCTGTTGCGGCGCAACGCCATCGTGGTGTTCATGTGCATCGAGCTCATGCTCAACGCGGTCAACCTGGCCTTCGTGACCTTCGCCCGGCTGCACGCGAATCTGGACGGTCAGGTGTTCGCGTTCTTCACCATGGTGGTCGCCGCGGCCGAGGTCGTGGTCGGTTTGGCCATCATCATCACCATTTTCCGCGCCCGTCGCTCGACCTCGGTCGACGACGCCAACCTGTTGAAGTTCTGACGTGGATACCGCAACGCTGTGGCTGCTGCCCGCCCTGCCCCTGGCCGGCGCCGCCGTACTGCTGCTCGTCGGACGCCGCGCCGACGCCTGGGGCCACCTGCTCGCCACCCTGGCCGCACTCGCGTCCTTCGCGCTGGCCCTCGTCGCCTTCGCCGGCATGCTCGGCCGCGCAGATACCGAACGCCCCATCGCGCTGAAGTTGTTCAGCTGGGTGCCGGTCGGCGGTCTACAGGTCGATTTCGGGCTCCAACTCGATCAGCTGTCGATATGCTTCGCGCTGCTGATCACCGGGGTCGGCTCGCTCATCCACATCTACTCGATCGGATATATGAGCGACGATCCGGGACGGCGCCGATTCTTCGCCTACCTCAACCTGTTTCTCGCGGCCATGCTGCTGCTGGTGCTGGCGAACAACTACCTGGTGCTGTATCTCGGCTGGGAGGGCGTCGGTCTGGCCTCCTACCTGCTGATCGGCTTCTGGTATCACAAACCGTCGGCGGCCACCGCGGCCAAGAAGGCGTTCGTGGTCAACCGGGTCGGCGATATGGGCCTGGCCCTGGCCATGATGGTCATGTTCACCACCTTCGGCTCCCTCGGCTTCACCGAGGTCTTCGGCGCCGCGCCGGCGGCGGGCGACGGCACCCTCACCGCCATCGGGTTGCTGCTGCTCCTGGCGGCCTGCGGTAAATCCGCGCAGGTGCCGCTGCAGTCCTGGCTCGGTGACGCCATGGAGGGCCCCACCCCCGTGTCGGCGCTCATCCACGCCGCCACCATGGTGACCGCGGGCGTGTACCTGATCGCCCGCTCCAACCCGGTCTACGACCTGGCCCCCACCGCGCGGGCCGGGGTGGTGCTGGTCGGCGCGGTGACCCTGCTGTTCGGCGCGATCATCGGCTGCGCCAAGGACGACATCAAGAAGGCGCTCGCCGCCTCTACCATGAGCCAGATCGGCTATATGGTGCTCGCCGTCGGGCTCGGCCCGGCCGGATACGCCGTCGCCATCATGCACCTGCTCACCCACGGCTTCTTCAAGGCGGGCCTGTTCCTCGGCGCCGGGTCGGTGATGCACGCGATGAACGACGAAACCGATATGCGGCGTTACGGCGGCCTGCGCACCCTGCTGCCGATCACCTACGTCACCTTCGGGCTCGGATACCTGGCTATCATCGGTGTGCCTCCGTTCGCCGGATTCTTCTCCAAGGACCGGATCATCGAGGCCGCCTTCGCCGCCGGGGGTGCCTCCGGCCCGATCCTCGGCACCGTCGCCCTGCTCGGCGCGGGACTCACCGCGTTCTACATGACCCGGGTGATGCTGCTGACGTTCTTCGGGGAACGCCGCTGGAAGCCGGACACCCACCCGCACGAAGCCCCCGCCGTCATGACCGGTCCGATGGTCCTGCTGGCCATCGGCTCGGTGGCCTCGGGCGCGCTGTTCGTCTGGGGTTCCTCGCTCCAGCACTGGCTCGCACCCGTCGTCGGGGAACATCACGGTGAGCCCGTACTGCCCGTTCCGGTGATCACCGCGCTGGCGCTGACCACAGTGGCCGCGGGTGTCGGATTCGCCTATGCGCGGTACGCACGCGCCGCGGTCCCCGAGACCGCGCCGGAGGCGGTGAGCGCGATAACCGTAGCCGCCCGACGCGACCTGTACGGGGACGCGGTCAACGAGGCCGTGTTCATGCGTCCCGGCCGCTACCTGACCCGTTCACTGGTCTTCGTCGACAACCGCGGTATCGACGGTCTGGTCAATGGAACGGCCGCGGCCATCGGCGGGCTGTCGGCGCGGATCCGCCGGGTACAGACCGGTTTCGTCCGGTCCTATGCCCTGTCCATATTGACCGGCGCGGCCCTGGTGGCCGCGGCCCTGCTGGCGGTGAGGATCTGGTGAGCACCATGCCCTGGTTGTCCATACTGTGGCTCCTGCCCGTGGTGGGCGCGGCCGTCGTCCTGCTGCTGCCCGCCTCCCGGGGACTCATGGCCCGCCGGCTCGGTCTGCTCGTCTCGGTGGCCGTTCTCGCGGTGGCGATCGGTCTGGCCGTGGCCTTCGAACCGGGCGGCGAACACTTCCAGTTCGTCGAATCGGTCCGTTGGATACCGGCTTTCGGTGCCGGCTACACGCTCGGCGTGGACGGCATCGCTCTGGTTCTGATCCTGCTCACCGCCGCGCTGGTGCCGGTGCTCCTCGTCGCGGGCTGGCACGACGACCGTGAGGTCGGCACCGGTCGGCGCGTGGCACACACCTATATCGCGCTCACCCTGCTGGTCGAGGCGATGGTGCTGGTCTCCTTCCTCGCCCTCGACATCCTGCTGTTCTACGTGTTCTTCGAGGCGATGCTCATTCCGATGTACTTCCTCATCGGTGGATTCGGGCCACGCACCGACGCGGCGCCGATCCGCGGGCAGCGTTCCCGGGCGGCGGTGAAGTTCCTGCTGTACAACCTGTTCGGCGGGCTCATCATGCTCGCCGCCGTCATCGGTCTGTACGTGCTCACCGTGCGGGAGGACCTCGGCGACGGGTCGGCGGGAACCTTCGATCTGCGCACCGTGATCGAGGCCGCCAACAGTGGGCAGCTGGGCGCCGGGCCCGCGGTGCTCAACGCCCTGTTCCTGGGCTTCATGTTCGCCTTCGCCGTGAAGGCGCCGCTGTGGCCGCTGCACACCTGGCTGCCGGATGCCGCGGTGGCCGCCACCCCGTCCAGCGCGGTGCTGATGATGGCGGTGGTCGACAAGGTCGGCACCTTCGGGATGCTGCGCTACTGTCTGCTGCTGTTCCCCGACTCCGCCCAGACCTACGCACCGCCGGTCATCGCCCTCGCCGTGATCGGCATCCTCTACGGCGCCCTGCTGGCCATCGGACAGACCGATGTGATGCGGCTGATCGCCTACACCTCCATCTCGCACTTCGGTTTCATCATCCTCGGCATCTTCGCCATGACCAGCCAGGGTCAGGCCGGGGCGACGCTGTACATGGTCAACCACGGCATCTCCACCGCGGCGCTGTTCCTGGTCGCCGGATTCCTGGTGTCGCGGCGCGGTACCCGGCTCATCGCCGACTACGGCGGTGTCCAGAAAGTCGCGCCGGTCCTGGCGGGCACCTTCCTCGTCGCGGGTCTGGCCACCCTATCGCTGCCCGGGCTGGCACCGTTCATCAGCGAATTCCTGGTCCTGGTCGGCACATTCGGCCGGTACCGGGTCGCGGCCGTGGTCGCCACCGCCGCACTGGTATTGGCCGCGATCTATGTGCTGTGGCTGTACCAACGGATGATGACCGGCCCGGTGACCGAGGGCAATCACGGGATCAAGGACCTCGCACCCCGGGAACTCGCGGTCGTGGTTCCGCTCCTCGGCGCGCTCATCGTGCTCGGGGTGTATCCGAAACCGATGCTGGAGTTCATCGACCCCGCGGTGAACCGAACCCTCACCACCATCGGCATCCACGATCCGCAACCCACCGCCCCGGCGACCCCGGAGGCGAGCACGGCGAATACCGGAGGCGCGCACCATGAGCGGTGAGCTCGAAATCGGGACGGTCCTGGCCGCGTCCGTCCCCACGCCCAGTATCGAATATCACGCACTGGCCCCGATGCTCATCGTCTTCGGCGCCGCCGTGCTCGGAGTGCTGGTGGAAGCGTTCCTGCCGCGACGGGTCCGCTACCCCGTCCACCTGGTGCTCACCGTCGCGGCGCTCGCCGCGGCACTGGTGGCGGTGCTCCTGTTGGCGGGTACGGAAACCTCCGCCGTGGGCGGTGCGGTCGCGATCGACGGAGTGACCCTTTTCCTGCAGGGAACCCTGCTGGTGGTGGCAGTCCTGGCGGTGCCGGTCCTCGCCGAACGCGGCCCGCTGCCCCGGCCGCGGTCCGGTCCGGGAACCTGGAGTCGCGCCGCGGCCACCGCCGCCTACGTGATGGACGCCTTCACCCCGCAGGCCTCGGCCGTACCCGGCAGCACGGCCGAACGGTCCGCCGAGCGCGCCGGGGTCGGCGCCACCGAGGTGTTCCCACTCGTCCTGCTGGCGCTCGGCGGCCTGCTGCTGTTTCCGGCGGCCGGCGATCTGCTCACCATGTTCGTGGCGCTCGAGGTGCTGTCGCTGCCGCTGTACCTGCTGTGCGGGCTGGCCCGCAGACAGCGACTGCTGTCGCAGGAGGCGGCGATGAAGTACTTCCTGCTCGGCGCGTTCTCATCGGCCTTCTTCCTGTACGGGGTGGCACTGCTGTACGGGCAGGCGGGCACGGTACGCCTGCCCGGTATCGCCGATGCCATCGCCGCGGATACCGGCGAGTCCACCCTGGCGCTGCTCGGGGTGGCCATGTTGGCGGTCGGCCTGTTGTTCAAGATCGGCGCGGTGCCGTTCCAGGCCTGGGTGCCCGATGTGTACCAGGGTGCTCCGACGCCGATCACGGCGTTCATGGCGGCCGCCACCAAGATCGCCGCGCTCGGCGCGATGCTGCGCGTCCTGCACATCGCCGTCCCGGGGTTGGTCAACGATTGGCGTCCGGTGCTCGCGGCCGTCGCCGTGGCCACCATGCTGATCGGTGCGATCATGGCCATCACCCAGACCGATATGAAGCGCATGCTGGCGTATTCGTCGGTCGCGCACGCCGGTTTCCTGCTCACCGCGCTGGTCGCCGCCAACGCGTCCGGTATCTCCTCGGTGCTGTTCTATCTCGTCGTCTACGGACTCGGCACGCTGGGTGCGTTCACACTGGTGGGCCTGGTGCGTGACGCCGACGGCACCGAGGCCACCGCCCTGCCCCGGTGGGCCGGACTGGGCAGACAGGCACCGTGGCAGGCGGCGGTCTTCGCGCTGCTGTTGCTCTCCTTCGCCGGGATCCCACTGACCGGCGGCTTCGTGGCGAAGTTCGCCGTATTCCGGGCCGCGGCCGAGGGCGATGCCGCGGCTCTGGTCGTGGTGGGCGTGATCGCCAGTGCCATCGCGGCCTTTTTCTACGTCCGGGTGATCGTGCTGATGTTCTTCACCGATCCACCCGCCGACGCCCCGGTGGTTACCGCTCCGAAACCGACCACGGTCGTCGTCGCCATAACGGCCGCCGTCACACTGGTGCTCGGAATCGTCCCGCAGCCGCTGCTGGATCTGACCGAGCACGCCGGTATCTTCATTCGGTAATCGGTGGCCGGCCGGCGGACCGGCCATCTGGATCGAGGTCCGCGGCAACCGGCCCGGACCGCTGTGGACCGGGCAGCGCGGCCGACCGTCTCCGGCATCACCCAAGTCGTCCTCGCCGTCGGCACCGATGCCGGCCGCTCGTGGCTGCGCCCGCACACCGCGCGCCACACCCACGGCACCCGGCTCCGTCGGGGCGGCGCGGATACCGTCCGGGCCCCATTCCTCCAGGGACCCGGCACACCCCGATTCACCGATGTCGGGCGGTTACGACGCAGCCGCGTAAAGCACTTCCCGCAGTCCTGGTAAGGCTTCGCGGTCGGCGCGCCAGATCAGACGCAGATACAGCCGAACCGAGGCCGTATCCAGTGGCAGCCGCACCAGTGAACCCGCGGCCAGTTGCTCTCGTACGGCGAACTCGGGCAACAGCGCTATGCCCAGGCCGCGCTCGGCGCAGGCGCGGGTTACCGCTATCCCGCCGGTGTGGACCCGTTCGACGTCCCGGCCCAGCAGGAGCTCTCCGGCAAGCCAGAAGGAGCAGGATGGAGCGTTCACCAGCAGCCGCCGGCCCCGCAGATCGTCTCGGGTCAGGACACCGACGCTACCGAGGGGATGGGTGGGCGCGGCGACCAGGGTGAACGGTACTTCCTCCAGATCGAGGTAGTCCAACGGGGCAGGCGGCAGGTCGAAGCCGAGTTCGCCCAGAGGGCCCGCGGTGTCCAGGATCATCGCCGCCTCCAGCCGACCGGTGGCGACCGAGTTGAGCAGCCCATCGCGGTCGGCATCGGTATGCAGGGAGATGTCCAGGTCTGGTCGGCGTTCGGCCAGACGAACCAGCACACCGGGCACATGAGTGGCCGCAATGATCTCCAACGCACCGAACCGCAGCCGGGGCCGGGTGGCCAAGACCTCGCGCCGGGCCTGCTCGGCTTGGTCGAGCAGCCGCTGTGACCACAGCAGAAGCCGATCCCCCGCCGGAGTGAGGGTCATCCCGCGCGGCGCGCGATCGAACAGGGCAACGCCCAGGGATTTCTCCAGGGTGCGGATCTGCTCGGAGACCGAGGACGGCGCGAGGCCGAGCGCCACAGCGGCGGCGGTGACCGTGCGATGAGCCACAACCGCCTCGAAAGTGCGCAACTGGCGCAGTTCCACCGGACCCCCTGTCGATCTCTGGCTGCGACGCTCCAGCATACGGCGCGTTCGGAGATTCCGAACGGTTCCTGCGGGAGGGGCGGTGGCGCCGCCCGCATCCCGATCAGAGACTGAGCGGCACAATCCCTCTGCCTATCCGGAGACACCCTGATGCCCACTGCTTCCCTCGACTTTCGTCGATGCGCACGCCCACTTCTGGCAGGTGAGCACGCATGATTGGTATCCGATGCTGCGCGCCGCCAGGCCGGCGCTCTACCGCGACTATCTGCTACCCGACTACCTGGCCGACGCGGGCGCCGCAGGCGTACACGTCACCGGCCTGGTCCATGTCTCGGCAACCACCGCCGCCGGGGCTTTCCTGCATGAGACCCGGTGGCTGAACCAACTCCATCGGGACACGGGCCGACCTTCGGCGATCATCGGCGCCATCGACCCGCAAGCTCCCTTCCGGACCATCGCACAGCAGACGCTCGCCCAAGCCGCCGGCTCCGCCTTTCGTGGAGTACGTGTGTTCGCCGGTCTGGACCCGGTCGAGACAACCTCGGCGGAACTGCTCCGGCTCCTCGGCGAGCACAATCTGGTCTTCGACCAGATCATCCGTCCCGCGGAGGTGACCGCCTATCTCCCATTGATCGAAAAAGCCCACGACACAGCTATCGTGCTGGAACATGCGGGCCTGCCAGAGGGCACTGAGCCCGAACCGTTCCGACAGTGGCGCGACGGAATCGCCAAGCTCGCCGCCCTGCCCAATGTCGATTGCAAGATCTCCGGGCTGGGAGCGGCGCTGGGAAGCACCACCCCTGAAGTACTGCGCCCGTTCGTGGAGACCTGTCTGGAACTGTTCGGCATCGACCGCTGCTTCTTCGGCAGCAACTTCCCCGTCGACGGCATCGCCGGAAGCTACACCCAACTGCTGGCCAGCTACCAGGTGATCACCGCACCACTCAGCGACCAGGACCGGCGCAATCTTTTCTCCGTCAACGCCACCCGCCGTTACCGGCTCGGCTGAGCAGCATCTCCACCCACATCACCGAACCCACGTGCCCACACCCTCATGGCAGGTTACCGGCGTATTCGGGTCGACCCTCATCTACCGGAGTGGCATCCTCGTGAGCGGAACCACATGTACTATTAGTTGATTAACGCAAGTAATGAACCTAAGTTAATTACATAGAGCGACCAACCACGGCAGGGGGCCACCATGGCCGTATCGTCCGAGACCGCGCAAAGCCTCATGGAGGAGCTCTTCCTCATGGGCCGCGCCTTTCGCAGCACCCTCGCCCCAGCCGTGGAAGGCCGGCTCCTTCCCGGCGCCCTCGGGGTACTGGTCGTCCTGGAAACCATCGGCCCGTGCCGTCAGGTGGATCTAGCGGGCGAGATGCGCATAAGCCCTTCAGCCCTGAGCAGGCATATCACCGAACTGGTGACGGCCGGGTACATGAGCCGCCACGCCGATCCCACCGACGGCCGCGCAACTCTCGTTGAAATCACCGACAACGGCCGCGAACTACTGCACCGCGTCCGAATATCCCGAGCGCGCAGTATGCAGAAGGTCTTGGCCGATTGGACCGATGATGAAGCCGACCAAGCCCGCGCCGTCGTACACAAACTCCGGAATTCCCTCCTCACCCATGCTCATCGAAGCGCCGCGGCCGGGCAATAGCGGGCACGCCGCGAAAGTCGGATAATCCATGCGCCGATGATCTTGCCGAGCCGGACACCGAGAAGGTGCGCGCACGACGAGCCGATGGACGGCAAGGTTTCTATGTGGGCTCTATTGCTTCGATGGTTTGTGGTAGGAATTACATAGTTCGATGCGTATATCCGAATATCGGCAAGTAGTCTCTTCAAGAGCCTCTCCCATCCGAGCCTATGAAGCGCGCGGCCTCCACGCCGCCGCCTGCGGCGCATCGGGGAGCCGATCGTCAGACGACCAGGGCGTTCATAACGCCGACCGCACTCGCCGCGATCGCGCCGCCGAGCATCCCGCCCACGAGCATCTTCGGCGAGGCCAGTGCCCCACCGTGCCATTTCTCCCAGGCGAACTGCCCTCCGGCGAGGGTAACCCCCATAATTCCGGACAGCAGGGCGAACCAGGTGAAATAGCGGACGAGTTCGAGGATCTCGGCCGACAGCGGCGGTGCCTCGGGTGCCGGATCGGCGACCTGGGCGACGACCATCCGAGTAAGAGCTATCTCGTGCAGTGCGTACATCATCATGCTCATCCCGATAAGGGTTCGTCGGATCGTTGGAGCATCTGACACAGAACAGCAAAAGTATCCAATCCGTATCTGCCAGCGTCAACAGGTAATTCGGCCACCACCCTTGACGACACAGGGCCTATCGGGCGGCGCTGTACGCGCCGGCCCGATCTGTCCGACCCGCGGGGGCGGGCCGGGGCGAAGGACCGCGAACGGGGATGCGGTGCCGGCACCCACACGGCTTCACATCGGCACCGCGAGAAGACCATCAGGTCCAGAGCGTGGCGATCGCTACGTTGACAATGCCCAGACCGCCCGCCGCATGCGTCATCCAGGGCAGCTCCTTGCCGCGTTTGCCCTCGGCGCGGCCCATTTCGGCGAAGGCGGCGACCAGGAAGGCGACCACGAGCTTCACACCGATCTTCACCATGTTCAGATCTTTGTCGAGCGAGCCGATGGACTCGGCCATCCCCACCAGGACCAGACCGGTGATGATCTGCAGGCGCGCACCCCAGACCATGACGGAGTTGACGGCAGGCTGCCCTGCCACATAGCCGCCGACCAGCGCCGCCATACCGAGTAGGTGTGTGACGATCACGACGTTGTAGACGAAATCCATGAGACGGAACGCTACTCGATCACACAGCCACCTACTACATATGGTCGTAAACAGTGGAGTGCGATCTCGCACACGTCATTCTGCTCATTTACCCGCCCGGTGCCGGACCGACTCGTCCCATGACACTTCGCCGCCGCCGCTCCGGAAGGGTCCCGATGACCAACGCGCCATCTCGTCCCAGCGACACGGGAAGCTACCCTCCATCCGCATGCGGACCTGCTCTGCCGGTTTATCAGAGGTCGCCCACCGTCTTCGGAATGCCTTTACCGGCTTGGCGACAAAGTTCGAGAACCACGATCCCCCACGTACCCGGGACGAGATCTCCCACCTGAAGGGCTTTGGTACTACCGGATACAGGAGAGGGCGGAGGGGCTGTCCTATCCGGAACGAGATCTCGGTCGCCGATGGGCGCGGTACGAACCACTCGGTCCTGTCGACCCACAATTCAATTACCATGGCTACACATTCAGTCGTAACGGTGAAGCAGGCCGGTTTCCCGGCGCGAATGTCGACCGAGCCCTCGCCGAGAACGGGTTTCGCCGGGTAGCCGACGAAAGCACTGCCACTTCCGGAGATGTCGTGGCCTACCGGGCAGAACCCGGAGACGACGAAGACATCGGGATGATCAACCATTCGGCCGTGGTCGCGAAGGTTGGACCCGACGGCATTCTGGTCGACTTCGGACTCGGCACACTGACCACGGCCCGGCCCGAAATCGCCGAATTCGATCCTCGATTCGGCCCATACGAGATATACACCACCGACCGCCCGGACGGCCGGTTCCTCACCTCTGTCACCGACTCGGAAATGCCCGCACCCCAGTGGCCGTATTCACCCGACGAGGCGGCGGACGGCGCGCGGTAACCGGGCACGAGCCCCCGCCGGCTCACGCACCCCCGGAACCGTGGGGTAACGCCACGCGCCCGACCTGTGACCGAGAACGCCGCGCCGATCACGTTTGCCACGGCACCTGCCGGGTAGTCCAACACTGACTCTCTCGTCGAACACCATCCGGGTGGTTGCGAAGGGGGGCGAGTTGACGGGCATCGGGTGGCTAGGAGAAGTGAGTGTCGGTTGTTCTCGTGCTTCAGGCACGGGGTCTCGGTGATTTGCTCACCGCGGTCCCGGCGCTGCGTGCGCTGCGCCGGACCAGGCCCGACGACCACCTCGTACTCGTCTCTCAGCCTCGGCTGCGTGCGGTCGTCGATCTGATCGCCACCGTCGACGATATGGTGCCGATCGCCGTGCCGAACAGTCTGCGCTGGGACGGTCCCACTCCCGATCTGGCGGTGAATCTGCACGGCCCCGGCACCACGCCCCTGGTGGAGCTGTCCAAGACGGGTGCCCGCCGTATTCTCAGCTATCGGAATCCGGCCTTTCCCGAAATTCCCGGTCCCGAGTGGCAGGCCGATCGGCATCTCGTCGACCGGTGGTGCCACCTGCTCGAATTCGACGGAATCGGCGCCGATCGGCGCAACCTCGGTCTGGTACCGCCGGTGGCCACCACCAGCCACCGTGACAGTGTGGTCGTGCACATCGGCGCGGGCGCGGCCGCACGGCGCTGGCCGGCCGACCGGTTCGCGGCGGTAATCCGGCATCTGCTGGTACTGGGCCGAGAGGTCATCGTCACCGGCGACGAGTTCGAACGCGACCGCGCCCTCGATATCGCAGCCCGTGCAGGGCTGTCGGTGGAGCGGGTGGTGGCCGGCGAGCAGAACCTCATCGAACTGGCCGCGACCGTGGCCGAGGCCGCGCTGGTGCTGTGCGGCGATACCGGCGTCGCACATCTGGCCACCGCGTTCGGCACCCGCACCGTGCAACTATTCGGCCCCACACCGCCACGCCAGGGCGGGCCGCCGCCGCATCTGCTCGGCAGGCACGAGGTGCTGTGGGCGAACCAGACCGGCGATCGCGAGTCCGATACCCCCGATCCCGGTCTGTTGCGGATCGGGGTGACCGAGGTCATCGCGGCGGTGGACCGGCAGCTGACCACCCGCAGCCGCACCGAGTCCGGTCGGATGTCCTATCGGCGGGTGGGCTGAGGCAGGGAGCGACCCCCCGTCACGGCTCGGGCGTCGTCGAGAGCCGCCGCATAGGAGGCCAGCGCGCTCGGCCAGAACTGCTCCAGATAGTCACGGACATCGCCGAGGCCCCGCGGGTCCAGCGAGTACAACCGCCGATTACCCGCCGCCCGCACCATTACCAGCCGCGCATTCCGGAGAACCCGCAGATGCTGGGATGCCGCCGAACTGCTGACCCCGACGGTCCGGGCCAGCTGCCCGACCGATCGGGGCCCGGTCCGCAATGCCTCGAATATCGCACGGCGGGTCGCATCCGCGAGCGCTACCAGGGCGTCCACCCTGTAAGTCACCACTGAAACAGTGTGGGCGATTCGGACACGCCTCGGCAAATACCCTTTCGTATTGCATTCCCCCTGGTGAGAGAGATAATCCCGAGGTCTCGTTACCGTCCGGTGACGACAGGCCGAGCGATTTACCGTCACGTGACGGTTGCCACAGAATTGCCCCCGGACACGGAACCGGTCGTAGCTTCATGGTCATGCCCGTGATCTTTCCGTTACCGTTTCGCCGGGAAGCCGTGACCGGCCGTCGCCATCCGATCACCGCACAGGTTGTCGCCGCCACCACGGCGTTCGGCGCCGCACTGGGCCTGCTCGCGGCAGCCACCACCGATACCGACCGAGCCGATATCACCACGGTCGCCGCCACCCGGGAAGCCGGGCCCCCGGACACGGCCGCCGTTGCCGAGCAGGCGGCCGCCCCGCAGTCGGCCGCTCCGGCGGGCTTCGCTCCCCTCCGAGCCCTCATCGAACACCGACCGCATACCGTGCGTCCGGTCGACGCTCCTGTGAGCTCCACCTTCGGCGCCCGGTGGGGCACGGTGCACAGGGGTATGGACTTCGCGGGCCAGATGTACGCGCCCATCAAGACGGTGACCGACGGCGTGGTGATCGAGGCCGGTCCCGCCACGGGCTTCGGGCTGTGGGTGCGTGTCCAGCAGGACGACGGCACCGTCGGCGTGTACGGCCATATGCAGGATATTCTCGTCCACGTCGGTCAGCCGGTGCGCTCCGGTGACGTGATCGCCACCGTGGGCAGCCGCGGCCAGTCCACTGGTCCCCACCTGCACTATGAGGTGCACCAGCCCGGGGGTGCGGCCGTCGACCCCATGCCGTGGATGGCCGCGCGCGGGGTGGACGTCTCACACTGACCCGATCCGCCGGCGGCGAACACCGGTACACCGCCCGGCTCCGGTCCCAGCGAAATGTAGACATGGTACCGGGGTACTGATCGCGAACAGCACTTCGGCGGGACGCGACATCAGTGCCCCGGTTCCTACGTTCGGGCAATGGTCACCACCGATCCCGACGCCGCATCCCACAACCTCGGTCCCACTTCGGATACCCGCCCCGAGTCCCCCGCCACCATCACCGGCCGATTTCACCGCCCGCTGTTGTGCACCGTGGCAGTGATGGCCGTTGTGATCGCGTGTTCGGCCATCGGCATGATGGTGGACGAGCGCACCCTGCTCGGTGAGTCGCTCTGGCTCAAACCGTTCAAATTCGGAGTGGCGTTCGTCCTCTACTCACTCACCCTGGCCTGGTTGCTGTCGCTCCCGCATACCGGCCGCCGGGTTACCTGGTGGATGGGCACCATATTCGCGGTCACCGGAATCATCGACGTCGGTTTCATAGTGCTGCAGGCGGCCCGGGGTACGTTCAGCCATTTCAACACCGAAACCGACGCGGTGAACAGTATCGGCCAGATCGTCTTCGCCTCGGGCGTGCCCGGCCTGTTCGTCGCGAACCTCATACTGGCCGTGATCGTTTCATGGCGTCCCCGGGTGGACCGTCCGACCGTATGGGCGATTCGCTCCGGTCTGGCCCTCGCCGTCACCGGTATGGCACTGGGCTACACCATGGGATTCACCGGCACCCAGGTGGTCCGCACCGCGGACGGCCGCGTGATCGAACTGGCCGCCGGGCACACCGTTGTCGACGCCCGACTCCGCGCCGAACTATCCGCACCCGACGCCGCACCCGGACTTCCGATCACCGGATGGAGCATGGTCGGCGGAGACCTGCGGATACCCCATTTCCTCGGATTGCACGGCATCCAGGTGCTGTTGGCGGCGGTGGTCCTGACGGCCTGGCTCGCCCACCGGCACCCGTCGCTACGCGACGAGCGGTTCCGTACCCGGTTGATCGGACTGCTCGCCCTCGGCTGGGCGGGAGCGATCGCGATCACATACTGGCAGGCCATGCGCGGACTACCGCTGTTGCGCCCCGACGGCGCCGTACTCCTGGCCGCGGGGACAACGGCCGCGCTCCTGGTCGGCGGATTCGCCGCGGTGACGCCGCGTCGCCCGACGCGATCACACCGACCGGGGCTCAGCGCAGCCGCTCGGCCTCGCGGGTCAGCGCGACCAGGGTCGCGCTGAGACCGACCAGTTCCGCGGTATCCGCGCCCTCGCTGATCGCCGTCGCCACATCCTCGGCCGCACAGCGGGCGGCGAACCAGCGATCGGCCAGATCGGCGGCTTCCTGAGCACTGAGGATCACCGAATCGGCGGGAATCCCGGTACCCTTCACATTGTTGCGATGTTCGTAGGCTCGCTGCCGGCAGGACTGACGACAATACCGACGACGACGTCCCGAGGGCGAATCCACGATCTCCCGCCCACACCACGAACACGACAACGACCGGCGCGACATGACCCGACACCCTAATAGCTATCGCGCCCGATCACACAACGGGCACGGCCGACCGGCATTGCGCCGGAACAGCGTAGAATAATCGGGTTCTCCCCTACCCGGGAACGAAACAGCCCGCACGAACGTTGACAGAACACAGGGTTTTCGGCCGACCGGCACCAACCGACCGGCCCGGCCCTCGGTTCGCACCTCGGCAAACGGCCCACGAACACGACCGACCCGGTCCGCGTTTCACCCGGCCTACCGACAACGCAACACGCACGGTTCGCGGCTCGGCGTCGCGTTATCGTGCCTGGCGGCGCCGCGCCGAAGGCACGGCATAAAACACAGAGAGGACCTGTACAGATGGCAGATCGCGTACTCCGGGGTAGTCGGCTCGGAGCGGTGAGTTATGAGACCGACCGCGACCATGATCTGGCACCGCGCCGGATTGCCCGGTACCGGACCGACAATGGCGAAGAATTCGACGTTCCATTCGCCGACGAAGCCGAGATCCCGCCCACCTGGCTGTGCCGCAACGGCCAGGAGGGTGTGCTGATCGAGGGCACCACGCAGGAGGCGAAGAAGGTCAAGCCGCCGCGCACGCATTGGGACATGCTGTTGGAGCGGCGCAGCAAAGAGGAACTCGAGGATCTGCTCAAGGAGCGTCTGGAGCTGTTGAAGTCGCGCCGTCGCGGCTGAGTGCTTTCTACCCACGCGGCGGTGGTCCGCCGGGTGGACACCCACCGACTGCGGAGAGGCCGCCCACATCCGAAGAATTCGGTGTGGGCGGCCTCTTGCGTGTCTCGATATCCCGGCCGTGTACTCTCGGCGCGGTCCGCAGGTGCCGGCTCAGCGGCTGGCGACCTTACGGTATTGCAACAACGCCAGCGGCATGGCGACGACCAGAATGCCCACCGAACACATGACGGCGTATTCGATACAGTGATCGGCGGCCCAGCCGGTGGGGGTCCCGAACGTCGGCGGTGAGCTGTTGTCGAACAGTTTTCGACCGGCCGCCGAGACGGCGGTAATGGGATTCCACGCGGCGATGGTGCGCAGCGGACCGGGCAGGGTTTCGGCGGAGATGAACGCCGATGAGATGAACGACAACGGGAACAGCCAGATCAGCCCGGCGCTCTGCGCGACCTCGACCGTGGGCGACAGCAACCCGGTGAGCGCCCCGACCCAGGACATGGCGAAAGCGAACAACAGGATCACGCCGAAGGCGAGGGCGGCGTCGGCGAGGGAGCCGTGGACACGCCAGCCGACGATATACCCACAGCCGACCATCACCAGCAGGCTGAGGACATTGACCACCAGATCCGACAGGGTGCGTCCCATCAGCACCGCCAACCGGGACATCGGCAGTGTCCGCATCCGGTCGATGATCCCGGTGTGCAGGTCACCGGCCAGACCCACGGTGGTGAAGGCGGCGTTGAACGCGACGGTCTGGGCGAAGATCCCGGCCAGCAGGAATTCTCGGTACTGGCCGCCGCCCAGCGAGGCGCCGAAGACGTAGGCGAAGAGGAAGACGAACATCAGCGGCTGGACGGTGGCGGTCACCAACAGGGTCGGTACCCGAAGAATGGTCAGCAGGTTGCGGTAGGCGACGATCGCGCTGTCCCGAACCATCCGCCCACGCGGCGACAGTTCCGGCGCCGATGCAGTGCTCCCGGCGGCCGAGGCGCTCTCGACGGAGCTTTCGGTATCGGGTGTTTCCTTTCGGACCGCTGTGTCGGCGGTACTCACGACATGATCTCCTCGGGTACATCGTCGGTGTCCGGCTCGGGCAGCGGGGTGGCCGTGGTGCCGGTGAGGGACAGGAAGACGTCGTCCAGGCTGGGTCGGTGCACGGAGGCGTCGACGACGCACACCCCCGCGTCGTCGAGGCGGCGCAGGGCTTCGACCATGGTGCGCGAACCATCCCCGACCACCACCGACACGTCCTCGGTGCCGGGTTCATGGGTGGGCTCACCGATTCCGACCTGGGCCAGCACTGTCAGTGCGGGCTGCGGTTCCTGACCGGTCGCCAGGGTGACGGTGAGCCGATCCCCGCCGATGGAGGTCTTGAGCTCGTCGGCGGAGCCGCGGGCGATGACCCGACCGCGGTCGATCACGGTGATCCGGTCGGCCAACCGGTCGGCTTCTTCCAGATACTGGGTGGTGAGCAGCACGGTGGTGCCGTCGCTCACCAGATCTCCGATAACACCCCACATATCGAGGCGGGCGCGCGGATCGAGGCCGGTGGTGGGTTCGTCCAGGACAACCACCGGCGGCCGGGCCACCAAGGCCCCGGCCAGGTCGAGACGTCGGGCCATGCCACCGGAGTAGGTACCGGCCGGCCGCTGCGCCGCGTGGTCGAGACCGAACGCGGTGAGCAGTTCCCGAGCGCGGGCCGCCGCTTGCCGGTGCGACATGCCGTAGAGCCGTGCCACCATACGCAGGTTCTCGTATCCGGTGAGATTGGCGTCGACGGCGGCGTATTGACCCGACAGACCGATCCGTTTCCGCGCCGCCGCCGGGTCGGCGAGTACGTCTACCCCGGCGACGCGCACCGAACCGGCACACGGCCGCAGCAGCGTGGTGACAACACGCACCGTGGTGGTTTTGCCGGCACCGTTGGGTCCCAACAGCCCCATCACGGTACCCGCCGGGATGTCGAGATCGATGCCGTCGAGCACTCGTACCCGACCGTAGTTCTTGACCAGGTTGCGAATCTTCACCGCCAGACTCACCGGTCCGTCTCCTTTTCCTCGAGGTGCCGCCACAGGATGGGACCGATCACCGCAAGCGCGTCGGGCGTGGTCATCTCGGCGTGGGTGCAGGGCAGCGGGTGTTCGTGCACGAGGCCGGTGATATGACCTTGCCAGCTACCGGCGCTGCGATCACGGTTCTCCCGGTTCACCGAGTCGGCGGCGGCGGTGAAGAACAGCAGGTCGCCCTCGTAGATCCCCGGCCGAAAACCGTGCGCCGCAACGGTGCCGTCGGCGTATCCGGCATAGAGCCGTTCCAGGTGCTCGACGGTCAGCGCGGCGAACGGACCCGGCCGGGCACGAAGGAGTTCGGCGGCGTCGCCCAGGCTCATGTCGGGATCGAGTTCGCCGCCGTCGGACACCACGTCGGCGCCGAATTCACCGACGATCTCGGCGATACTCGGCATTGCCCGATCCAGTAGTTCGTCGGAGAGCCGGTAGCTGTCCATCATGGCCAGCAGCGCGACCCGTTCACCCGCCCGTTGCAGGCGCACCGCGATCTCGTGCGCGATCAGACCGCCCAATGACCAGCCGAGCAGGTGGTAGGGCCCATGCGGCCGGACCGACCGGATATGCGCCACATAGTGGTCGGCCGCGGCGGCGATCGAGTCGAATCCGGGATGTCCGGCCACATGCGGCGCCTGCAGGCCATAGACCGGCCGATCCGGGGGCAGATGCGCGAGTAGACCGGAGTAACACCAGGCCAGCCCGATGGCGGGGTGTACGCAGAACAGCGGGGCCGCCGAGGTTTCCGTGACCGGCCGCAGCGGCAGGATCGTGGCCAGTGCCTGCGTCATGGCATCGTCGGTGGACCCGGCGTCGAGCCGGGCGGCGATGGCGGCGGGCGTGGAACCGCCGAACATCAACTGCACCGGCAGGTCGATACCGTCGGCGCGCATCCGCGCCACGACCTTGGTGGCCAGCAGCGAATTGCCGCCCAATTCGAAGAACCCGTCGTCCACACCGACCCGTTCCACCCCGAGCGCCTCGGCGAATGCCGCGCAGAGCAGGGTCTCGGTGCGGGTGGTGGGCGCCCGATAGCCTTCGGCGCCGGCGAACACCGGTTCCGGCAGGGCCTGGCGGTCGAGCTTACCGACGGGCGTAAGCGGCACCCGGTCGATCGGCATGATCGACTGTGGGACCATATAGTTCGGTACCAACTCCGACAGGTAGGCGGTGAGCTCGGCCGGGGTCGGGGTATGGCCCGCTCTCGGCTTCACATACGACACCAGCGCCGTCGCGCCGGCCGCGGTGCGGTGTCCGATGGTCAGCGAGAACTCCACCGCGTCGTGCCGGGCCAGCGCCGCGTCGATCTCACCGAGTTCGATCCGGAAGCCGCGGATCTTGACCTGATGGTCGGTACGGCCCATATAGCCGATGGCGCCCGGCCCGCCGTCGGCGGACGGCAGGATGCGCACCAGATCGCCGGTGCGGTACATCCGCTCCCCCGGTTTGCCGAAGGGATTGGCGACGAACCGCTGTGCGGTGAGTCCCGGCCGGTCGTGGTAGCCACGCGCCAGCGCCGCGCCCGAGAGGAACAGTTCCCCGGTGACACCCAGTGGTACCGGCCACAGCCGGGCGTCGAGGACGCAGACGTCGACACCGCGGATCGGCGCCCCGATCGGAGTGGGCCCGTCCGGCCGCAGGGGTGGCGACATGACGGTGACGATGGTGGTCTCGGTGGGGCCGTACGCATTGTGCAACCGGCGGCCCGGTGCCCACCGGTTGACCAGTTCCGGCGGCAGCGCTTCCCCGCCGACGAGCACGTTCTGGAAGTCGGTGAGACCGGTCGGGTCCACAGTGCCCAGCGCCGAGGTGGTGATGAAGGCGTGGGTGATGCGTTCACCGGCCAGGACCCGGCCCAGTTCGGCACCGCCCACCACACCGGGCGGGGTGACCACCAGGGTGGCCGCACCGCCGAGGGCCAGCAGCAGGTCCAACATGGCCGCGTCGAAGCTCGGTGTCGCGAAGTGCAAGACGCGGCTGCCGGGCCGGACCTCGAAGCGCTGCGCGGTTTCGGCGGCGAAATTGGACAGGCCGCCGTGGGTGACCACGACGCCCTTCGGGGTTCCGGTCGAACCGGATGTGTAGATGACATAGGCGGGATGTCCCGTACGCAACGGGACGATCCGCTCCCGATCGGTGATCGGATCGGCGGCCGCCTCGAGCACCTGTTCACGGATTTCGGGATCGTCGAGCACCAGCCATTCGGTGGTGTCGATCTCGCCGGACAGTGCCGCACGGTGGGCCGAGAGCGTGACCCCCAGGGCCGCACCGGAATCGGAGAGCATATGCGCGATCCGGTGCGGCGGATAGCCGGGATCGACCGGGACGAAGGCGGCACCGGCCTTGGAGACCGCCAGCATGGTGGCCACCGATTCCACCGATCGCGGAATTCCCAACGCCACCAGGCTTTCCGGCCCCACCCCGATTCCGATGAGCAGCCGGGCCAGTTTGTTGCTCCACCGGTCGAGTGCGTCGTAGGTGATCTCGGTGTCACCGGCACGCAGCGCCACCGCCTTCCGGTCGACCGCGGCCGCGGCGGCGAACACCTCGGGGAGGGTGACCGGCCGGTCGGGGCGGGCGCCGCGCACGGGGACCAGCGCGGACAGTTCGGCGGGGTCGAGCAGGTCCAGGTCACCCACCGCCGACGCGGAATTCGCGGCGACCGCACACAGCAGCCGGACCAGCCGGTCACCGAAGCGTGCGGCGGTGGATTCGTCGAACAGGTCGGTGCTGTAGTTGACCGCCACGGTGATCCCGTCCGGTTCGCGGTCCGGGGTGCGGGATTCGGTAATCGTGAACTGCAGGTCGAATTTGGCGATACCACCGTCGGTCTCGACGGTGTCGATGCGCAGACCCGGCAGTTCCAGTGTCCCCACCGGTTCGTTGCGCACCGACAGCATTACCTGGAACAGCGGGTGATGGGCCTGCGACCGGACCGGGTTGAGCACCTCCACCAGACGTTCGAACGGCAGATCCGCGTGGGCGAAGGCATCGAGGTCGGTCTCGCGGACGCTGTCGAGCAGCGCGGTGAACGACAGGTGCGGTTCGACCCGGGTGCGCAGGACCAGGGTGTTGACGAACATCCCGACCAGAGGGTCGAGGGCCGGATGGTCCCGGCCGGCGATCGGGGTGCCGACGGCGATATCGTCGCTGCCGCTCATGCGGTGCAGCAGCACCGTCAGCACGGCGTGCAGCACCATGAACAGGCTGACATTGTGGTGTGCGGCGATATCGTGCAGTTCCCGGTGGACCTCCGCATCGAGAGCGCAGCCGACGGTACCGCCGCGGTAGGAGGGAACGGGCGGGCGCGGGCGGTCGGTGGGCAGGTCGAGCAGTTCCGGCAGCCCGTCCAGCGTGCGACGCCAGTAGTCGAGCTGTCGGCTGATCGGCGAGTCCGGATCGGCCTCGGAGCCGAGCAGGTCCCGCTGCCACAGCGTGTAGTCCACGTACTGGATCGGCGGGATCTCCGGCCGCGGGTCGATACCGGCGAGGACGGCGCGATAGGCGGCGGCCATATCCACCGCCAAGGGTTCCAGCGACCAGCCGTCCATGGCGATGTGGTGCACCACCAGCACCAGGATGTATTCATCCGGGGCGTCGGCCACGGTGAGCAGCGTCGCGCGCAGCGGCACCTCGGCGGCCAGGTCGAACCCGGGGGCGGTGAGCCGCTGGATCGTCTCGGCCGCCTCCTCGGAGAGGACGGTGATCTCGTCCAGCGGGACCACGGCGTCGATGGGGCCGAGCACCACCTGCGCAGGCTCACCGTCGATCTCCGGGAAGACCGTGCGCAGGGTTTCGTGCCGTTCCTGCAGGCAGTGCAGCGCGGTGGCCAGGGCGACCCGGTCCGGTTCGCCGCGCAGCCGCAGGACAACGGGAACGTTGTAGGCGCCACCGCTGCCCTGCTCCGCCGCACCGGTATCGAAACGGTTGAGGAACCAGAGCCTGTGCTGCGCCGCCGAGAGCGGGATCCGTTCGGGGCGTTCCCGCCGGGTCGGCTCCGGCCGGTCGTCACGTCCGGCACCGGTGTCGAGCAGGGCCGCGATCTCGGCCACCGTCGGCGCCGCGAAAACGGTGCGCACCTCCAGCCGGGTGCCGGTGGCGGCGGCGAGCCGGGCCACCAAGCGGGTGGCCAGCAGCGAGTTGCCGCCGATATCGAAGAAACTGTCGTCGGCGAACACGGTCTCGGCGTCCACCAGCTCGCCCATGACTTCGGCGACGAGGCGCCCCGTCCCGGTGGCGGGCGGACGTCCGGTCCGGTCGGTGGTGAACAGCCGGGGTTCCGGCAGGGCGTCGATATCGAGTTTGCCGACCGGGGTCAACGGGATCTCGTCCAGCAGGGCGAGGGCGGCCGGCACCATATGCGCGGGCAGCCGTTGTGCGGTATGCGCCCGCAGGCTCTCGGGTTCGGGTGGCCGGGCCGGGTCGGCGGGCCGGACGAAGGCCACGATACGATTGGCGCCGGCCATCCGCCGGACTGCGGTATGCGCGAATCCGACCCCGGGGTGATCGTCGAGCGCCGCGGTGATCTCACCGAGTTCGATGCGGAAACCGCGCACCTTCACCTGATGGTCGCTGCGGCCCAGGTACACCAGTTCGCCGGCGGCGTTCCAGCGCACCACATCGCCGGTGCGGTAGAGCCGGGCGCCGGCGGGGCCGTACGGATCGGCCACGAACCGGGTGGCGGTGAGACCGAAGCGGTCGACATATCCGCGGGCCACACCGGGTCCGCCGAGATACAGCTCTCCGGGGACGCCGACCGGCACCGGACGCAACCGTTCGTCGAGTACCAGGGCGCGGGTTCCCCGGGCGAGGGTGCCGATGGTGATCGGCCCGCCGCTGTCCAACTCCCCGAGCGTGATCACGATGGTGGTCTCGGTGGGACCGTACACATTGAACATGCGGCGTCCCGGCGCCCATCGCGCCACCAGTTCCGGCCCGTAGGCCTCCCCGCCGACCATGAGGCCGCGCAGGTCCGGCAGCGGCCACCGGTCGCGGTCGATGGTGGCCAGGGCGGCGGGGGTGATGAAGGTGTGGGTGACCTGTTCGCGGGTCATCAGCTCGGCCAGTTCGTCGCCGCCGTACACATCCGGCGGCACGATGACCATGGCCGCGCCCGAGCCCACCGCCAGCAGCAGGTCCAGGACCGCGGCGTCGAAACTGGGCGAGGCGAAATGCATGGTGCGCGCACGGTGATCGGTGCGCAGCCGGTCGCGGAATTCGGCGGCGAGCTCGGACAGTCCGCCGTGGGTGACGGCAACGCCCTTGGGTTTCCCGGTGGAACCGGAGGTGTAGATCACGTAGGCGAGATCGGCGAGCCGGACCGGACGTACCCGATCGACATCGGTGACCGCGTCTTCACTCACGGCGGCTTCCGAATACGCTGGATCGTCGGACAGCAGCCAATCTATGTCCCCGCCGCCCGCCGTCCGAAGTCGCTGGGCATGGGCGGAGTGGGTGATACCGAATGCGCAACCGGAGTCGGTGAGCATATGGGCGATCCGCTCGACCGGATAGTTCGGGTCCACGGGGACGAACGCGGCACCGGCCTTGGTGATCGCGAGCACGGTTGTCACCGAGTCGACCGACCTGGTCAGTCCCATCGCCACCCGATCGCCGGGACCGAGTCCGCGGCGGATCAGCATCCACGCCAGCCGGTTCGACCGTCGGTCGAGTTCGGCATAGTCGAGGACGGTCTCCCCCGCGCGGACCGCGGGTCGCCATGGATATACCGACGCGGTCGCGGTGAATACCGCGGCCAGGGTGCGGGGTATCCCGCCGGCCGGCCCGTGCGCCGGGGTGAGCCGGGCACGTTCGAACTCGGTGCGGGTGTCGATATCGCGGATCGGTACATCGGGATCGGCGCCTACCGCGGTGAGCACTCGAAGAAACCGGTAGGCCAGGGTTTCGATCGTGCGTACGTCGAAAAGCTCGGTGGCGTAGACGAATTCGATATCCGTCGCCCCGTCGGCGAGTTCGCCGACGCGCAGCTCCAGATCGAATTTGGCGCGCGCGATATCGAGTTCCCGGGCGGATACGGTGAGTCCCGGCAGCTCCAACTCGGGCAGCGAACCATCCCGCACGGTCAAGGCGACCTGGAACAGCGGGTGGCGGCCGGTGATGTGCGGATCGCGGCCGAGTTCGTCGACCACCCGCTCGAACGGGATATCGGCGTGGGCCAGTGCCGCGAGCTCGGTGTCCCGGTCGGCGCGCAGCAGCGCGGTGAAGGCGAGGTCGGGGTCCACCTCCGAACGCAGCACCACGGTGTTGACGAACATGCCGACGAGGTCGTCGAGCATGCTGTGGGTGCGGCCCGCGACCGGGGTGCCGATGGCGATATCGCGACCGCCGGTCACCGCGCGCAGCAGCACCGCCAACGCCGAACGCAACACCATGAACGGGCCGACCCCCTGGGCACGGGCCAGTTCGTCGAGGGCGCGGGCCACCTGCGCGGGGATCGTGCGGCGCACCACCGCGGCGTCCTGGGTGGGTACGTCGGGGCGGGGACGGTCGTAGGGCAGCGGCAGTTCTTCCGGCAGGTCGGCGAGCCGATCGCGCCAATAGGCGAGCTGTCGGGCGGCCGGACTCTCGGGATCGGTATCGCTACCGAGGTATTCCCGCTGCCAGAGCCCGAAATCGACGTACTGCACCGGAAGCGGCGGCCATATCGGCGCTCCGCCGCGACACCGTGCCGTATAGGCGATGGCGAGGTCACGGGTCAGCGGTCCGAGCGACCGACCGTCCACGGCGATATGGTGCACCACGATACCGAGCAGATGCCGTCCCGGCCCGGTGCGCAGCAGAACCGCCCGCAGCGGGGTGCCGGTGGTGAGGTCGAAGCCGCCGAGGGCCAGGTCCCGCAGTATTGTTTCCGCGGTCACGGTGGATACGTCCCGGGGTTCCGGGTCGGACAGTGCCCGGTCCGCGGGCAGCACCTGCTGGTGGGCGCCGTCACCGTCCTCCGGGAAGACGGTGCGCAGTATCTCGTGCCGTTCGACGATATCGGCCAGCGCCGCGCGCAGCGCCGCCACGTCCAGGTCACCGGCGATATCGAGGACGAAAGCGATGTTGTAGGCATTGGATTCGGGGGCGAACCGGTTGAGGAACCACAGCCGCTGCTGCGGCAGCGACAGCGGAATCCGGTCCGGACGCGGAATACGAGCGGTGAGCGGGAGCCGGCGAACGGCCGGCGCCTGCGCGATCCGTTCGGCCAGCGCGGCGACGGTCGGCGCGTCGAAGACGGCACGCACCGGCAACTCCACCCCGAACCGCTCGTCCAAAGCGGTGGCCAGCCGGGTGGCCAGCAGCGAATTACCGCCAAGATCGAAGAATCCGTCCTCGGCACCGACGCTCGCACGCCCCAGCACGTCGGCGAACACCTCGGCGATTCGCTGTTCGGTCTCGGTGACCGGCCCCCGCGAACCCGCCCCGGATTCCCCGATGAACACCGGTTCGGGCAGGGCCTTGCGGTCGAGTTTGCCGGACGGGGTCTTCGGCAGTTCGTCCAGGACGGTGACCGCGGCGGGCACCATGTAGTCGGGCAGCAGCCCGCGCGCGGTTTTCCGGATCGCCGCCGGATCGACCGGGCCGGCCACCGTCACATACGCGGCGAGTCGTTGCCGGTCGTGGGTATCGGTGTGCACCACCGTGAGCGCGGAGCGCACCCCGGGATGCGCGCGCAGCGCATGGTCGATCTCGTGCAGTTCGATCCGGAAGCCGCGAATCTTGATCTGGTCGTCGGCGCGGCCGAGGAACCGCAGCCGCCCGGACCGTTCGACCACCACCAGATCGCCGGTGCGGTACATGCGTTCCCCGCGACGGCCGAGCGGGTTGGCGAGAAAGCGGCCGGCGGTGAGACCGCGCCGGCCGTGGTAGCCACGGGCCAGGCCAGGCCCGGACAGATACAGCTCACCGGGTGTGCCCGGCGGTACCGGCCGCAGCCGATCGTCCAGGACGAACAGCCGCATACCGCGCACCGGGTGCCCGAGCGGCACCGGCCGCCCGGCCCGCATGGGGCCGGAGACGGTCGCCGCGACCGTGGCCTCGGACGGACCGTACATATTGTGCATGCGATACCGGGGCGCCCAGCTGTCGACGAGTTCCTGGCTGCAGGACTCGCCGCCGACCATGACGGAGTGCAGCGTATCGAACCCCTCCGGCGGGACGGTGGCCAGCGCGGCCGGGGTGATGAAGGCATGGGTCACCCGTTCGGTGCGCAGGAAGGCCGCCAGTTCCCGCCCCCCGTAGATATCGGCGGGAGCGACCACCACGGTGGCGCCCGTGGCGAACCCGAGCAGCAGTTCCAATACCGAGGCGTCGAAGCTGGGCGAGGAGAAGTGCAGGGTACGGGACCGGTCGGTGACGCCGAACAGGTAGCGCTGCTCACCGGCGAACGAGGCCAGTCCGGCGTGGGTGACGATCACCGCTTTCGGGATGCCGGTGGAGCCGGAGGTGTAGATGAAATAGGCCGGGTGGGCGGTGCGCAACGGCCGATGCCGGTCGGCGTCGGTGATCGGCGCCGCCGAATATGCGGCGCAGGCGTCGGTGAAAGCCGGTGTACCGAGCACCAGCCAGGTACCGGATCGTCCGGCGGGCCAAGCGGGCAGACCGGCATGGTGTTCCGGGCCGGTGATACCGAGCAGCGCCCCGGAATCGGCGAGCATATGCGCGGTCCGCTCGCGCGGGTAGGCGGGGTCGACCGGCACGTACGCGGCGCCGGTTTTGGCGACCGCCCAGACGGCGGTGATCGAGTCCAGGCCGCGGGGCAGGGCGACCGCCACCACCGTTTCCGGTGCGGCGCCGTGCTCGATGAGTATCCGGGCAAGCCGGTTCGACCGCTCGTCCAGCTCACGGTAGGTGGTGTCGCGTGTGCCGTAACGGACCGCGACGGCGTCCGGAAGCCGTTCGGCGATCTCGGTGAACATCCGGGCCAGGGTGGTCGGCGGTTCGGCCGGACCCCCCGCGATGGGTACCAGGTTCGCGCGCTCATGCCGATCGAGCAGGTCGATATCACCGAGTGGACGCTGTGGCGCGGCGACCACCGCCTCCAGGACGGTCACGAACCGACGGGCGAACGCCTCGACAGTTCGGGCGTCGAGAATATCGGTGGCGTAGCCGAATTCGGCGCGCAGTTCACCGTCGGTGCCGTCGTCGTGGATCTCCAGCTGGAGGTCGAACTTGGCCACATCGGTGGCCAGCGGCAGGATCTCGGTGCGTACCCCGGGCAGATCCAGGTGCAGGTCGGGTGCGTTGTCGTAGGACAGCATCACCTGGAACAGCGGATGCCTCGATCCGGAGCGCTCCGGATTGACCAGTTCCACGAGCCGCTCGAACGGTACGTCGGCATTGGCGAATGCGTTCAGATCGGTTTCCCGGATGTGGTCGAGCATCCGGTCGAAGCCGGCGGCGGGATCGACGGCGGTGCGCAGGACCAGCGTATTGACGAACATGCCGACCAACTCGTCCAGCGCCGGATCGGAGCGGCCCGCGATCGGGGTGCCGATGACGATATCGGTGCTGCCGCACAGCCGCGACAGCAGCGTGGCCAACGCAGCGTGCACCACCATGAACATGCTGACACCGCGTGCCGCGGCCAGCTCGGTCGCCTCGCGGCGGGTTTCGGCCGAGATGGTGAAGGCGACCCGCGACCCGACGGTGGACCGGTGCAGGGGCCGTGGCCGGTCCAACGGCAGGTCGAGCTGGTCCGGCAGCCCGGCCAGCTCCGAACGCCAGTAGACGATCTGCCGGCTGAGCGCGCTCGCCGGATCGGTTTCCTCGCCGAGCAGCTCGCGCTGCCAGATCGCGAAATCGGCGTACTGCACCGGCAGCGGCGTCCACCGCGGCGCCCGGCCCTCGGCGCGGGCCGCCACCGCGGCCATCAGGTCTCGTGCCAGTGGGGCGATGGACCAGCCGTCGCCGCAGATATGGTGCAGCACCAGGACGAACACATGGCGGTCGGTATCGGTGGCATACAGCGCCACCCGGATCGGGGCCTCGGCACGTAAATCGAAGGCGCGGCCGGCGAATTCCCGGACCAGCGCGGTGGTATCGGCGCCGTCGGCATCGATCGCTTCCAGGCTCAGCGGAATATCGGCGGCGGGGTGCACCAGCTGGTAGGGGCCTTCCGGGGTTTCCGGGAAGGTCGTGCGCAGGCTTTCGTGCCGTTCCAGCACATCGGTCAGGCCCGCGCGCAGCGCCTCGATATCGGGGCTGCCGTCCAGGACGACGGCGAGCGGCATGTTGTAAAGGGCGGCGTGTTCGGCGAACCGGTTGAGAATCCACAACCGCTGTTGAGCGGGTGACAGCGGTACTCGTTCGGGTCGTTCGACCGGGACCAGGCTCGGCGCGACGATATCCGTACCGTCGGCGGCGAGGCGTTCGCTCAGCGCGGCGACGCTGCCCGCCTCGAACAGGTCGCGAATGGTGAGCCGCACGCTCAGGGCGGCATTGATCCGCGCTACGGCCCGCGCCGCGACCAGGGAGTTACCGCCCAGTTCGAAGAATCCGTCCTCGATCCCGACCTCGTCGAGGGAGAGCAGGTCGGCGAATATCTCGGTGAGGGTCCGCTCCGTCTCGGTGCGCGGCGCGGTTCGCACTCGTTCCTTGTTGTCGGCGGGTGCGGGCAGCGCGGCCCGGTCGATCTTGCCGTTGCTGTTGAGCGGCAGCTCGTCGAGCGCGATCACCGCGGTAGGCACCATATAGGCGGGCAGTGTCCGCGACACCCGGGCGCGCACCGCCTCGGTATCGATCCCGGCCGACTCGCCGTCGCCGCCGCGGGCCGGAACCACGTAGGCGACCAGCCGATCACCGGCAGCCCCGGCGTGCGCGACGCAGACCGCGCGGGCGATGCGGTCGTCGGCCAGCAGTGCCGCCTCGATTTCGCCGAGCTCGATGCGCAGACCACGGATCTTGACCTGGAAGTCGGTGCGGCCCAGGTATTCCAGCACACCGGCGGTACCGTCGGAAGCGTCGTCGATGGGGCGCCAACGGGCCAGATCCCCCGTGCGGTACATTCGCCCGCCCGGGGTGAAGGGATCGGCGACGAACCGTTCGGCCGTCAGCGGTGACTGGCCGAGGTATCCGCGCGCCAGTTGTGCCCCGGCCAGATACAACTCGCCCACCGCTCCCGGCGGCACCGGACGCAGTCGGGTGTCGAGCACATAGGTCCGGGTGTTCCACACCGGCGAGCCGATGGGCACACTCGCGGGGTCGGGTGGGCAGGACCAGTAGGTGACGTCGACGGCGGCCTCGGTGGGACCATAGAGGTTGTGCAGCCGGGTTCCCGGCAGCACCGCGTGGAAATCGCGCACGGTCGCGGCCGGCAGTGCCTCGCCGCTACAGAACACCCGGCGCAGTCCCGTGCAGCCGCGCGTATCGGCGTCGGTGACGAAGACCGACAGCATCGATGGCACGAAATGTGCTGTGGTGATGTGTTTTTCCGCGATGATCTCGGTCAGGTACTGCGGATCGCGGTGCCCGTCGGGGCGGGCCAGCACCAGCCGGGCACCGACCTGCAGGGGCCAGAAGAACTCCCATACCGACACGTCGAAGGTCGCGGGGGTCTTCTGGAGTACCGCGTCGGTGTCGTCGAGCGGGTATTCGTGCTGCATCCAGCGCAGCCGGTTCACGATGGCGCCGTGCGCGGTACCCACGCCCTTGGGTGTTCCGGTGGACCCGGAGGTGAAGATGACATAGGCCAGGTGGTCGCCGCGCAGTGGCCGGATCCGGTCGGTGTCGGTAATCGGTGCCGGGTCCATCCCGGACAGGTCCAGACCGTCGAGCGCGAGTGTCGGAGTGTGGTCGGGCAGGGCGACACCCTCGCGGTCCACGACCAGCACCGCGACCGGTTGGGCGCGGGCCATGATCCGGGTCAGCCGCTCGACCGGGTGTTCCGGGTCCATCGGCAGATACGCGGCACCGGCCTTGATGATCGCGTACATTCCGACCACCAGTTCGAGGCTGCGCCGCAGGCACAGTCCGACCACCCGGTCCGGTCCGGCGCCGCAGGCGATGAGCAGACGGGCCAGCCGATTGGCGCCCTCGTCGAGTTCGCGGTAGGTCAGCGACTCGTCCTCGAATTCCACGGCCACGGCATCCGGGCAGGCGGCCACTCGCTCGGTGAAGAGATCGGCCAGAGTGGCCGGAGCGGCCTCGACGGCGGTGTCGTTCCACGCCCGCAGGACCAGGTGCCGTTCGGCCTCGGTGATAACCGGCAGGGCGAACGCGGGAGTTCCGGGCGGGGCGGTGAGGAATCGGTTCAGAAAGTCGAGGAAACGCTCGTGGTGGGCCGCCAGTTCGGCCTCGCCATAGAGCTGCGAGTTGGCTTCGAAGTCGAGGTGGATCCGGTTGCCGGCACCGTAGTAGAGGTTGACCGACAGGTCCTCCACCGGACCGGTCGCCATCACCTGCGGCGACCCCTCCACATCACCGAACTGCAGGCTGTTGCGGAACAGCATGACGTTGATCATCGGCCCGAAGAACCCACGCGAGCCCCGGGAATGGCCGCAGTCGCGGCGGATGTCCTCGTGCCGGTAACGCTGATGCCGCAACGCGCCGGTGATCTGCTGTTGCACGATGCGCACCGCGTCGTGAACCGTGGTGTCGACGCCGAATCGAACCCGCAGCGGCACCACGTTCGACACCACTCCGGCCGAGCGGCGTAACGCGACGGTCGTGCGGGCGGAGACAGGCAGGCTCAGCACCACGTCGTTCTCGCCGGTCACCGCGCGCACATAGCAGGCCAGCGCGGCGGCGAACACACTCGGCTGCGAGGCGTTCAGTGTTTCCGCCACCACCGTCACCGCCGCCTCGGTGCGTTCGTCGAGCGTCGTGGCGGCCAGGCGCCGGCCCGGATCGGGGGTGGACGGCGGGTTGGCGACGGTGGACAGGGTGAGCACCTCACCCACACCGTCCAGTAGTTCCCTCCAGTAGGCACCGTCGGCGACGAACCGGTCGGAATTGCGGTATTCGATTTCACCGGCGTACAACTCGGCCAGGGGCATGGCCCGCGATACCGACGGTTCACGCTGCTGCTCGAGAGCGGTGTAGACCTCGGCGGTGCGGGTGTTGCCGTTCATGGCGCCGTAGCCGTCGATGAGAATGTGGTGGGCACGCGAATACCAGACGTAGTCGTGGTCGCCGGTGCGCAGGACCGCGTTGATGATGAGTGGATCGCGTTCCAGGTCGAAGGGGGCGCGGGTGGCCTCGTCCATCCAGCGCCGCGCGGCGGCGGACGGGTCGGGTTCGTCGCGCAGATCGACCCGGATGAAGGCGGGCTCCGACTCGGAATCGAGAATCTGGTACGGAACCCCGTCGATGGTCACGAGGCGCAGCAGATCCATTTCCGTTTCCCGCCCGAAGCGTTCGATGGCGTCGAACAGCCGGTCGGTATCGAGGTCACCGTGGATTTCGACGGACTGGGCGATGATGAGCGGGACATCAGGTCGGATGCGTTGGGCGTACCAGATGCCCATCTGAGCGGGCGACAGCGGAAAGGCTTGTGCTGATAGTTCACCGGCCGACAAGGCACCGATTTGATCGGTGGCCACAGATCTCATCAATCACTCCGTTCTACCGCTGGTTGACACTTCTCCCCGAGCACCGTCGCGGCGGGCGAGAAAGCACCGGACGTAGGACCTGATCCACGCCCTATGATTCGGAACATTCGGGGGAGCGGATGGCCGGATACGGAATCGTTGCACAGCTGTGAGCAATCGCCGATATGCCGCGCCGAACAGGTTAATCTTCCGCAAAACGGACATGCCGGACAACGATATTCGGATGCGCAGGCCGGAAGATCACGCACACGACCGACCGTGACGATTTCAGTAGCTATCGGCGAGCGAATGGCAAATTACATGATCGTTACCGACGCCGACCACCATCCGGCGTCGAGGATCACCCGAGATGACGGTGGGCAACCCGGCCCGCCCACGGCCCCGCGGATCAGGATGCGACGGACTCGGCGGCGGCGGGGGGTACGCCCGTTCGGCCGCGTCGGCCGGTTCGCCGGACAGTAACGATGAGCACCAGGCCGACCGCGGTCGTCACCACGGCGGCCAGTTCCGGCATCGGACCCAGCCGTGTGGCGAGCGTCGTCGAATCCCGCAGCGGCAGCCGGGCGACCAGCACATCCGGTTCGAACAGCGGGGTCCGCTGCTGTACGGCGCCGTCCGCGGTGATGATCGCGCTCACCCCTGAGGTCGCGGCGACGACCAGCGCCCGCCCGTGCTCCACCGCACGCACCCGCGACATCGCCAACTGCTGGTAGGTCATCTCACTGTCGCCGAAGGTGGCATTGTTCGTCGGGACGGTGAGCAGTTGCGCGCCTGCCCGCATGGCCTGATTGAAGGCGCGGTCGAAGGCCACCTCGTAGCAGGTGGCGACACCGATATCGATCCCGGCGGCGTGTACGGTCCCGTCGCCGTGTCCGGGAACGAAATAACCCGCCCGGTCGGCATAGGGGGAGAACAGCCGGAAAAACCCGCGCATCGGCAGATATTCGCCGAACGGCTGGACGATCTTCTTGTCGTGTCGCTCACCGGGGCCTTCGTCGGCGGTCCAGACCAGAACCGAATTCGTGGTGGTCCGATCGTCGTTCACCAGGACGGCGCCCACCAGGACAGGGGCGCCTATCCGCCGCACGGCGCGCTCGATGACGGCCGCGGCGTCGGAGTTGCGCAGCGGGTCTATATCGGAGGAATTCTCCGGCCAGATCACCAGATCCGGCGCCGGGACCAGACCGGCGGCGACCTCGTCGGCGAGCTGTTCGGTCCGCCGGGCGTGATTGTCGAGGACGGCGCGGCGCTGGGCGTTGAAGTCCAGTCCGAGCCATGGGACGCTGCCCTGGACGGCGGCCACGGTGATCACCGCATCCCCCTCTCGGGGCGCGGGGAGCGTAGTGCGCAGCAGGAGGCCCGCGAGCGGCAGCAGAACACAGCCCGCGGCGGCCACGGCGACGGCGAGGCGGGAATGCCGCACAGCCGCAACGTCGGTCGCGGTCGTCGTGGTGTCCGCTTCCTCCACCCCTCCCGGCTTCGACCCCACACCGGTGATATACGGCCGCAGGGCCGATACGAGCGCGGTCCCACAGGTGCCGGTGAGCGCGACGGCGAACCCGATGAGCGGGGCACCACCGAGTGAGGCCAGCGGCAGATACCAACCGTCGGCCTGCCCGAAAGCCAAGCGCCCCCAAGGGAATCCGCCGAACGGGAAACTGGACCGCCCCCATTCGGCGGTGGTCCAGGCCGCCGCGATCCACAGCGGCCATCCGGGCAGCGTGCCGAGCAGTCGGGCCGCCACCCCGAACAGGCCAATATAAACCGCGCAGGCGGTGGACAGCGCCAGCCACGGCAGCGGGCCGACATAGATGCCGGTCCACGGCAGCAGCGGCAGGAAAAAGCCCAGTCCGGCGAGCAGGCCATAACCGAACGCGCCGCGCAGCCGGGGTGTTCCGCGCAATACGAGGGCGAGCAGCGCGATTCCCGCCGGTGCGAGGAACCACCACGGCCGCGGCGGGAAACTGCCGAACAACAACAGCCCGGCCACAACCGCCCCCACCGACCGCACCGATACCGGGTGGTGGTCGAACCGGACGAGCAGACCGGCGATCCGCCGGCGCACGGACTCATTCGCCATGGATCGTCACTCCCCGACGTACCGTGCGC
>NZ_BAFU01000054.1 GCF_000308495.1 Nocardia brevicatena NBRC 12119 | reverse complement strand
TGTGCGGTAATCTCGGAGTCGTCCTGGCGCGATGCACCGCTCAAGCGGAGTCGACTCGGGAAACTATCTGCGGTAGCGCGTGGGAGGTCAGGGATGGGGCGGGTCCATGTGCTTCCGGCCGCAGTGTGTGGTGTGCGGCTGGCCGATGCGGTGCGGATCTATCTGGGCACGATCACGGTGCCGAACACCCGTGCCACCTACGCGGCGGCGCTGGATCGCCTCGTCGCCGATTTCGGCGCGGATACCGATGTGGCACAGCTGGATACCGATCCGGACCGGGTGGGCGGCTGGTTCACGTTCGTGTGGGGCGCCAAGTCGGCCAAGACGTTCAACATCCGGTTGACGGCGCTGGGCTCGGCGTGTGGGTATTGGCGTGAGCAGGGCTGGCTGGCGGGTGATCCGCTGGCGCGGTTGCGGGCGCGGCCCGCGCCGCCGGACACCAGCAAGGCGTTGAGCCGGGATCGGGTCGCCGAGATCCTGGGATCGGATGCGCCGCTGCGGGAACGGGTGTTGTGGCACATGCTCTACGAGTCCTCCGCGCGCGCGGAGGAGGTGCTGACGCTGGATGTTCCCGACCTGGACACGGCGAATCGGTGCGCGGTGGTGACACGCAAAGGCGGGGCCAGGGATGTGATCGCGTGGCAGACCGGCACTGCGCGGTTGTTGCCGCGGGTGCTGGCGGGCCGGCGTCGCGGGCCGGTGTTCCTCACCGACCGTAAGGCCCGCTCGTCGGTGGCTCTGGGCGACGTCGACCCGGTCACCGGGCGGGCCCGCTTGTCCTACCGGCGGGCGGCGGAGTTGTTCGAGGTCCACACCGCCTGTTACGACGACGGCCCCTATACGCTGTATCAGCTGCGGCATTCGCGGCTGACCCACGCGGCCGAGGAGGGTGCGTCGACCCCGGTGCTGATGAAATTGGGCGGGCACACCTCGGTGCGCAGCCTCGCCAAGTACGCGCGGGTGTCCGACGAGGGGTTACGCCGGTATCAGGCCGGCAGCGACCCTGCCGCGCGGCGGCGGTGATCCTGGCAGTGGGTTTCGTGCCTGGTGCCATCGGCCGGGGTCTGCGATGAGTGGGGCACCCCTGAGCGAAGCGGGACGTGAGTTGCTCCAGAGCATGCGCGACGCCATGGTCAGGTTGCTCAGTCGCCGGGCTGGTCCCCATCTGCACGACACGTTGGGTGATCTCGCGGAGGAGGTGCGTGGGGTACGAAGGAGGATCGACGACGCCGAGCACGACGGCCGCGAACAGATCGAAGCCGGCATCCGGCGACTGGATCCGCCGATGGCGCACGAGGGTCGCGCCGGTGATCGCCACGGAGTTCCCGATAACGTAACAGGGCTGCTGGCCAGGATCCACGCGAGCGGAGTGGACCCTGGGACCGCTACCCGGGTCGAGCGCGCGGTGCTGGACAGATATCAGCAGCAATTGCAGGTACGGGAACGGACCCTGCGGCAAGAATTCCTCAACAACAGATCCCGCGAACTTCGCGACCGCGGTGAGACCGCAGACGCAGCCGAAACCACCGCCAGAAGCCAGGTCGACGACTATCTGCGCAGTGAGCGTGCCCAGCACCTGATCAGCCGCGATGCCGCAGCCCGCACCACCGAATGGGCAGACAACATCGAACTCGCCCCCGTGCTTCGCGAGATCGCGACCTCACCGCGGACCCGGGCGGGATCGGTCGATGACGCACTGGCCCGGCTCACGTCACGGGCCGAACAGGACACCTCACTGCCCAAGGGACTCAAGCAGGCGCTCGCCCGGCTCGAGAACAGCGGCGCCGATCCCCGTGCTGTCGACCGAGCCACAAGACTGCTTCATGAGCGTTACCACGAGTACCGGCAGCAACCCATGGCCAACACCTACCGTGAGACCCTGCTCGAACGACGTGCTGAATTCACGCGCGACGGTTTCCCCCCACACGTCGCCGACCGCCTTGCTCAACGCGACACCGAAGCCTTCACCCAAACACCGAAGGCGCAGCGGATGATCGACAGCGTCGCCGCGAACAACACCAACCAATGGCTCGAAAAGATGCGCGGCGCAGCCGACCGCGCCGGCGTCGATATCGCCGACCGGCTCGCCGAGATCCACCGATACGAACATCAGCCGGTACCCGAACCCGAACTCCGCGCGGCCCGCGATCGCCTCGACGCCATGCACGCCGACCTCGACACCACCCAACACCGGCTGAACACCCTGCTGGAGAGGTCACCAGAACTGGCAGACAAAGGCGCCGCCCGCTGGCAAGAAGGAATCGACGCCCTCCGCGACAACATCTCACGCCTATCCGAGACGGTGCGCGCCGGAACCACAGGAGGTGAAACCGTCACCCGTCGCACGATCAACGACGCCGCACTGCAGGGACGTGAAGCCAACCTCCGCGGATACGATGGCGAAATCCGGATGGCCGCCAAACTCGACGACATTCACGATCTCGGCCCGCTGGTCGATGTAAGCACCCCCACCGGCACCCGTATGGCCAGCGAGGTCGATATCGTCACCGAACAGGGCCGCACCTGGCATGAAGTGAAAACCAATGATCCCGACGCCCAGCGATCGAGCCAGAAAGAGCTCGAAGCACAAGCCCGCAAACAGCTCGCCATCTCCCATATGAACCGCGAGTACTGGGTAGACGGCAAGCCGCCAGAGCTGAAGATGCACTTCATGAACGGCGTGCATCCCACCGTCAAATCCCGCATCGAAGCCATCCGCATCGAAGACGAGAACGGGCACATCATCGACAACCATCGTGTCGAAGTCATCGACGAGTCCTGAGCAGGAAACTCACTCGCTGTCGGCGGCTTCCGGATCGCGCAGCGGCCGGTGCGTTCCGCCGAGATCGGGCAGATAGAAACTGTAATGCCCATCGATACCGATATGGCCACGCACGAATGGTGACAACCGGGCCACATCCGCGTCGTCAACCGGGTAGTCCTGGACGCACAGTTCGGCCAGGACACGGTCCATGTAGACGGTGTTCCACAGCACCACACAGTTCAGCACCGGCCCGAGTGCGGAGAGCTGATCCTCCATGCCTTCGTAGTAGGCGCGCGTCATTTCGCCTCTGCGGCCGTGGAAGATCCGCCGCGCCAGATCGTGGCGGCCCTCGGTGAGATTGGCCTGGGCTTTGAGCTCGCGGCGATACGGCTCGTCGTCGGCCGGCCGCAGCACGTGCAGGGTCTTGAAGATCCGCCCGAAATGCGCGACAGCGTGCCCGAGTGAGGTGGGTTGCCCATCACGGGAGATCATCCGGGTGACCTCGTGTGCGGACACTTCGCCGGTGTGGATCGAGACCGCGATCCGGCACATGTCCTCCCAATGCCGGCCGATCCGCTCGACATCGATCCGACCGCGAGCAGCCTTGTTCAGGGGCCCGTAATCGGCGGAAGGGTCGATGCGCCACAACCTCTGGTCGGGCAGGTTCGCCAGCTGCGGCCGGTATTGGCGGCCGAGCAGGTGCAGCAGCCCGAACACGATATCGCTGTAGGAACCGGTGTCGGTAATGATCGCCTCCGGCACCGGTCCACCCTGCTGACGCAACACCACATCCACAGCGTGCAGCGAATCGCGCGGGGTACCGGACAGTACCTGGGCGGCGAGGCCGGCGGCCTGGTCGTTGATCATGTTCAACCAGGTGATCCCGCGTTTGCGGCCGAAGTACTTCGCGTTGGGGCGGGCATGGATAGTGCGCACCGGCACGACGAACCGCAACCCGTCCACGCTGGCGACCAGCCCACCGCCCCATGCTCTGGCCAGCGGGATCCGCGCCTGGGCCTCGACCAACGCGGTGTTGGCGGCCGCGAGGGTGTCAAACCGGAGATAGGACTGGTCGACGTGGTGCAGCCGGTCGCGGGTCAATGCCTCCACCCCGGGGCTGGTCACCGGCCCGAACCCGACGTTCATCGCGTGCGAACACAGCACCGCTGCGACCGACAACCCCAAATCGGCGACCCGGGCGGCATTTCCGGAGGCATGGGTGAACGCCTCGGTGAACCCCGGATGCCACGACATCACCTCCAGCACCAGCTCCGGCAGATCGATCCGCGGCAGCATCGCCTCCACCCGCCGCCGCAGATCGGTCAGACTCGGCGGATCCGGCACCGCGGTCAGCGTGGCGGCGTGCAGTTTGCCGTCGTCGGCGACCGTGGCCGGGGTATCACCATCGAGCCGCGCCGCGACCTCCCGGTAGGCGGTATCCAGCGCCTCGGCATGGTCGGCGAGCATCACCGACGGTTCCGGCGGTAGACCGAGTGCGTTGAGCCCGGCCTCGCGAGCGGTGTCCCAGCTCGCTCCGGCCAGCAGGTGCGCGCGGGGATCACGCCACTTCGACGAGGATTCCACAAAGATGTTGCGGTGCTTGAGATGGCGGTGGAACTGCTCGAGCACACAAAACGTGTAGGCCGCGCGATCGACGGTCTCGGCCGGACGGCCCGCCGGATACGCCAGCCGGGACCACGCCCCGCCGATCAGGTCGTGATCGACCCGCCGGGCATCGAGCCACCGCGCCCCGGGCTTGCCCGGTTCTTGCCCGGTTTTTCCGTGATCAGTTCGGCCAGGGTGCGCATCGCAGCCAATACCGGCGCACCCTCCGAGGCCGCTCCGAAGACCAGGCCGCGCATCAACCGGGGCAGAAACGGCCGCACGGTCGCGAACCGCCCGGCCGGCTCCTCCGCGCGCTGACCGTCGAGTTCGGCGTCTCCGGGCGGGACCAGTTCATCGATGACCGCGACCGCCGACCGCAACACGGTACCGGTGACTTCGCCTCGATCAGATCCCACACCACCCCCAGCTCGATGCCCTGATCGATTTCCACCATCTCCAGCAGCACCCGCACCGCCTCGGCCAACTTGACCGCGTTCCGCGAGACCTGCGGATAGCGGCGCAGCTTCTCCTCCTTGGACTCCCGCTCGGCCTTGGACAACAACTCCGTGGTCATCAGCAAGTCGAACAACTCCAGCACGTCATCGACGGCGCGGGCGCTCAACACCGACACCGTGGCCGCCAAGACCGCCAGCCGGTGCTCACGGCTCATCCGCCGCAACTGCGTCGCCTTGCCCGACAAGCCGTGCTGAGCCAAACCCAGCAACCGCCGCGGCGGCACCGCCGACACATCCACCCCATATGCCCCTGCCACCGCGAGATCCCCAACCCGCTCCAGCGCGGCGAGCATCCCCTTCGACGATGGCCGGAACACCCCCTTACGCAGCCGATCCAGCTCACTGACCCGCTGCTTCGTACCCGCCGGCACCTCCAACAACCCCAGCAACACCCCCGCCACCGACGGCGAGAGCTGCCCGGCCAGCTGCGCCCACAACCGCTGCTCGGCCGCCTCCCGACCGGCCGCGACCAGCTTCTCCAGCATCGTCACCCCGGGCAACAACACGCGGCGGGCCCGGCACCATGCCACTGCGCCCTCGAAAACCGCTTTCGGGCCGTCACCGGTGATCCACGCCTGATCGGCGATCCATGCCGCCGGCTCCGCTTCCGCCTCGGCGAACCCCACCAGCCCGTATTCGGCCGCGATCTCGGCCTGATGCTCGAACCGCGTCGTGCGCCGCACCATGTACTCACCCAGGCACGACAGGTCACCGATCTCCAACTGTTCGGCGAGATAGGCCACCAGCTCCGCCGGCACATCGACCGGGTCGGCCGGGAACATTCCCAGGTATCGGACTGTCACCACCTGCACTGCGAACCCGAGCCGGTTGTAATCGTGGCGCCGCGCCGCGATCAACTGCCGATCCGCATCATCCAGATAACAGAACCGCTCCAACTCCACCCGGGACAACACACCGAAACGCCCGTACCCGGGCACACCCGCATCAATCACGCCGACATGAAACCACCAGCTCAACAACAAGATTCAGCCCGTCTGCTTAGCGTGACTTTTCTCCCGGATGAGCCTCGACCCCCGGTGTAGGGCCGGGCGGTGGCTCTCTCGTGGAAGCGACGGACCCCCACCGGCATCACCAGACGAAAATGGTTTACCGAAGGCTTTGGGACGAACGGGTTCCGATCAACGCGTCGAGCGCGTTCTACGACCTCGCCGGATTCCGTGCAGGCGCCGAGCCCCTCGACGGATTCCAGCTCGACGAGGTCGGTGACGTCACCGACCTCGACCTGGCTCACCTGCAATGCCATATCGGCCTGGACACCCTGTCCTGGGCACGCCGCGGCGCCCGCGTCAGCGGATTGGATTTCTCCGAGACGGCCGTTCGGACGGCGACCGACCTCGCCGCCGAGACCGGTCTGGCGCATCGCGCCCGTTTCGTCACCGCCGATGTCTACGACGCCGTCGATGTACTGGGCGCCCACGCGTTCGATCTCGTCTACACCGGCACCGGAGCCCTCATGTGGTTGCCCGACATCGATCGCTGGGCGCGGGCCGTCGCGGGCCTGCTGCGTCCGGATGGCCGGCTCTACCTGTCCGAGTTCCATCCCCTGACCGATGTTCTCGACGACGAGAGCGGTACCACCGTCACACGCGACTACTTCGCCCGCGAGCCGCAGTCCTACGAATCGCCTGGCTCATACGCCGATCGGGAGGCCCGGACAGCGCACAACATCGCCACCGAATGGCACCACACGTTCGGCGACATCCTCAGCGCGATCACCGCCGCCGGTCTGCGGCTCGAGTTCGTCCACGAACACCATATGATCCCGTTCCGGCGTTTCGACACCCTCGTCGAAGAAGACACGCGTTTCCGCTATCCCACCGGGTCCGCACGCCTGCCGTTGATGTATTCGCCGGCGGCCACCGCACCCGCCCGGTAGGGGTCGATCTTCGGCAGGCCGAGCGTCTTCCCGCCCACGGTGCGGTAGGTGAATTTCTCCGGCATAAGCGATGCAGACCGTTCCTCTCGAAGAATTCAGATGTCGGACAGGGTCTGTGGAGCGGAAGAGTCCGGGACCGGTCCCGGACCAGGCGAGCAATACTGCCGATTGGGCGCCATACCCGGAAGCCCCGATGAGTACGCGCGGATCGTCTTGCCGCCACACTGTGAGGAGAAAATCATGCGTTTCCGGTTCACTGCCAACGCCGCGGCCTTGTCCATTGTCGGGCTCGCTGTGTGGGTCTCTGCTGTAGCAGGCCCCGCGATCGCTCACACCGCAGGCAGTGGAGCCCAGGCACTCGGCCCGGGGTTGACCAAGCAGCCGCCCGGCACCTTGTTTCAGACTCGGGAAGAATGTGAAATAGAGCGGAGCATGTATCCCGACCCGTCGAAGCTGCGTTGCTACGAGTGGCCGGATGGTCGGTGGGTTCTCGCCGACGCCCGATAACAGCGTTACGAGTATTCCATCGAGAAGGGAACGGCTCAGACGACCATGACCCGGCGCCCCCGCGTGTGACCGGCGTGGCTGTCGATGTGCGCCATCGCGGCCTCGGCGAGCGCTTCCGGCATGCTTCCGGCCACGCCGGAGAATCGGACACCGGGCTCCGGTGCACCGAGATCGGCGATGGGGACCACCTTTTGCAGATCCCGGTCAGCTCGACGAGCTCGCGGATCACGCCCGAGCCGGCCAGATCGAGAGCTGCGTCGACATGACGGTCTCGACTTCCGGGACACGGCGTCCGGCGCGCTTGACCGTGGACCAGATCCGGCGGCAATCCGTTGTGCGCTCTGCTCGGCCTTGGGAGGCCCGGCGTCGTGGTGGTGACAGCGCCGAACCCACCACAGAGGAGATCGCGCGGCCGAACGCTGTGTCCGGGCGCTGTTCGAGCGAGTCGACCGCCGTCTCGCCGCACGCGAAGGCGAAACCGGCGAACGGGCCGCCGAAGACGACTGACCGCGGTGAGAGCATCGACCTGGAATTGTCTTTCTGCCCCACGTGGACACCCGCGCGGACCCGAACCGAGCCATATTCCGGACTGCCCCAAAGGGCCGACACGTCCGGTTTCGTCCCGCAGATACCGCACACGGGTTCTGCTCCAAACCAGGAACTACGCCATATCCGTTGCTTTTTGCGCCGTTACTACCGGGACCTCACCACCTGCCGATCGGTTTCCGACACGACCACGCCAAATTTGACCTGGAGCGCTCTCCAGGTCGTAGCGTGCTGTCGCAGGGTTGCCGACACGACAAGGGAGAGTTGTATGGAGCTCGGTTTTCACGTTCCGATTTTCGACGTCGACGGTGGGACCGCCGCCATCGCCGGTGAGCTGACCAGGGTGGGTGCCGCAGTGGAACAGGTCGGTGCGCGGTGGTTGTCGTTCATGGACCATTTCTTCCAGATCGAACCGACCGGGCTCCCCGCGGAGGCGAACATGCTGGAGGGCTACACCACGCTCGGCTATCTGGCCGCGCATACCTCCACCGTCGAACTCGGGCTGCTGGTGACCGGTGTGACCTACCGGCATCCGGGACTGCTCGCCAAAATCGTCACCACGCTGGATGTGCTGTCCGGCGGCCGGGCCGCGCTGGGTATCGGCGCCGCGTGGTTCGAGCGTGAACACCAGGGCCTTGGTGTGCCGTTCCCGCCGGTCCGTGAGCGGTTCGACCGCTTGGAGGAGGTGTTGCGCATCTGCGCGCAGATGTGGGATCCGGAGAACAACGGACCATTCGAGGGTATCTACTATCGGCTGGCCGAGACGCTGTGTTCGCCGCAGCCGCTGCACCGCCCCACGGTGCTCATCGGCGGTGGCGGAGAACGGCGGACGCTGCGGCTGGTAGCGCAGTACGGTGACGCGTGCAATCTGTTCGCCTCCTCGACGGAGGAGGTCGGGCACAAGCTCGACGTATTGCGGCGGCACTGCGACGAGGTGGGTCGCGACTACGACACGATCCGCAAAACCGTCCTCGCCGGCAGCCCGACCCCTGATGAACGCGACGAATTCGTCCGGCGGATGGCCGGTTTCGCCGAACTCGGCGTACACACCGCCATCATCATGCCGCCATCCGGTTCACCGGCCGCCTGGATCGACAGTATGGCGCCGGTCGTCCCCCGCCTCGCCGAACTCTGACCGTTACGCTCGGGCGTCGGGTATCCGCGTGCCGGCACGTGCCCACGCCACGACGAAGGCGATCGTGAACGCCAAGTACACGGCCGGGAAGACCTTGGCAAGATCCTTTGCGTGCCCGCTCGACACGTCCCAGATGTCGTGATGGGCTCTCACCCCTAGACACGCACCGGCACCGGTTTCGCGGGGACGGCGTCGGCGGCGAGATCCCGGAAGATCCCGTTGCCGGGGCCGGTGCGGGACAGGGCATCGGCGGCGAGGATGACGGCGGCGCCGGTCCAGGTGGTGCGTTCCACCGGCCAGCGTTTCCCGTCCGCGTACACCAGCCCCGTCCAATAGGAGCCATCGGTTTCCCGCAGGTGCTGCATACTGGCCAGCAGCCGGTGGGCGCGGTCGTGGTCGCCGAGGGCGTCCAGCGACAGCACCAGTTCGCAGGTTTCGGCACCGGTTACCCACGGCCGGTCGGCGACGCAGCGGATCCCGATATTGCCGACCACGAACGTGTCCCAGCGTTCGGCGATACGGGCGTATCCCTCGGCGCCGCGCAGGGCGCCGCCGAGGACCGGGTAGTACCAGTCCATCGAATACCGGTCCTTGGCCGTGAACACCTCCGGATGCTCGCGCAGCGCCACCCCGAGCCGGATGCGGGCGCGTTCCCAGTCGGGGCGCCGCTCCCCGAGCCGTTCGGCCAGTTTCAGCGCGCAGCCGAGGCTGTGGTACATGCTGGACGAACCGGTCACCAGGGCTTCGTCGATGATGTCGTCGCCGTCGCGCAGCCAGAAGATCTGGCCCTGTTCGCCCTGGCTTTCGACCACCAGGTCGATGGCGGCCGCCACCACCGGCCACATGTCGACGGCGAACACGGTGTCACCGGTGACCGCGAGATGATGCCAGACGCCGGTGGCGATATAGGCGCAGAAGTTGACGTCGGTGGCGGCGTTCTCGATCTCGCCGTCGCGGAACTGCATCGGCCACGATCCGTCGGGACGCTGGGTACGCGCCGACCAGGTGTAGGCGGCGACGGCCTCGTCCCACAGCCCGGCCACGGTCAGCGCCATGGCCGATTCGACGTGGTCCCACGGGTCGGTGTGGCCGCCGGGAAACCACGGGATCGCCCCCGAGGGCTCCTGGGCGGCGGCAATGGATTCGGCGGTGTGCAGACACTGGCGGCGGGTGAGGACGGTCGGGACCGACGGCAACTCACACGCCGGCACGGTCCACCGCCGGTTTCGCGAAGTACAGGGCGACGCTCTTGCCGAGCAACGGGTCCAGCGCCTTTTCCAGGGCCCGGGTGAGCAGTGGGCGGCTCATCATGTCCCACACCAGCATCCGGTGGTAGGCGCGGACCAAGGGGTGGTCCTCGTTGTTCACGCCGACCGCGCATTTGATCCACCAGTACGGCGAGTGCAGGGCGTGCACGTGGGTGCGGTGGACGAACCGCATCCCGCGGCCGGTGATCTTGTCCCGTAGTTCGTCGGCCTTGTAGATGCGGATGTGGCCGCCCTCGTTGGCGTGGTATTCGTCCGACAGCGCCCAGCACACCCGTTCGGGAAACCGGCGCGGCACCGTCACCACCAATTGCCCGCCGGGTTTGAGCACGCGCACCAGTTCGGCGATGGCGGTGTCGTCGGCGGGTACGTGTTCGAGGATTTCCGAGGCGATGACGACATCGAATTCGTTGTCGTCGTACGGCAGGGCGAGCGCGTCGCCGCGGACCGCGACGGCCATCCCGCTCGCGGGCACCTCCCCGGCCTCTGCCATGGCCCGGAACATGGTCTCCACATCGGCGAGGTCGGCGGTGTTCTGGTCGAACGCGACGACGTCGGCGCCGCGCCGATAGGCCTCGAACGCGTGCCGACCGGCCCCGCACCCTACGTCGATCACCCGTATGCCGGGTCGGATCCCGATACGGTCGAAGTCGACGGTCAGCACTGTGCGCCTCCTGCGGTAGCGAGTTCCTCGGGGGCCGGACGCTCGGGGCGCCGACCGGCGTACCGGGCGATGGCACGCTGATACACCTGTACGGTCTGGGCGGCCACCGATCCCCAGCCGAACACCGAGACCGCGCGGTCTCGGCAGGCGGCCTGCATCCGCTGCCGGATCTGCGGGGAGTCGAGCAGCCGCCCGATCACTCGAGCGAGTTCGGCGGGATCACCGGGTTCGGTCAGTTCCGCGCACACTCCCGGGTCGCCCACCACTTCCGGCAGTGCACCGGTGCGGCTGACCACCAGGGGGGTTCCGGACGCCATGGCCTCCACCGCGGGCAGCGAGAACCCCTCGTACAGGGAGGGGATACACGCGATCTCCGCGGAGGCGAGCACCTCGGCCAGTTGGGTGTCGGTCAGCCCGGAGCGGACGGTGACGATATCGGACAGGCCGAGTTCGGCGATCAGTTTCCCGGTGGGCCCGTTGGGTTCCAGTTTCGCCACCAGGTGCAGTTCCACGGCGTGGGTGACCCGCAGCGTGGTCAGCGCCCGCAGCAGATGCGCGATGCCCTTGAGGGGTTTGTCGGCGCTGGCGACGGCGACGATCCGGCCGGGCACCCGGGGTCCGCGGGGAGCGAACAGGTCGGTGTCCACGCCCAGCGGCACCACGTTCAGCCGATCGGGATGGACACCGAAATCCTCGGCGATATCGGCGGCCGACGACGACGACACCGTCAACAGGTCGGAGATCTGCCGGGCGACCCGCTGCTGCATCCCGAGGAAGCCGTACCAACGGTGCACCAGGGGTTTGCGGCGCCAGGTCGCGGCCGCCAGGTCGACCTCGCGGTCCTTGGTGATGGGATGGTGCACGGTGGCGACCAGGGGGAACCGTTGGGCGATATCGAGCAGCCCGCTGCCGAGGCACTGGTTGTCGTGGACCACGTCGAAATCGTCCACGCGGTCGCGCAGCAGTCGCGCCGCCCGCAGGCTGAAGGTGCGCGGTTCGGGGAAGCCGGCGGTCCACATCGTGGCCAGTTCCAAGAGGTCGATATGGTCCCGTATCTCATCGGGGCGAGGGGTGCGGAAAGGGTCGTCCTCCCGGTACAGGTCCAGGCTGGGCACCTCGGTGAGCGTCACCCGAGGGTCGAGATCGATGGGGTAGGGCTGGCCGGAGAACACCTCCACCTCGTGACCGAGTTCGGCCAGTCCGGCGCTGAGCCGACGCACATAAACCCCCTGCCCACCGCAGTGCGGCTTGCTGCGGTAGGACAACAAGGCAATGCGCACGGCTAGCTGTCCTCGCCCGTCGCAGCGATCGATTTCATGTCCCGCAGTTTGCCGGCCAGCCGTTCCAGATAGGCACACACCTCCGGTTCGGTCTTGTCCGGCAGCCCGTACAGCACGTCGGTGACCCCGCCGGCTGCCCATTCGGCGAGGCGGTCGGCGTCGGGCTTGAAGTCGAGGGCGACCACGCGCGGCGCACCGTCGCGTCCGGCGTCGTTCCAGACCTTGGTCAGCAGCGCCAGCCGGTCGGTGATATCGGTTTCGCCGGGGGTGGTGATCCAGCCGTCGGCGTGGGCGGCGATCCAGCCGAAGGTGCGTTCGGTGCCGGCGGCGCCGATGAGGACGGGGACGGTGCGCTCGACCGGTTTCGGCCAGGCCCAGCTGGGGCCGAAATCGACGTAGGTGCCCGTGTAGGAGGCCTCGTCCTCGCTCCACAGCGCGCGCATGGCCTCGAGGTATTCACGCAGCACGGTGCGGCGTTTGTTGGCGGGCACCTTGTGGTCGGCGAGTTCGTCGGTGTTCCAGCCGAAACCGGCGCCGAGGACGACGCGACCGCCGGAGAGGTGGTCGAGGGTGGCAATGGTCTTGGCGAGGGTGATGGGGTCGTGTTCGACGGGCAGCGCGACGGCGGTGGCGAGTTCGATGCGTTCGGTGACGGCGGCGGCGGTGGCGAGTGCGACCCACGGGTCGAGGGTGCGCATATAGCGGTCGTCGGGCAGGGTGGCGTCGCCGGTCTGTGGGTGTGCGGCCTCGCGCCTGACCGGGATGTGGGTGTGTTCGGGGACGTAGAACGAGTGGAAACCGGTGTCCTCGGCGGCCCGGGCAGCGGCGGCGGGGGTGATTCCGCGGTCGCTGGTGAACAGTACGATGCCGAAGCGCATACGTGTGCCTTGTCTATGGTCGGATCGGCGGGTCGCCGTGGCGGTCCCAGCCGATGACGGTGGTGGGCGCGGTCTCAGTGGCCCTTCTCGGTGGCCTTCGCGGTTTTTTTGCGGTGCCGGTCCAGTTGGGTGCCGATCACCTGGTCGAGGGTGGTGCCCGCGGGCCAGCCGACGTAGTGGCAGAGGAACAGGGCGATCTCGCGCAGTTGGTCCTCGTTCAGTTCCCCGTTGTGCAGGGCCGAGCCGATCTGGAGGCCGGCGACGTCGAACAGTCCCTGGGCGGTGAGCGCACCGAGCAGCAGCAGTCTCCGGTCGCGGTTGGTGAGTGCGGGACGGGACCAGATATCGGCGAACAGGTGGTCGGCGGTGACGGCGAAATGGTCGCCGGGGCCGTCCCGGAATTCCCAGCCGTACACTTCCGACATCTTGGCCAGCCCGCGCTCGCGCACGGTGGGCTGCGGCGTGGGGTCGTCGCTCATCGGGGCTCCTTGTCTGGAGGACTCTGCCGTCCGGAGTATCTGGACAGGTGTACGGAATATAGGTCGGCCGCCCGACGACACGCAAGAACATGTTCTCGTTCCGGGCCTGTCGCGGCGGCGGGGGCGATAGCGTGGGACGGACCGGCCCGGCCGCCGCTTTCCGGACTCGACCGGGAAAAATCGCTGAATCGTTGTCGGACGCGAGGGGCGGTGGTAGCGTCCAGACACGTGTCCAGCTATGTGTCTCTTCATGGGTGGCATCGGCGCATCACAGGGAGAACTCGTTATCGGAGAAACACGAATCGACCCGCTGTCCCACAACCGGGCCACCACCGCGACCGCCCGCCCGAACCCGGCCCGGCAACTCACCGCCGTGGTCCACGCTCCGTCCGACACCCGCAGCCCGGGCCGAACCCCGCCGTTCGGGTTCGCGTCACAGCCGTCGCATCACCTGATCCCACCCACTGCGAGTATCGGGAGCCCACCATGAAAATCGTGGCCGATCTGGATCTGTGCCAGGGACACGCCGTCTGCGCGGCCGAGGCACCGACCGTGTTCTCCGTGCCGAAACGCGGCCAGGTGGAGATCCTCGACCAGAATCCGGGCGAGGACGTGAAAACCGACGTCGCCAACGCCGTCCGCTACTGCCCGACCCAGGCATTGATGCTCGTCGCCGAAGACGCAACCCACTGACCCGTTTCCGCCGACAGGCATCCATTTTCCGAAAGGGACACAACACCGATGACAGGTTTCGCCCGCGCCGAACTCGACGAGATGGTGCGCCGCTGGGTGGCGGAGAACGAACGCTGCGAACAGGCCGGCGACTGGAAACCCCTCGCCGAGATGTACACCGAGGACGCCACCTACGGCTGGAACTACGGCCCCACCGAGGAATTCATGGCCGTCGGGCGCGACGAGATCCGTGACCTGGCACTGGGTCAGGAAATGGAGGGTCTGGAAGGCTGGGTGTACCCCTACCAACAGTTCGTCATCGACGAGCACAGCGGTGATGTGATCGGCTTCTGGAAGCAGATCTACCAGACCACGGTCCGCCCCGACGGCAGTGAGTACACCGTGAACGGAATCGGCGGCAGCTGGTTCCGATACGGCGGCAACTACCAGTGGTCCTGGCAGCGGGACTTCTTCGACTACGGCAACGTTTCGGCACTGTTCATGGAGATGATCACGAACAACGCCATGTCCGAGGGGATGAACAAACGGATCGCCAAGGCGACCTCCGGCCGCCTGCCCGGCTGGTACAAGATCGGCACCGCCCCGGCCTCCCTGTGGTGATCTCGGTGACCGTACCCCTCAGCCGGTTCCACGCCCTGAGCCGCCAGGACCTGGCCGCACTGGCTCCCGAACTGCTGCTGTGCGGGCAGCTGATCGACCGCTCCGGGATGGCGCACTGTATCTCCGCGTTCGGTCGGGAGGGAATGACGCAGGTGGCGATCGAGGAATGGCAGTTGTCCAGCCCGGTCTACACCCGCCGTATGCAGCGGGCCCTGAACTATGTCGGCGACGATGTCGTCACCATCTTCAAGGGCCTGCAACTGGATATCGGCGCGCCACCGCAGTTCATGGACTTCCGATTCCGAGTCGACGACCCGCATCACGGCGAGTTCTGGCTCGACCACTGCGGCGCGCTCGCCGATGTCGAGCCGATGGGCCTGAACTACGTGAAGTCCATGTGCCACGATATCGAAGACCCCACCTTCGATGCCACCGCCCTGGCTACCAACCCACACGCCCAGGTGCGGCCCATCCACCGTCCGCCGCGCGAGCCCGCCGACCGCACACCGGTATGCGCGTGGACGGTGATCATCGACGAATCGCATATGCCGCCGCCGGTTCCGCGCAACGCGGAGCTGGTCGCCCAATCGGTGGCGGCACGGCTGCCGCTGGCCGAGATCGACCGCGACGAGGCAGGCGCCGCCGACTACAGCGGTCCCCTCCTCAGCGATCCGCGCTTCCCCGATTTCTCACATTCCGCACTGGTGCGGATCGCGGAGGAGGTGTGCCTGCAGCAACACCTGCTCACCCTCGGATTCATGATCGCCGTGCACGAACGCGCCGATACCGATACCGCGCTCGATATCGGGCGTAAACAGTTCACCGGTATCGCGGGGATCGCCTCCGAGCGGATCCATCGCTGCCTGGGCCTCGGCGACGACGTCGACGCGCTGGCGCGGGTGCTGCGGGTGCATCCGGCACTGAACCCCCGCCACTACACCGGTGTGGAGGTCGAGTCCGACACCGATGTGGTGCGGGTTCGGTTCCCGCACACCGGTGGCGCGCTCACCGACCGCACCTGGCCGTCGATGATCGACCCCGAACATCTCGGTCCCCTGGACGCCATGGTGCGCGGTGTCGACGCCCGTTACCACAGCCGGGTCGCCGACCACGAGGCCGACGGCTGGACGGCCGAGATCACGCGCGCCGACGAACCGTTCGCCGAGGCTCCCGAAGTGCAGATCACCCGGTTCAGCACCGGCGCCGATTTCACATTCACCGACCGCGGGATACCGCTGCCTCTCACCGTTCTCTGACCCCGCATCACCCGGGAACCCGGCACACACAGCAGGATAGCCATGGCCAATAATTTCGCCGACCTGTTCGAACACTCCGTCGACGCCATGCCCCACCGGGTGGCGATCATCCAGGACGGGCAGCGAATCACCTACCACGAGCTGGAGGACCGCGCCAACCGGCTCGCCCACCACCTCGCCTCTACAGGGGTCGGGTGCGGCACCCACGTCGGGTTCCAGATGCACAACAGCATCGAAACCGTGCAGACGTTCATCGCCTGCTTCAAACTGGCCGCCGTACCGGTCAACATCAACTACCGGTACGGCCCGGAAGAACTGGCCTACCTGTACGACAACGCCGATCTCGAACACCTCGTCTACCACGCCTGTTACGGGGAGGCCGTACGCGCCGGGCAGCAGCGCTCGCCACGCCTGAAGTACCTGCTGTGCGCGGCCGACGACCTCGCCCCCGCAGACCCGGGCGTGGCCTGCCTCGCCGAGGTGACCGCCACCGCGGACGGGGCCCGACCCGAGGTGCAGCACACCCCCGACGACCTGTTCATCATGTACACCGGCGGCACCACCGGGATGCCGAAGGCGTTATGTGGCGGCAGGAGGACATGTGGCGGGTCCTCGGCGGCGGAATCGACTTCTACAGCAACGAACCCGTCGCCGACGAATACCAGCAGTCCCGCACCGGAGCCGCGGCCGACCCCACCACCTGGATGATCCTGCCGCCGCTGAGGCACCTGGCGGCGATGATGCCGAGTTTCGTGGCGCTGTGGTCCGGTAACGCCGTCATCTACCTGCCACGGTTCGACGCCGATACGGTGTGGCGGACCGTCGCTTCGGAACGCCCCGGCGTCCTGGTCATCACCGGCGACGCCATGGCCCGCCCGCTCATCGACTCCTATCGCGCCCACCCGGTCGACACGACCGGGCTGTTCATGATCGCCTCCGGCGCCGCGCTGCTCACCCAGCCGACGAAGAACGATCTGCTGGGCCTCATCCCGAACCTGTTCGTCTCCGACTCCATCGGCTCGTCCGAAACCGGTTTCGGCGGTATCGGTTTCGCCCGGAAGGACGACGATCCGGCCCGAAAACCGCGAGTGTCGATCGGACGCGGCGCGATCGTCGTCGACGACGAGGGCCGTCCGGTCCAACCCGGCTCCGAGGGTTGGCTCGCCAAAACCGGTTCCGTCCCGATCGGCTACTACAAGGACCCGGCCAGAACCGAGAAACTGTTCAAAACCGTCGACGGCGGCCGGATCGTCCTCACCGACGACCGGGCCATCCTCGAAGACGACGGCACCATCAGCCTCATCGGCCGTGGCAATATGGTCATCAACACCGGCGGGGAGAAAGTGTTCGCCGAAGAGGTGGAGGGGGTGGTGAAATCCCATCCCGCCGTCTACGACGCCACCGTGATCGGTGTCGACCACGAACGCTGGGGCCGGCAGGTCGCCGCCGTGGTCAGTCTCACCGATACCGCCGCCGGACTGGATCCGGCCGATCTGCAGGCCCATGTGCGCCGGTACCTCGCAGGATACAAGGTGCCGCGCAAGGTGTGGATCGCCGACGCGATCACCCGCTCTCCCAGCGGTAAACCCGACTACACGTGGGCCGCGAAATACGCCGCCGCCCGCGAACCCGACCACGGAACGGACTGACCGGATGCGGGTTATCCAATGGGCCACCGGCGGAGTGGGGCGCGCCGCGCCGGCCGCCGTCCTCGACCACCCGGAACTGGAACCGGTCGGAGCGTGGGTGCATTCGCCGGACAGGACGGCGCCCACATCGGGGAACTGGCCGGGCGCGGCCCGGCCGGGGTCCGTGCCACCACCGAGGTCGACACCCTGTTCGACACCGACGCCGACTGTGTCGTCTACTCCCCGCTGATGGCCGATACCGCAGCGGTGAACGCGAACGCTACGACGCGCTGTGCCGCGCCACGGGAGTCACCCTGCACGGCACCGGTATCCACACGGCGTTGTGCAGCCCTTTGGCATGAGCAATCATTTTCTCTCGCAGAGTATCCGAGCAGATGATCTCCACTCGCTTCTCCGCCGGCCAGACGCCCTCGACGAGTCGTTTCAGATCAGCGGGCGTGCCGCCACGCTCGCGAACGTCCAGCTCGCCCTGCGGTTGCTGCGCGGCCTCGAAGTAGTCCATGATCGCCGACTTCAGCTCCTCTCGGTGAGCGAGGCGGCTCTCCGCCGCGAACCTGAGCCTGGCCGCACGCGCCGAACTTCGTTGCACTATCAGCGTTGCCGACGCACCGAACCCGGCCCCGAACAGAGGCAGCAGGCCCGAAACAACGGTTGACGCAATCCCTGACGACATGACCTAATTCTGCTGTCCGATCGCGGATTCCGTCCGCCCTGCCGGGCGCGGCGGCGATAACATGGGGTCCGCTGCGGTGAGCCGGCCCGCACGCAGGTTCGGCAGGATCCGGATTCAGAGAATATTGGTTCGTATTTCCGGGTTGCAGCGTATGCCCGGGTACAGGACTACCGTGGCGGCATGACGATTTCCTCTGGTGCCGAGGGTTGGGTGCCGGATGCGTGCACCCTGCCGACCGTAGAACAGCCGATCCGGATCGCCGAGTTCGACCGGTTCTTCGCCGACGCCGTACACATCACGTACCGGCCCGGCTCGAGCTCGTCCTGGACCCGGCCGCCGAGCCGGTCGCACGGGATCTGGCCGCGCGGGAGTCGAACTGCTGCTCGTTCTTCACCTTCGACTTCGACACCACCCAGACCGGCTCGGTTGACGGACGTCAAGGCTCCTGCTGCCGCGCGGCCCGGCCCCGGATCCCGCCGAGCACGGCGTCGAGCAATCGCCGGAACCCGACCGTCGCGCGGCCGGCCGTGTCGTCACCGCTCGACGCCATGAGCGGTGCCGAGTTTCTCCCGCACGACCTCGGCGACCTCGTGGGGGCGTTCGTCGAGGTAGAAATGCCGTCCGGGAAAGAACCGGACGTCGAAGGAGCCGCTCGTGTGCTCACGCCACGCCTCGATCTGCGCCGGTGTGGTCGTCGGGTCCTCGCGACCGAGCAGGGCGACGATATTGCAGACGAGCGTGCCGGTGCCGCGGTAGCGATAGGTTTCCACGGCCCGGTAGTCGTTGCGCACCGCGGGCAGCACCATCGCCGCGAGGTCGGGTTCGGTGCGCAGGATGCGCACGGAACCGGGATCGTTCGCGAGGCGTTCCAGTTCGGCGATCAGGTCGATATCGGGGCCGCGGTGCAGAGTGGCGTGTTCGGCGAAGGACGGGTCGGGACGTCCGGAGACGAACAGGGTGGTCACGACGCCGCCGCGCTGTTCGATGCGACGCGCGGTCTCGAACGCGACGGTGGCGCCCATGCTGTGTCCGAACAGCGCCACCGGTCCCGCGGCGAGCAGCGGGCTCATGGCCCGGGTGATGTGATCGGCGAGGTCGGTGAGCGAGGGGACGACCGGGTCGCCGAGCCTGTCCTGGCGGCCGGGGTACTGCACCGCGTACACGCCGGCGGGCGCGAGGTGCTCGGCGAGGGCCCGGTAGTTCGATGCCGAACCGCCGCCGGCAGGGAAGCAGACCAAGGGACGTGGGGTGTCAGGGCCGGTGTGGAGTCGGCGCAGCCAGGTGGTGAATTCGTCGGTGTGCACGATGTGATCTTTCCTCGGTACGGGTTCAGATGCGGTGTAGTAATGCCCCATTGGTCGTGGCCGAGTTCGAGTACCGACACGCTCACCACGGCGAGTAGGACGATCCGGATGAAGCCGGTGCCTCGGTGCAGCGCCATCCGGGCGTCGAGCAGCGCGCCCGCGATATCGCACACCCCCATCGGGGCGCCGAGCAAGGGTGCCCCCAGTTGTGGGGAAATTTCCAACGGATATCGTTTACCGGCAAGAATGCTGATTCCGCGGGCGGATCTGCCGGATTCGGCCCTCGAGGTGATGTCGGGTATCCGGGGTTCGTCGAGGCGTGCGCCCATGTCACCGGTACCGACGCCTGTGTCACCGACCTTGGAGTGTCGGTGCTCTGCCTGTAGACAAGGGACGGGGTCCAGCGCCGGTGGTTTCGTCGGGTGCCGGTGCTCCGACCCGGATCGGCTGCGGCACGGGACCAAGCACCACATCCGCCCACACCATGGCCTCCGCCGATACGGGACCGGTCTACACCCAAGCGAGCGTGCCGCCGGCGCAGCTGCGGGACGGTGGGCCGGTCGCCGGCCTGGACGTGATGGTGGTGTTTGGGGATGTCGCGGGATTCACACATCGACGCCGTCGGTGTGATTCTACGTCGACCTGCGGGCGCAAGGCACCCGACGATTCCGGCAGCTCCAGCGAGATCGTCTTCGGCGCTCCTGCATCTGTTGGGCCGTAACCACAGGCTGCAGTCATGGAAACCAGCTGTCGGTGCTCGGCTGTAAACGCATTCGACGAAAAAACCACCTCGAATCGGTCATTCGATAAAGTCGCGACTCCTCACGGCGAAACAACCGTCGGCGGCACCCGCGCACCCGGCGACAGCCCGGGCGGCTCCGGTTCCGGTGGTGGTCCACACGACACCGGAACACCCGGAGGGAAAGGACATCCCGGAGACTTCGTGGTCACCCTGCCGAGCGGACACAGGTTGCAGTGCCGTGTCGAAGGCCCGGAAGACGGGATACCGGTATTCCAACTCCATGGCTCGCCGGGCAGTCGTAAGGTTCGCCGTCGTCGGCCGATCCGGCGGGACTCCCCACGCGGCGGCAGTGGCAGCCGGTCTACCCGACCGGGTCACCAGCCTCGCGCTGCTCGTTCCTGTCGCGCCTCCTGCTCTGATGAAAGGGGACTATTTCACGGGCATGACTCAGAGACCCGACCATAGAGCCGACCGGCTTTTAGCAGTCAATGCACTGCATCTAGAGCGACTCGCGAACTTCAGGATAAATCCCACCGACCCGATGAATATCATCGGAATTCCAAAGAGTGAACTCAACGTCACCGATTTGAGAATCGTGGAAAAAACTCGGAACATCTCTGCAAAATGTACGACGAAGGCTTGAGGCAAGGCACTGTAGGCTGGACCGACGAGATAGACAGGCAGCTGGCGCCCTGGGGATTCGACTTCAACGACATCGAGTGTCCGACTATGGTTTGGACTGCGGGCGGGGACGGATTCACTCCCGCCGCGCATGCCGAAACAATCGCCGCACAGCTATCACCGGAAAGCTCTCGCTTGTATATGGTTCCCGGAAACGAGGTGGGTCATTTCGGCGCGATGGAGATCAAGCCCAGTGTGTACGCGTGGCCGGCCGGAAGAGAGGATTTGGTACGCTTCCCGGTCAACCCGCCTCCCGGCCACCCGCCCGGGGCGCCCATCCTCACCACACTCGAGCAGTGGACGTCCCTCGCCGAGCCGCCCCCGGCTCCGTAGCGTTGTGTCACCTCCACCGAGGAGATCGAGGAGTGTGGCCGTGGTGGCGTTCTCCGGCCCCCATGTTGTCAGCGGGGACTACCGGCGCCGCGGCCGGTGACGGTGTCACCTGTTCGGCGCCGCGGCGACCCGCTCCAGAACGCGCAGCGAGGAGGTGGCCGACATTTCCCGGAACTCGCCGCTGTCGAGGGCTTTCCGGTAGATGCCGTAGGGGGCCTGTCCACCGTCGCGGGGGTCGGGGAACACATCGTGGATGGCGAGCCCGCCGCCGACCACCACCCATGTGGCCCAGCCGTCGTAGTCGCGGCGGGCGGCTTCCTCGGTATGGCCGCCGTCGATGAACAGGAACTCGATGGGGGTGCGCCATGCCCGGGCGACCTGGACCGAGGCGCCCACGACGGCGATCACGGTGTCTCCGAGGCCGGCGTCGTCGATGGTGCGTCGGAACCGGGGCAGGGTGTCGAAGCGGCCGGTTTCCGGGTCGACGAGGGTGGTGTCGTGGTATTCCCATCCGGGCTGGTGTTCTTCGGAGCCGTGATGGTGGTCGACGGTGAACACCAGTCCGTTGCGGGCGCGGGCGGCCGCGCCGAGCAGTATGGCCGATTTTCCGCAGTAGGTGCCGATTTCGGTGATGACTCCACCGCGGCAATATTGCTTCGCCGCCTCGTAGAGGGCACGTCCTTCGTCTTCGGGCATGAATCCGGTGGTCCGGCGGGCGTGATCGAACAACTGCTCCTCGGTGAGCGGCGTAGTGGCGTCGAGGGAGGTCATGGGGGCGGACTCTCTGTCTGGGAACACGGACAACGACGGTGACCGACATTACTCGGCCCCGCCTACCGTGCGGAAAGTTGATCCGACACTTGCGCGGCACTTGTATCCAGACAAGTGTCCGAAGGTGATTCCAGTATTCTCGAGGCGACACGTCGTCGCTTGACCGGAAAGCAGGCCGACACCGTCGACAAGCTCACCATAGCGGCGATGGAGGTACTCTCCCGCGAAGGATTCGCCGGACTCACCATCCGCTGAAACAGTCCGCGCTGCCGGTACTGAAAGAGCACGCCCGGCCGTCACTGCCGGTCGATACCCGACGCCTGTCGCCCCGACCGCCGGGTCACGGCATGCGCACACTGTTCGATGAGCCGCTCGGCGGCCGGCCCGACGCCACCGAGACCATGCCGATACCACCGGTGACCCAACCACCGGTCGCGGTCGGGAACGAGCGTGGCCGCCATGGCGTCACCGGAGCCCGGCGGACCCGGATCCAGGTGCGTGCGAGTAGATGAGCCGCGTGTACTCGGCGAGCAGCCGATCCAGCGACACCTGCGCGCCGTCGGCACCGATCTGCTGGTAGCCGACCAGCATCGCCATACCGAGGGAGGTGACCACGGCGGCCGTATCGTCGTCGCCCACGACACCCCGGATCGCCTTGTGCACGGTGCGGCGGCGGGATTCGTCGACCCGCTTCAGCGCCACTGCCACCGCTTCGTCGTTGGCCGCCCACGCCCGGATGGCGGCCTCGGCGGCATGGTGCAGGCCGAGAGTGAGATCGGCGAGGGCGCCGATCGCCTCATCCGGTGTGCAGCGGTCGAATTCGTGGCCGCGCAGGATCAACACCTGCCGGTTCTCCCAATGCTTCAACAACGCGTCGACGAAACTCTGCCAGTTGCCGAAATGATGATAGAAGGAGCCGCTGGTGACACCGAGCTGCCGACACAGCACCCCGATATTGATGTTGCGGAAACCTATTTCGGCCAATACCGACAGGCCGGTGTCGAAATACTGCTCCTTGGTGACCATTCGGGACATACAGCGCCGTTCTGTCGGGATGCGGGACGAGTGGCCGGAACAGTACCCCGCCGGTGCCGGCGGCGGAGTCGAGAGTAGCGAATATCACCATGGCGGGCACCGCTGAGCGGCGAACGGTCCGAAATATTCGGTGCCGGAAGAGAACAACGGTGCGACACGCCACGACAGCCGGGACGGCACCATGGCGTGTCGTCGCGTCAGAGCGGGAATGTCAACCGGGCCGGATCGATGTAGTCGCCCGGATCGTGCAGGGACCGCACCTGCGGGCGGTGCGCGGCGGGAATCCGCGCCACTTCCTCGTGCAGCACCCGATCGTAGGCCGCCGCGGGCGCGGTGAGACCGGGCAGCCAGTTGTCGTGGTGGGCGGGGACGAAGATACGCGGCCGGAGCGCCTCGATATAGACGCGGGGATCGCGCAGGCCGTTGGTGATCTGGTTGTATCCCTGGATGGCGCCGATCTGGACATCGACGGGCCCGAGCCCGGAGAGCACGGCCGGAACCTGGGGCGCCTTCTCGGTGACCGGTCCCGTCGAATCGTGCCACACCAGCGTGAAACCCGGCACCCGCAATCGATAGAGCAGGCATCCGCCCTCCGCGTCTGCCAGTCGGGGCAGCACTTCCCGCAGATCCGCAAGTGTCGGCGGATGCTCGACGACCGCGCACAGGTCCGGGACCGGGAAGAACGGCGCCGAGCCGGTGGACGGGTTCGGCGGCACCGGCGCGGAATGGATATGCCGCACCGCGGTCACTTTCACATCGCCGACGGTGAATTCGTGCGTATGCCCGGGCGGGGTCGCCGCGTCGCCGAGCTCGACCGAGCGGAGAGGGGATCCGGGTACCTGCGCACGGACGGTCGCGCAGTGATCCGCGGTCCCGTACACAACGGTGCCGCTCGCGACCGCGATCCGGCCCGCGTCACCGGCATGATCGAAATGGCCGTGCCCGAGGAGAATCGCGGCCGGTTTCAGGTCCGCCAATTCCTGCGCCTCGGCGGGTACGTAGCCGGAGCTGGTGAGCCGGGGAACCCAGGCGTCGAGCAGGAGAACGGTGCCGCCGAGGGCGAGCGCGTACGTGGTGCAACCGACCCACGACAACACCACCCGATCCGAGCGCACTGCCCCGGTGGTGGGGTCGACGGCGTCGGCGCCGAAGAACCGCTGCCGGGCCGTGATCATCCGCCGCTCGTCGACCTCGGCCAAGGCCGCCGACGCCCCCAGCAGCCTGTCCACGAGCACACCCAACACACCGCGCCTGCTCATGCCATGCCACATCGCATTACACACGGCCGTACCGAAGCACATCGGGGAGTCGGAGACAACAGCACCGGCCGCCCGAGATTCGCGCAGCGGTCGTGGGATGCGTCAGACCCGGTTCGAGGACGAGGTGCTGATAGATCGTGGCGGGTGAAAGGTCACCGGTGTCAAAGAGCGCCGATATCGACGAATACGAGGAAACCGCGCCCTCGGCGTGGTCCGTCGCACTCCATGCGCCCACTCGCCGGGAAGGCAAATGTCTTCGTTCGACGGACCGCCGGCGTCACCGCAACCGGATACCGAGCAGGGCGTCGGCGGCGTCCGTGATCAGGGCGGGAGCCTCGGCATCGGGTCCGCCGTAGCCGAGTGCCTCGTCGGCCCAGTTGTCGAGCGCGGCGAGAGCCTTGGGGGTGTCGAGATCGTCGGCGAGGTGGTGCCGCAGCCGGGCCACGGTGTCGTCGGCCGAACCCGCGGACGGCAATGCGACGGCGCGGCGCCACCGGTCCAGTCGGGCTCGGGCGGTGTCGAGGACGACGTCGGTCCACATGCGGTCGGCGCGGTAGTGCTCGGCGAGCAGTCCGAGCCGGATGGCGGCAGGGTCCACGCCGGCGCGGCGCAGCTGCGACACCTTCACCAGGTTCCCGCGTGATTTCGACATCTTCTCCCCGTCCAGGCCGATCATGCCCGTGTGTACATAGTGTCGGGCGAAACGGCGACCCGCGACGATCGCTTCGGCGTGGGCGGCGGAGTATTCGTGGTGCGGGTAGACGAGGTCGCTGCCGCCGCCCTGGATATCTATGGCGGTGCCGAGGCGGTTCATGGCGATGGCCGCGCATTCGATATGCCAGCCGGGGCGGCCCGCGCCGAACGGGGCCGGCCAGGACGGTTCATCGGGGCGCGCGGCCCGCCACAGCAGCGCGTCCAACGGGTCGCGTTTCCTCGGCCGCTCCGGGTCGCCGCCGCGTTCGGCGAACAACCGTTCCATGGTGGGGCGGTCGTAACCGGATTCGTACCCGAACTGTTCGGTGGCGTCGGTGCGGAAATAGATATCCGGATATTCGGGGTCGTCGACGGTGTAGGCGGCACCGGAGGCGAGCAGTTTGCGCACCAGTTCCACCACTTCGTCCACGGATTCGATGGCGCCGACGTAGTCGCGGGGCGGCAGGATCTGCAGCGCGGCCATATCGTCGCGGAACAGTGCGATCTCGCCGGTGCCGAGCTCACGCCAGCCGACGCCGTCGCGGGCGGCGCGTTCGAACAGCGGATCGTCCACATCGGTGACGTTCTGGACGTAGTGCACCTCGTGGCCGCTATCGCGCAGCACCCGGTACACCAGGTCGAATGTCAGATAGGTGGCGGCGTGGCCGAGGTGGGTGGCGTCGTAGGGGGTGATCCCGCACACGTACATGGTGGCCGTCGCTCCCGGCGCGACGGGACGGACCTGTTTGTCGGCGGTGTCGTACAACCGCAACGGGGGCCCTGTTCCGGGGACCGTGGGGATCGGGATGTCGGACCAGGACTGCATGCCTTCGAGGGTAGAGGGCAGGTCACGGTGTCCGGTTTCCGGCCCGCCACTGCGGCGGTCCCGACTCCCCGAGGGGGAGTGGGGACCTGCGCGGATCCGCGGCAGGCCGGGTGTCAACGGTTTCGGTCCGGCAGAATCGACACTCCGGCGGGCGGGCCGTCAGAACGCCGGCCAGGGAATCGGGCGCACGGTGTTCGGGAACGGCATCACCGGCTTGTCGAGCAGTCGTTTCGCGCGGCGCAGCAGGGCGTCGATCTCCCGGTCGGTGATGTGTTCGGCGAGCCGATCGGCCGGTTCGCCGGGCAGGGTATCGGTGAACGCGGTGATATCGGCGATCAGATCCGGTGGGATCGGCTCCCCGGCCCACCCCCACAGCACGGTGCGCAGTTTGTGTTCGTGGTGCAGGCAGATACCGTGGTCTACACCGTAGACGCCGCCGTCCACGCCCTCCAGGGCGTGTCCGCCCTTGCGGTCGGCATTGTTGAGCAGCACGTCCAGCACAGCCATCCGCCGCAGCCGGGGATCGTCGGCGTGCACCAACGACACCTCGTCACCGGCGCCGTCCACGGCACGCAACACCTCCCGGAATCCGTCCGGCACCGCGTCGGGCGGACACAGGTCCACCAGATCCGGCCGGCCCCCGCGCGGTTCGACGGTGCTGATCCAGCGCTGCACCATCCCGGGACCGAGCGGACCGTCGCGCAGAATCGTCTCCGGAATCACCGACCAGCCCAACGCCTCGGAGATCAGGTAGGACGCGACCTCCCGACCGGCCAGGGTGCCGTGCGGGAAATCCCACAGCGGCTGCTCTCCGCGGACCGGTTTGTACACCACCCGCAGCGGCGTGGCCTCGGCGCCGACCGGCACCGGAAGGTCACAGACCAGGGTGAGATTGCTGGCCGTCCCGACCCGGCCGAGTACCGTCAGTTCACCGGCGCGCAACGCATCCCCGGCCGCCGCCACCGATCATTCCTCCAGATCGGTGGCGCCGAACAGTTCACCACGCTTGTAGCCGTTGGTGCGGACACACATATGCCCCTTCGCCGACAGCGGTTCCCCGCACAGCGGGCACGGCGGCCGACCCGCCGCGATCACCCGCGAGGAGCGCAACGCGAACTCCCGCGCCTGCACCGGGGTGAGGAACACCCGCACGGCGTCCGGGCCTTCCTCGGTGTCGTCGAGCACCACCGATTCGTCGACCTCGGTGTCGGTGATCGCCAACAGTTCCACCACCACCGCGCCCGCGTCGGCGTCCCAACCCAGGCCCATGGTGCCGACCCGGAACTCGGCGTCGATCGGGGTGAGTAGCGGCGCGTTGTCGCTGACCTGTTCGGCCTGCGGCGGCACCTGGGCGCCGAATCGGCGCGCCACCTCGTCCAACAGCAGACCCATCCGGTCGGCGAGCACCTTGACCTGTTGTTTCTCCAACAGCACGGTCACCACTCGGGGCTCTTCCACCGCCTGCAGATAGAACGCGCGATCGCCCGGCTCACCGACGGTTCCGGCGACGAAACGTTCGGGGGTGCGGAATACATGGATTGCTCGTGACACATGCACCTCCTGATACGTGACCTGTTCGGCGGCGGAACGTCCGCGCCGGCGGGGCGCACCCCGAGCCCGATGCCGGTCCGTCCGACGTCGCCGACCGCCGGCGTCCGCCGCCGACCACTCGTAACGCAGTATTCCCGGTATGGGGCAGTCTCATTATCCGTCTTTCCTTCCCGCCCCGATCTCCCCGCCGGGCACCGGGCCCGCCGAGCCGTCCCCGGCCGGTTCCGGCGGCGCCAACGCCGACAGGTCCGCGCCCGTATCGTTCATCCGCGCCACATACGGTGCGGTCGGGGTGTAGCGGACGACGCTGAGCGAGGCGGGTTCGACCACGATCCGCTGGAAACCGTCCAGGTGGATACCGAGCGCATCGGCCAGCACCGCCTTGATGACGTCACCGTGTGTGCACGCCACCCACAGCCGGTCACCGTCATGTAACTCGGCCAACGCCCGATCGTGTTCCCGGATCGCGGCCACCGCCCGCGCCTGCACCTGCGCCAACCCTTCCCCACCCGGGAACACCGCCCCCGACGCGTGCCGCTGCACCACCTTCCACAGCGGTTCGTTCACCAGCTCTGCCAGCGGACGGCCGGTCCAGTCCCCGTAGTCGACCTCGGCGAGCCGGTCGTCGACCACCGGTTCCGTCCCGAGGTCCGCCGCCAACGGTGACACCGTGCGCAGGCAGCGCAGCAGCGGGGACGACACGATTCGGGTGACCGGCAGCCCCGCCAACCGGGCCGCCACCGCCCGCGCCTGTTCCCTGCCGTGATCGGTGAGGTCCACTCCTTGGCTGCGGCCGGCCAGGGTGCGGGCGGTGTTCGACGTGGACAGGCCGTGGCGCAGCAGGATGACCGTCATGGCGCCAGCGTAGCGATCATGTGGCGCTGATGACTCCGCCGGCGAGCAGCCCGATCACCACGAACCCCAACACGATGCGGTAGCCGACGAACCAGTACAGCGAATGCTGGGCCACGAACCGCAGCAGCCACGCCACCGACGCGTACCCGACGACGAACGACAGCACCGTGGCGACCAGCAGTTGCGGACCGGACGCGTTCAATCCCGCCCCCGCCGGTTCGAAGGCGTCCGGCAGACTGAACAACCCGGACGCGGTGACCGCGGGAATCGCCAGCAGGAACGAGAAACGCACCGCCGCCTCCCTGGTCAGACCGCAGAACAGGCCCGCCGAGGAGGTCGCCCCCGACCGGGACACCCCCGGAATCAACGCCAGGCACTGCGCCACACCCATGATCAGGCCGTCACGGCTGGTCAGTTGCTCGAGCGGACGCTGTTTGGGCCCGAAACGTTCCGCGGCGGCGATCACCACCGCGAAAACGATCAGCACGATCGCCACCAACCACAGATTCCGCGCCCCGGTGCGGATCTGGTCCTTGAACAACAGGCCCAATACCCCGATCGGTATTGTGGCGATGATCACATACCAGCCGATGCGGTAGTCGAGTTCCCGACCGGCATCCGAATCGGGGCCGTCCGGGGACCAGGAATCCCCGGTGACGACGGGCAATTTGGTGGTGACCCGGTCGGTGATCGGTACCGGCTCGCGAAAACGGGTCAGCACCTCGTGATACACCGTGGCACACCACACGCGGACGATCCGGGCGATGTCCTTGGCAAAGAACACCAGGACCGCGGCCTCGGTGCCCAACTGGGTGACCGCGGTGAACGACGCGCCCGCGTCCGCACCGAAGAACAGCTCCGACACGATCCGCAGATGACCCGATGAGGACACCGGCAGGAATTCCGTGAGCCCCTGCACCAATCCGAGTACCAGCGCCTGCACCCAGGTCATCGACTCGCCTACCACACATCCTCCTGACTGGACACCGAAAGCCCGCCTTCGCCGTGGATTCCGGCGCCGGAAACCGGACAGCGGCGGTCACACCGCGAATATCGCAGCGACAGTACCGTGCCGCCACCGCCCCGACAGCCCCGGGCGCGGCCCGCATCGACCGGTCCCGTCACGCGCGGACACGACGCGCGCGGTACGCGACGCGTCGGCGCCGGCCCCGCCACGTTCTAGGCTGGTCGCCGTGATGAATGGGTGGACCGAGCCGAACACGGGGACACGGTGATGGAACAGCGAACCGTCGGCCGCAGCGGACTACGGGTATCGCGAATCGGGTTGGCCACCCACACCTGGGGCGGCCGCACCGACGCCGAATCCGCGGCCGAACAGTTGGTGGCATTCGCCGAAGCCGGCGGAACCCTGGTCGACACCTCCCCCGCCTACTGCGGCGGCGCCGCCCAACGAATCCTCGCCGACCTCCTCGGCGACCTCGTCTCCCGCGACGAACTCGTCCTGTCCGGCAACGCCGGTCTGGTCCCGCATCTTCCCCTGGTCCCGCGCAACAGCGAACCACCCGGCCCGGAACATGCGCGGCCGATCGTGGACACCTCCCGACGCATGCTGCTGCAACAACTGGACCGCACCCTGCTGGAACTGGGCACCGACCATCTGGACATCTGGCAGATCGCCGCCTGGGACCCGCACACCCCCGTCGACGAGATCGCCGCCACCCTCGACCACGCGGTCCGCACCGGACGCACCCGCTACGCCGGTGTGCGCGGATACAACGCCTGGCAGATGGCCGGCCTCGCCGCCATCGCCCCCCTCACCACCGTGCACACCCCGTATTCGCTGCTGGTGCGCGGCGCCGAGGACGATGTCGTACCCGCCGCCGCCCACCACGGAGTCGGCGTGATCGCCACCGCACCGTTGGCCGGTGGAATCCTCACCGGCAAATACCGCGACGGTGTCCCCGCCGACTCCCTCGGCGCCGACGCCACCGCCGCCGACATCCACGGCCGCCTCGACGACGACCGCGCCACCCGGGTGGTCGACGCGCTCGTCACCGCCGCCGACGGCTTGGCCACCTCCCCCCTGGCCGTCGCCCTCGCCTGGGTGCGGGACCGGCCCGGCGTGGCGAGCATGTTCGTCGGCGCCCGCGATATGGGGCAGCTGACCGGGATCCTCGCCGCCGAAACCCTGGAACTGCCGCGCGCCATCGCCGCCGCCCTCGACGATGTGAGCTCCACCCTATGACCCGCCCGCCGGAACCTTCGCCGGCCATTGGTTAGCCTTGCCTGCATGAGGTGTGACGGTGTCCGATCCGGATGGGCACGGGCGATGCTGGTGGCTCTCGTCTGCGGTGTACTGATACTCGCCACCGGCTGCGGCGGCGCGGAACCGGCCGACGCCACCGGACAGCACGGCCCTACCACCGCCCGGCTCGCCGACCTCGACCCGGTGCCGATCGGCCCGCCACCCACCCCGGCCCTGCCGGCGACCGTGCGCTCCTTCGACGGCACCGATGTCACCGTCACCGACACACGTCGCATCATCGCCGCCGATCGCTATGGCACCCTCGCCCAAACCGTGTGGGCGCTGGGCCTGGGCGACAACCTGGTGGGCCGCAGCACCTCCGCCGCCTTCCCCGCTGTGCGGGACCTGCCGAACGTCACCGGCGGCAACGGATCCCTGAACGTGGAATCCATCCTCGCGCTGCGTCCCACCGTGTTCCTCACCGACACCACCAGCGCCACCCCCGCCGTCCGGGAACAGCTGCGCGCCACCGGCGTCACCGTCGTCTACTTCGACCCCGAACGCACCATGGACGGTGTGGTGCCGCAGATCGAAGCCGTCGCCGCCGCCCTCGGCGTCCCCGACCGCGGCAAACAGCTCGCCGACCGCACCCGCACCGAGATCACCACCGCCTCCGACGCCGTACCGGCGCAGAACCCGCCGCTGACCATCGCGTTCCTCTACCTGCGGTCCACCGCGATCACCATGCTCGCCGGACCCGGCTCCGGCGCAGACGCGCTCATCACCGCGCTCGGCGCCCGCGACGCCGGCACCGCCGCCGGCCTCACCGAACCGTTCACCGCCATCACCAGCGAAGCGATGATCTCCGCCGCCCCCGACGTGCTGCTGGTGATGACCGACGGGCTGGATTCCGTCGGCGGCGTCGACGGAATCTCCCGAATCCCCGGGATAGCGCAGACCCCCGCCGGGAAGAACCACCGCATCGTCGACATGTCCGACGCGGTGCTGCTCAGCTTCGGCCCCAATACCGGCCGGGTGATCTCCGCGCTCAGCGAAGCCGTCTACGGCAGATCCGGCGCATGACCGTCACCGAACCCGCACCCACCCGGTCGCCGCGGCGCCGCTCCCGCGCCGCGGTCACCTTCGCGGTCGCGGTCGCCGCCCTGCTCGCCCTGGCGGTGGCGTCGGCGGCGATCGGGCAGGTGCCGACCACTCCCGCCGAGGTGGCCGGCAGTGTCGCGCACCGGATCGGCCTGGACTGGGGTCCGCTGCCCGCACACCCGTCCGGGGACGTCGCGCTGTGGGAGGTGCGGTTCCCGCGGGTGCTGCTGGCGATCCTGGTCGGCGCCGCCCTCGCCACGGCGGGCGCCCTGCTGCAGGGGGTGTTCGCCAATCCGCTCGCCGAACCCGGCGTGATCGGGGTGTCGTCCGGGGCGGCGGTCGGCGCAGGCACCATTATCGTGGTCGGCGGTGCGTTCGTCGCCGCCTGGTCGGTGGCCGCGGCCGCGTTCGTCGCCGGGCTCGCCACCACCGCTCTGGTGTATCTGCTGTCCCGCTCCGGCGGACGCACCGAGGTGGTGACGCTGGTGTTGACCGGTGTCGCGATCAACGCGTTCGCCGGCGGGCTGATCGCGTTCCTGCTGTTCATCGCCTCCCCCGCCGCCCGCGACCAGATCGTGTTCTGGCAGCTCGGCAGCCTCAACGGCGCCAACTGGGACACGGTCGCGGTGGTTGCCGTCCTCACCGTCTGCGCGGTCACCGCCGCCGTAGCGGTCGCACCGCGCCTGGACCTGCTGGCGCTCGGCGAATCCGCCGCCCGGCATCTGGGGGTGGATGTGGAACGGCTGCGCCGCACCGTCATCGTGATCGTCGCGGTCCTCACCACCGCGGGGGTGGCGTTCACCGGGATCATCCTGTTCGTGGGGTTGATCGTCCCGCATGTGGTGCGCATGCTGGTCGGACCGGGGCATCGGGTGCTGATTCCGGTGAGCGCCGTCGTCGGCGCGGTGGTGCTGCTCGCCGCCGACGTGGCCGCCCGATCCCTCGTCGACAACGCCGACCTGCCGTTGGGCATGCTCACCTCGCTGATCGGCGGCCCGTTCTTCTTCTGGCTGCTGCGCCGTACGCGCGCCCGCTCCGGAGGCTGGGCATGAACGGCCGGCACCCGGAGACGGTCGCCGTAGGCGACCGTCCGGGCGCACCCCGCACCCACCGTGGGAAAACCGTGCGCGACCGGCTCACCGGACTGTTCTCCCGCACCCACGACCTGCCGGAAATCCCCGACCGCGGCACGGTGACCATGCGGGCCCGGGCGGTGAGCCTGGACCGGCACGGCGGCGGCGCGGGCCCCCGACGAGTCCTCGACGCTATCGATATCGAGATCCGCGCCGGGGACGTGGTCGCGCTGGTCGGCCCGAACGGCGCCGGTAAATCCACCCTGCTCGCGGTATTGGCGGGAGAACTGGAACCCGGCACCGGTGTCGTGGAACTCGACGGCCGGCCGGTCACGCAGTGGACCCCGGTCGATATGGCGCGCCGGCGCGCGGTGCTACCGCAGACCCACACCGTCGGATTCCCGTTCACCGCCGCCGAGGTGGTCGCCATGGGCCGCACCCCCTGGCAGCGCACCACGCGCCACGACCGCGACGCCGAACTGATCGCCGCCGCCATGACCGCCGCCGACGTCGAACACCTCGCCGACCGGGCCTTCCCCAGCCTGTCCGGTGGGGAACGCGCCCGGGTGGCGCTGGCGCGGGTCCTCGCCCAGGACACCACCACCCTGCTGTTGGACGAGCCCACCGCCGCCCTCGACCTCGCCCACCAGGAGGCGGTGCTCACCCTGGCCGCCGAGCGGGCCACCGCGGGCGCCGCCGTGGTCGTCGTCCTGCACGATCTCGGCCTGGCCGCCGCCTACGCCGACCGGGTCGCAGTATTCGACGACGGACGTCTCGTCGCGGACGGGACCCCGCGCACCGTGCTCACCGACGACCTGCTGTCCCAGGTGTACCGGTATCCGGTGGAGGTCTTCGATCACCCGCGCACCGGCGCCCAACTGGTATTACCCGCCCGCGACCGGTGACCGGCGCCCTCTGCCCACCGATCGACTCGCGGCCAGGCGCGCGAACCGCGCCGTGTCCATGTAATCGCGGAACAGCACAACCTTGCCGTCCCGGATTCGAATGACATTGACGGAGGTGCGAACTCGCGCTCGTCCGGCATCGGGGTGACTCATATCCACCTCGTTCTCCACGAGTACCACCTCGGGGTCGGTGGTCTCGTACACCCGGGGATGGATCTCGTGTACTTCGATCCCGGACAAGCCGGACCAGCGCTGCGTGAGATGCTCCCTGATCGCCTCGCGGCCGACCAGGCGGGTCGCATACCGGGAATCACGAAGGGATTTCGAATCGACGACCTCATGCGAGTACTCGAGGGTGCGTTCACAGCCACCCGATCCACCGCCGCCACCCCGACCCAACGGCACCGCGTCTTCACCGTCGTCTTCGACGGCCTACGCCACTATTGAAACCCGGCACCGCCCCTCACGATGGACGCCGCGTCCCACACCGACCACGCCCGGCGCTCCGATCACCCGGCCGATGATTGCCCACGTTCACCGACCTGGGCTTCGGACTTGCTCATCCGATTCGCGGGCAACGGTTCGGGCCGGCCCCCCTGCGATGGACCGCTGAGTCCGGCAGCGCCACGTCCACGGCGCCGATCCGGGCGCCACACCAGTTTCAGCACCGCCGGAGTGAGCAACATCCGGACCACGGTGGCGTCCAGGACGAGAGCCGCGATCATGCCGTAGGCGATGTATTTCATCAACACCAGATCGGAGAACCCGAACGCGCCCGTCACCACGATCAGGATCGCCGCCGCCGACGTGATCACCCCACCGGTGTGGGCGACCCCGTAGCGGATCGCCTCCGGCGGATCCGCGCCGCCGGCCCGCGCCTCCACCACCCGCGACAGCAGGAACACCTCGTAATCGGTGGACAACCCGAACAGCACCGTCACGATCAACACCAGCACCGCAAACATCAACGGTCCCGGCGTGAACTCGAACAGCTCGGCTCCGTGCCCCTCGACGAAGATCCAGGTCAGGACGCCGAGCGTGGCGGCCAGGCTCAACGCCGACATGGCCACCGCCTTCACCGCCAACACCCACGACCGGAACGCCAGAAACATCAACCCCAGCGCCGCGGCGATCAAGACCGCCGCCAACACCGGCAGACCGTCGATGAGACCGTGGATACTGTCGCGTTCCAGCGCCGGCACCCCGGCCACCATGATCTGCACCCCATCGGGTTCCTCGATCGACCGCAGCACGGCGATCGCGGTATCGGCCGCCCGCTCGTCCACCAGCCCCACCGACAGCACATTGATCCCGTCCCGGGTGGGAGCGGCCGGTTCGAACGGCCCGGTCAGACCGGGAGCGTGGTTGGCCTGGAACCGAATCTCGCTCAGCTGCGCCGAATCCGCGCCCACCACCACCAGTTTCAACGGTTCGGTGCGGAAACCGGGGAACAGTTCGTCGAACCGCTCCTGCGCCACCCGGGCCGGATTGTCGGCGGCCAGATAGCGTTCGCTCAACCCCCCGAACTCGATATGCCGGAACGGCACGATCAACACCGACAATGCCACCACGATCGGCACGATCGTCAGCCACGGCCGCGCCATCGCCCGCACCGCCAGCCGGGAGAAGAAACCGCGATCGATCTCGGCGACGGTTTTCGCGCGGGCCAACCGCCGCCACCCCCACAGATCGATCCGTGTCCCGATGATCGCCAACATCGCCGGCAGCGCGGTCACCGACAGCAGCGCCGCCAACAGCACCGAACTGATACCGCCGTAGGGCACCGACCGCAACACCCCGTTCGGGTAGATCAGCAACGCACCGAGACTGACCACGATGATCGCCGCCGAGAACAACACCGTCCGTCCGGAGGTGGCCACGGTGCGGGCGGTCGCCTCCGCCACATCACGGCCCGCGGCCAGTTCCTCCCGGAACCGGGTCACCGTGAACAACCCGTAGTCGATCGCCAAACCCAGACTCACCAATGTCACCACGGCACTGGCGAACACATTGACCTCGATATGGTCGGTGAGCAACCGCATGATGCCCTGGCTACCGAGAATCGTCATCCCGCCGACCACCACCGGCAACAGCGCCGCCACCACCCCGCCGAACACGAAATACAGCAGGATCGCCACCAGCGGCAACGCGATCACCTCGGCGCGGCGGATATCCTGCTGCATCCCGGTATTGATGCCCTCCACCACCGGCTGCAACCCCGCCAACTGCACCGTGGTACCGCCCGGACCGACACCGGGACCGCCCACACCGAGCTCCGCCTTTACCGCCAGATAGTTCTCGACGGTGGCGCTGCCCTCACCGCGCAACCCGATACTGGCGAACGCGTGGGTGAGAGTGTCGTCGGCGAACTGCCCCGACAACCCGCTGTCCCAATAGCTGTCGATCTTCAGCACCCGGTCGGGATACCGCTGCAACAACCCCCGCAACTGCGCGGTCACCGCCTCCCGCACCTGCGGATCGGCGACGGTGCGACCCGGTGGGACGGTGTAGAGCACCACCACATCGCTGTCGGTGTCGCGGCCGAACGTGGCATCGGCCAGCTTCGACGCCGCCACCGACTCACTCGACTCGTCGAACCAGCCTTCCTGGCTCATCCGCCCCGACAGATCGCGGCCGAACAGCCCCGAACAGGCCACCGCGAGCAGGAACACCACCAGCACCACAACCCGGTACCGGTACACGAAACGACCCCACCGGTACGACAGCGATGCGACCATGGGCGACTATCCGAGGGCTATCCGCAGGCGGCCGTGCGATAGTCGGCGGCCCGCAGGATCCCGCACAGATCCGTGCGGGACAGCTTCCAGCGGCCGTCGCCGAACACGAAATGCACCACGGTGGTGCGAACCGCCGTCCCGGTGCCGTCCTTGTCCAGGCGCAGTGTCGCGGTCACCGTGCCGTCGTGATTGTCGAACACCGGCTCGGTCACCCCGTACACGGCATGCGGATTGTCCCGCAACGCCTTGTACATGTCCGGGATCGCGTCCCGGAACGCCTCACCGTCCTCGATCAGCGCGGTGCGCTCCCTATCCGGCAGCGCTGGATCCAGGGCCTTTTTGATCTGCGCATCCAAATCGGCCGCCGTCGGAACCCGCCGCGCCGCCAACGCGCTCGACGTGGCCGCCGCCGACGCCGACAACGCCGCCCGCGCCGACGAGCGGGCCGCGGCCACCGCATCCTCATCCACGCCGGAACCGCAACCCGTCGCCGCGGTCACCATGACCGCGGCGGCAAGCAGAGCTGCCGTCACCCCGACCCGACCGCCACGCCACGGACGGAGAACAGATATGCTGCGCATCACAGCTACATTCCATCACTTACGGTAGGCCGACCCTATCCGGGCCAGCAGAGCCCGCACCGTAGGCACACTGTGACCGCTCGACACCGGCGCGGCGACCGACACCAGATCCCGCACCAACGCCACCACACTGCGTGCGTCGTCGAGGTCGATATCGGTCACCCGTGCCTCGGCCACCGCCACCACATCCTCCGGCGCCGGGACATCGGTGTCCAGATCCGCGCGATAGATCTCCAACAGCAGCGTCGACCGCACCGTGCGGAACGCGAACGGCCGCCCGTCCTCGGTCTTGCCGAATCCGTGCGCGAACGGACCGGTGGTCACATCGTCGACGGAAAATCCCGAACCATGGTCTGCACACATCCGGAACTCCTGACCTTCGACACTGTCCGGTTCGTACCGTAGCGCCCCGGCCCGACACCGCCACCCCGCCACGCCTGTACCACCCTCCGACCGCGCTCCACCGGCGACATGGTCAGATGAACGGACACAGCGGAGGTCGTCGACAGAGGGAGCGGTACATGCGGCCACGAGGCGGGATTGCGGCCCATCTGGCGGTCACGGCCGCCATCGTCCTGCTCGCAGGCTGTTCCACCGGTGACAACGGCCCCGATGCACCCACCCGGGAACCGGCCACACCCGCGCTCGCCCCCGCGACCGTCCCCCCGGCCGGGCACGTCTACCCGGTCGCCGCACCGATCACGGCGTTGGTCAGCGAACCCGGCACCGCAACCCTGGCCGCCCTCGACCCCACCGGCGACACCCTGACCGTCCTGGATCCCGCGACCGAGCCCCCCGCCACACACCGGACCCGGCTGCCCGCCCCGGCCGCCGCCATCGCACCGGGACGCCCCGGCGAAATCCTCGCCGCCGCCCCCGGACGAATCCTGCGCATCGCCGCCGCCGAGCACACCATTACCGAAATCCCCGTCGACGGCGATGTACGCGCGGTCCGCGCCCGCCCCGACGGCAGCCTCGTCGCGGGCCTCGCCGACGGCACCGTGCTCGTCCTCGACCCCGACGGTCGGATCCGGCACACCGTGCGCGGGTTGGTCTCCGCCGACGGTATCGCAGTCACCGGCGACACCGTGGCCGTGCTCGACCGCCGCCAGACCGCCGTCATCGAGATCGACCCCACCGAACAGCGCCCCGGCCTGACGCTGCGCGCCGGCGACGGTGCCGCGCAGATCATCGACGACCCGTTCGGACGGGTCATCGTCACCGACCCCGACGGCGGCCAGCTCCTGGTGTTCACCACCGAGCCACTCGTCCTCCGCCAGCGGTACCCGGTAGGATCGTCGCCTTACGCACTCGCCTACGACCGACGGTCGGACACCGTGTGGGTGACGTGCACAAAGAGCAACGAAGTCGTCGGCTACGACCTGTCGACGGGTATACCGGAACAGGTGGGACGTTTCCCCACCGTCGGGCAACCGACCTCGGTGACCGTCGACGACGCCACCGGCGACCTGTTCGTCGGCTCCGCGGCCGGGTACGGCCTGCAGCGGATCCGTGCGGACGAGCGGAAGAGAGGGCAGTGATGGCAGCGAGCTCGCGGACGGCACTCCCGGCCGGCTGGGACACCAGCAGCGACGACTACGAGTACATACCGCTGCGGCTGCCCCCGGACGTCACCCGGGTCACCGCCTCCATGCGACTGTCCATTCAGGCCGAGTTCGGCGGCTGGGAATTATCCCGCGTCCGCGCCTACACCGACGGCAGCCGACGCGTCCTGCTGCGACGTCGCAAAAACAGCCTGACCAGCCCGAACGGGCACGCCACGGAGCTATGATGCTGTACCGGCTACTCCTGCGGACGATGTTTTTGCTCCCCCCGGAGCGCATCCACCATCTCGCCTTCGCCCTCATGCGCGCCGCCACCGCCTTCGCGCCCACCCGCGCCGTGCTCCGGCGATTCCTCGCCACCGACGACGAGATCCTGCACACCACCGTCTTCGGTGTCGAGTTCCCCGCCCCTGTCGGCTTGGCCGCCGGGTTCGACAAGAACGCCTCCGGTGTCGACACATGGGGCGCGCTCGGATTCGGGTTCGCCGAAGTCGGCACCGTCACCGCCCAGGCCCAACCCGGCAACCCGACCCCGCGGCTGTTCCGGCTCCCCGCCGACCGGGCCCTGATCAACCGGATGGGTTTCAACAACGACGGCGCCGCCGCGGCCGCCGCCCGGCTGCGGGCCCGCCGCACCCATACCGTCCCCATCGGCGCCAATATCGGCAAAACCAAGGTCGTCGATGCCGCCGCTGCGGCCGACGACTACTCCGCCAGTGCCCGGCTGCTCGGGCCGCTCGCAGATTTCGTCGTCGTCAACGTCAGCTCCCCCAACACCCCCGGTCTGCGCGACCTGCAGGCGGTGCAGGCGCTGCGACCGGTGCTCCGGGCCGTCCTCGACAGCGTCGACGTGCCCGTCCTGGTGAAAATCGCACCCGACCTGTCCAACGAGGATATCGACGCGGTCGCCGACCTCGCCGTCGAGATGGGACTGGCCGGAATCGTCGCCACCAACACCACCGTCGGCCGCGACGGCCTGCGCACCGATCCCACCGTCGTGGCCGAGATCGGTGCCGGCGGACTGTCCGGACCCCCGCTCGCGCAGTGGTCCCTCGAGGTGCTGCGCCGGTTGTACGCGCGTGTCGGTGGCCGGCTGGTCCTGGTCTCCGTCGGCGGTATCGAAACCGTCGACCAGGCGTGGGAGCGGATCCTGGCAGGCGCCTCCCTACTACAGGGCTACACCGGCTTCATCTACGGCGGTCCGCTGTGGATGAAACACCTGCACCGCGGTATCGCCGAACGACTGCGCGCCGGCGGCTACCGCAGCCTTGCCGACGCGGTCGGCGCTGGGCACACCGACCGGCAACCGAGCCCGGGAATGTAACGACCACCGGCACCGACGGGCCGGTCAACCCGCCACATACGGCGGCACGTGGTGGTCGGTACCGGTCTCGGCCGGATTCCGGGTCATCATCCGCTTGTAGAGCCGCACCACAGCCTGCTCCCACAGAATGCCGAGGACATCCGCGCATTCCACCGCGCGGGCCAACGCTACCCGGTCGTAGACCGATGCCGGATCGCTGACGATCTCGTCCAGTTCCATACCGGCATGGGCCTGCGCGAACGACATACTCCGCTCCGGCAGCCAGCTCAGCCGCCATTCACTCGGATCGCTGAACGAACGACCAGCCGTTTCGGGGGTGATATCGCTGGTCATGAACCAGTCGGTGATGTAGATGGTCACAGCTGCCTCCTGACGAACTCCGGCACCGATGCCGAGCCGGGATCGGCCGGCCTGGCATCGCTGCCATCGTGCGGAGCGGATGGGGGCTTCGTGGGCGCTACAGCGCCCCGGCTCGGGACGCATCCGGATCGGTTCCGGGCCGGTCGGCGGAGGTGTATGTGCAGTGACCGCGAAACATCGGCTCGAAGATCGTCACAGGCCCCTCCCGGTCATCTGGCGAGCGGTAAACGCCATCCCCGCGTGTCATTTGCCGGGAATGCCGAATGTCATTTGCCGTTGCACTATGGTAATTGCCGAAACTACCGGGCGTAAACCACATTCGCGACCCAACCAGCGCAGAAAGCAGGTGAGATGATCCCCCACCAGGACACGACAGCCATGGTCGCCGTCCGCAACATCCTCACCCGACTGTGCAAACGCTCCGGCCTCAGCCCCGAACGACTCCGCACCACCGAAATCGACGTCGGCCCCCTCCTCGACCTCCCCGCCGTCCGCAGCCACGCCCGCCGCACCGGCATCGACCCCTACGACGCCGTCCCCTCCGTCATCACCGAACTCGCCCGCCACCTCCCCGTCACCCACCGCATCGTCACCGACGCCGAACTCGCCCTCGGGCTCCTGCGCGAAAACGCCCCAGCCGATATCGACCTCAACCGCCTCTACGCCCAAGACCTCGGCGAACGACGGGAATACCTCACCACCCAGTGGCAGCGGCTACACGAAATCGCCGGCGCCGAACGCATCCCACCCGCACCCACCGTCCGCTCCCTACGCGCCACCCCCGAACGCCGCGCCTTCACCGCACTCGCCGCCCTCCTCGCCGCCGACACCACCCACGGCATCCCCGAACACCCCACCCTCGCCCACCCGCTCACCCCGCAAACCACCGACGCCGGCCCCGCCACCGGCACCCTCACCGTCGTCGGCCACGCCGTCATCGACCACATCTACCGCGTCGACCACATCCCCGAACCCGGCACCTCCACCCGCGGCGGCTTCACCCGACACCCCGGAGGCAAAGGACTCAACCGCGCCGTCGCCGCCGCCCGACTCGGCCTCGACGTCCGCTTCGTCACCGCCGTCGGCGACGACGAAGCCGGCCACCGCATCCTCGACTACCTCCGCGCCGAAAACATCGACACCGGCCTCGTCAAAATCGTCCGCCACGCCACCACACCCGTCACCGCCCTCATGATCACCCCCACCGGCGTCACCAGCACCATCGGCTGCACCGACGACCGCATCCAACTCGGCGAACACGACCTCACCGGACCCGACGCCCGCACCGCCATCACCAACACCGACGCCGTCCTGCTCACCTTCGAACACCCCCTACCAGTGATCGAACACATCATGGCCACCGTGCGCGCCCTACACAACCCACCACTGCTCATCGTCCATCCCGCACCCCCCGTCACCGCACCCCAAACCCTCTACCGATACCTCGGCGCCGTCGACTACCTCACCGGCGCCACCTGGGAACTGGACGCCATGATCCCCGAGATCGCCGCCACCTCCGGCGCACATATCGCCCAACAACTGCGCACCCTCGGCGTCAAAACCGTCTGCGTCACCGACGACTTCGCCTGCACCGTCCGCTCCGACCGACTCGACCTCGACATTCCCCGCTTCCCGGCCGTACTCACCGACTCCCCGGGCGCTCGAGCTGCATTCTCCGCCGCACTGGCGTATCGTCTGCTATCATCGCGCCACCCCGCCGACGAACAGGACTTCGCCTGGGCGACGGCCGCAATGGTCGCGACCCAGTCGTTCGGGGACGTCCCCGGAGCAATGCCGCAGGCCAGTGATGTCGACAGGATCATCAGACTCGCTTCGGAGGAGCATTGAGCACAGCGGCGTCCCATGGCGACACCGTGCACCGATTCATCCGCAACGGCCGCGAGATCCCAGTCCGCGTACTAGAAGTCCACGGCGGACCCCGCTACGGACACGTCCTCGTCTTCGGCGAACCCGAGAACAACTGCCTGGTCCGCATCCACTCCCGCTGCCTCTACGGGGAAGCACTCGGCTCCCAGGACTGCGACTGCGGACCCGAACTCACCACCTCCCTCGACCTCATCCAGGACGCCGGCGCCGGAATCCTGATCTACCTCGAACAAGAAGGCCGCGGCGCCGGCCTCCTCGCCAAAGCACAGGGCTACCACGAAAGCGAGCGCACCGGCGCCGACACCTTCCTCAGCTACGAACGCCTCGGCTACCCCGCCGACGACCGCAGCTACAAACACGCCGCCGCCGGCCTGCGCGAACTCGGCCTCACCGCCGTACGACTACTCACCAACAACCCGGACAAAATCGAACAACTCGAACACTCCGGCATCACCGTCACCCGGATCCCACTGCTCACCCCACCACTCAGCGACCGCGCCGCCGAATACCTCACCGCCAAACGCCTACGCCGCGGCCACCTGCTCCCCACCCTCGACACAATGGGCCCACCGCGCCGCACACCGCCCCCGGCCCTCACCGCAGACCCGCCCTGAACCCATTCGACAACAGTCTCACCGATACCCGACTCACACACATTCCCTTCCCTACCATGAGCGAGCCACGTCACTCCATGCGGCGAGGCACCGTCGACCGCCCACAGCCCTCCCGAACGGGAACGGCCACGCGGCCCGGACAGCACATCGGGAACGGACATGACCACAACTGAAATCGCCTACCCGCACGCAACCGGCACAACCGTCACCACCGTGCCCGCCGCCTTCCAACAGACCATCACCCTGCGACCCGACCAGGTCGCCCTCCGCACGGTCGGCGGCACCCAGGAGATCACCTGGCGCGAATACGCCCAACGGGTACGCACCCTCGCCGCCGGACTCGCCGCACTCGGCGTGCGACACGGCGACACCATCGGCGTCATGCTCACCAACCGACCCGAATTCAACCTCCTCGACACCGCCGCACTACACCTGGGCGCCACCCCCTTCTCGGTGTACAACACCAACTCCCCCGAACAAATCGCCCACACCTTCACCAATGCCGCCAACAAGGTCGTCATCACCGAACAACAGTTCCGCGACCGCATCACCCGCTCCGGCGCGACCATCGAATACCTCATCGTCATCGACGGCCCCGCCACCGACGCCATCACCATGGCCGACCTCGAGAACAACCCCGCACCCGACTTCGACTTCGACACCACCTGGCAGGCCGTGAAACCCGACGACCTCGCCACCCTCATCTACACCTCCGGCACCACCGGCCCATCCAAAGGCGTCGAAGTCACCCACCGCAACATCCTCGCCCAGATCATCGCCCTCACCAACGGTCCCATGCCGGTCGGCATCGACGACCGCACCGTGTCCTACCTGCCCGCCGCACACGTCGCCGACCGCATCTCCGGCCACGCCATCAACCTCGTCACCGGCATCCAGATCACCACCGTGCCCGACCCCCGCGAAATCGCCGCCGCGCTCCCCGACGCCCGCCCCACCACCTTCTTCGGCGTGCCCCGCGTCTGGCAGAAGATCAAAGCCGGCATCGAAACCCGAATCTCCACCGAAAACGGCGCCAAAAAACCCTCGCCCACTGGGCCATCCGCACAGGCGCCGCCGCCGCCCGCGCAGACCTCTCCGGAAAAGGCCGCAGCCCGCTGCTCGCCCTCCAGCACCCGATCGCCGAAACCCTCGTCCTGTCCACACTGCGCGCCGCCCTGGGCCTCGACCGGCTGCGCGTCGCCTCCTCCGGCGCGGCACCTATCCCACCCGAAGCACTCGAATTCTTCCTCGGACTCGGCTTCTGCGTCACCGAAGTCTGGGGCATGTCCGAAACCACCGGCGTCGCCACCTACACCGAACTCGACAAACCCCGCCCCGGCTCCGTCGGCCGCCCCATCGACGGACTGGAACCGAAACTCGCCGACGACGGCGAAGTACTCGTCCGCGGACCCGTCGTCACCCACGGCTACCGACGCATGCCCGACCAGACCGCCGAATCCATCGACACCGAGAACTGGCTGCGCACCGGCGATATCGGCGCCCTCGACGACGACGGCTACCTGCGCATCATCGACCGCAAAAAAGAACTCATCATCAACGAATCCGGTAAGAACATCGCGCCCAGCAATATCGAGAACGCGGTCAAAGCCGTATCCTCACTCATCGGACAGGCGGTCGCCATCGGCGAGGCCAAACCCTACATCACCGCGCTGATCATGCTCGACCCCGATATCGCCGCCGTCCGAGCCAAGGAACTCGGCGCCACCGACGCCGGAATCGCCGAACTCGCCCGCCACCCTCGCATCATCGACGAAGTCCGCAGCGCCGTCCAGGCCGGCAACACCAAACTGTCCCGAGTCGAACAGATCAAACGGTTCCGAATCGTCGACACGATTTGGGAACCCGGCGGCGACGAGCTCACCCCGAAGATGTCACTACGCCGCGTCCCCATCTCGCACAAATACGCCGCCGAGATCGACGGACTCTACACCGACCCACCCACCGAAAGTGTCATCGACACCTCCCACTGACCGACCCCCGGCGCCATCCCTCGGCCCACCGCCTCGACAACAACAGACCTGCACGAAAAACCGTGGCCCCTGGAGCATTACGCCCAGGGGCCACGCTGTCGATACCGCCGAGGACCCCTACTTCTGCTCGTAGGTGCCCACCAACGTCGCCCGCGCCACGGCATGCTGGAACAGATTGAAGCCGAGGAACGCCGGCGTGGCCTCGGCGGGAATACCCAACGATTCCACGCCCACCGCGTGGACAACAACGAAATACCGGTGCGGACCATGACCCGCCGGCGGCGCCGCCCCGACATATCCGGGCCGCCCGGCGTCGTTGCGCAACGTCACCGCGCCCGCCGGCAACGAACCGCCCGCACTGCCCGCACCGGCCGCCAACGATGTCACCGAGACCGGAACATCGGCCACCGCCCAATGCCAGAAACCCGACGCCGTCGGCGCATCCGGGTCGTACATCGTCACCGCGAAGCTCTTCGTCTCCGCCGGGAAACCCGACCAGCTCAGCTGCGGTGAGACATCTTTACCGCCCGCACCCAGGATGCCGCTGACCTGGTCGTTGCCCAACGACCGACCATCGGTCACATCCTCGGAGGTGAGGGTGAACGACGGTAGCTGCGGCAGAGCGTCATACGGGTTGTAGCTCATGAACTCCTCGTTTCGAATCGGATCAGCTGTGCAACAGGAAATGTTCCATGACATTCGTGCCGAATTCGAGCGCATCCACCGGCACCCGCTCATCGACACCGTGAAACAGCGCCGCGAAATCCAACTCCGGTGGTAACCGCAACGGCGCGAAACCGAAACAACGGATCCCCAACCGCGCGAATGCCTTCGCATCCGTACCACCGGACAGCATGTAGGGCACCGTACGGCCCTGCGGATCGTGGGCCAGGATCGCCGCGTTCATCGCGTCCACCAGATGCCCGTCGAATGTCGTCGCATATGAATCGAGCTTGGTGATCCATTCCCGCTCCACATCCGGACCGATGAGCTCGTCCACCTCCCGCTCGAACGCCGCCTGCCGTCCCGGCAGCACCCGACAGTCCACCACCGCCTCCGCGGTCTGCGGTATCACATTCGCCTTGTACCCCGCATCCAACATGGTGGGATTGGCCGTATCGCGCAGAGTGGCCCCGACAATCCGGGAAATCGAGCCCAATTTCGCCAGTGCCCCATCGATATCGGAAGCATCGGGATCGAACGCCAGCCCGGTCTCCTCGGCCACGGCCGCCAGAAACTCCGCCACCGAATCCGACACCACCAGTGGGAACGTATGGGTCCCCAAACGAGCTACCGCGCTCGCCAGAATGGTCACTGCGTTGTCCTCGTGCAAGAACGACCCGTGTCCCGCGCGGGCCTTGGCCCGCAACCGCATCCAGCCCAGCCCCTTCTCTGCGGTCTCCACCAGATACAGTCGTCGCTCCCCGCCGTTCCGATGGGGCACCGTGAGCGAGAAACCACCCACCTCACCCACCGCCTCGGTGACGCCGTCGAAGAGTTCCGGCCGATTGTCCACCAACCAGTGCGACCCCCATTTCCCGCCGTTCTCCTCGTCGGCCAGGAACGCGAACACCAGATCCCGCGGCGGTACCGTGCCCTCGATCTTGAACTGGCGCGCCAGCGCCAGCATCATCCCCACCATGTCCTTCATATCGACCGCGCCGCGTCCCCACACATAACCGTCGCGCACCGCGCCCGAAAACGGGTGCACGCTCCAGTCCTGCGCCTGCGCCGGCACCACATCCAGATGGCCGTGCACCAACAGTGCCCCACGGGTGGAATCTGCACCCGGGAGTCGGACGAAGACATTGCCGCGTCCCGGCGCACCCGATTCCACATACTCGGTGTGGTATCCGGCATCCTCCAGCTGCCGCGCAACCCATTCGGCACACTCACGTTCCGCCTTGGTGGTGGCCGGATCACCGGTATTGGAAGTATCGAATCGGATCAGCGTACTGACCAGATCGACCACTTCGGAGACCGCACGGGAACGTTTGCTCGGACCGGAGACATCGCCAGTATCGGACACGCTCCCTTTCCTACCATCCTTGTGTGTTTTTGCCGATTGGCTGTGGAGGTGAGTTTGTTGGGTGGGGATATTTAATAGTTAGATGCGCATATCTACGTAAGATTATTTATTTTATAGCGGATCCTACTCCGCAATGTGCCGAACCGGGCGAACTCTGCGAGGAATTCGACCGTCCTCCGTCCTTCGCTCTCCCCTTACCTCACCAGGCGACCGGTTCGCCCTCACTCCCCGCCCCGGCGAGCGAGGGCGTCCACTCACGGCTTCCCGGCAGGCCACTCCCCTGCTCACGACACCCCCGGAAGGCGACCGCGCGAAACGGCGTCTCACACCTTCTCGAACCCGCTACGGCAGACCACTCAGTCGTCGCTCTCGCCACTACGCGCCTTCGCCAGACACTTCCGCAGGAAGTTACGGCTTTCCACCGGCGTAAGAGCCGTCACGCTGAGTTTGTTCATAACGGTCATGTACAGCTCGACTTCGTGCTTCTTGTCCAGATACAGCGAGCTGGTCAACTGTTCCATATAGACCATGTCGGACAGCTCCGGCTCTGGGAATCGGAGGATACTGAACGAACCACCGGCCGCGGGATGGCCACCGACCTCGTACGGGAGCACCTGGATCTTCACATTGGGCCGCTCCGACACCTGGAGGAGATGTTCGATCTGGTCGGCGAGAACGCCCCATCCGCCTACCGGCCGGCGCAGGGCGTTCTCATCCACCACCGCCCACAGGGTGGGAGCCGTGTTACGGGTCAGGATCTCCTGCCGCCGCATACGCATCTGGACCCGGCGGTCGGTCTCGCCCTCGTTGCCGAGCCTGATCACCGACCGAGCATAGTCCCGGGTCTGCAGTAGGCCGGGTATGAACTGCGCTTCATAGGTGCGGATCGTGGTAGCGGCCTGCTCGAGACCGAGATAGGTCTCGAACCAGGAGGGCAGCAGATCGTTGAAGGGCTGCCACCAGCCCGGATCGTTGGCCCTCTTCATCAGTTCCAGGTAGACCGCGCGCTTGTCCTCGTCCTTGACCCCATACAGGTCCAGCAGGTCGCACAGGTCGCGTTCCTTGAAGCCGGTCCGGCCGAGTTCGAGACGGCTGATCTTTGCGTGAGATCCGCGGATGTGCTCGCCGGCGGCCTCCCGGGTGATACCGCAGCCTTCCCGGAGCCCTCGCAACCTGCTGCCGAGGGCAATACGCAGCACCGTGGGACCGCGTTCAACCACCTCCGGGTCCGGAGGGTCACTGGGGTCGTGCTCTGTGGTCATGGACCGCCTCTGCCAGTTCGGGCTGTGCTACACCACGCGATACCCGCTCGTGACGGACCGCGCCGCGCCGGCTGGGATCCTACTCGTTCACCCATATGAATACCGGCAACCCGGGGTTGATGAGTATCGGGATGCAGGTGCACGAGACTCCTTCACCACGGGTATCGAACCCGAATCATACAGGGCCACTTATGCACATCTTCTTTCAGTTCGCGCACGCGAAAGTACCCCGTTTGCGTAGACTCGCCCACGTCGAGAAGCGTGTGGCGCGGCACGGACCCGCAGCCGAACAGTGGAGACGACCAGGCATGACTGCGGACGAGAGCATTGCACTCAAGGGGTGGATCCGACAGTACCCGGTACCGCCCGCGTCCACGACCACGCACTCGAGGGTAACCGGTGGCGAACTCGCGTCGCGAGCACGCAGCGCTTCGACGGTCCGGAGTCGGTCACACCCGGCCTTGCGGAACCGAACAACCGGCTTCGTCCACCGCATTCAGTGCCCCGACGAAACGTCTCGCGCTCTGCGACGTCGGGCGCAAACCGTGGAACAAACGACCGAATGGAGACCCCGTTGACCACCGATGGAGCCCCGGCCGATGCCGAAGTTCGTGACAAACTGACCGCGATCCTCACCAACACCACGATCAGCCTCGCCACATCCAAGGATGGGCTCAACTGGTGTTCGAACGCGTTCTTCGCCCAGTTGGACGATGATCCGTTCCGGCTCACCCTCATCCTGGAGAACCGAGGTCGCACTCTCGAACAGCTGCGGGCCAACCCCAATGTGGGAGTCAATATCGTCTCCGGCGGCTTCCTGGACCCGTTCGCCCAGGGACTGGGCACCGTGACCGTGCGGGAGGCGAGCGAGCGCAAGGAAACCTTCGATGTGCTGCGGCGCAAAGAACCTCAGGTCGAACCGTTCCTGGCCACGTCGGTGGAAGCCCTCGTGCTGGACATCGACTGGTGGCGGGTGACGCACGTGGGGAACGGCTGGCTGCCCGGCAGGATCTTCCAGCGCGTACCCGCTTCATGAGTATTCTCGAGCTACGACCTTCATCGGGGTATCCGCGAAGGCACCGGTTCGTCCGGCAGTCGGCGTGGGTACCCCGCGGTCGTGTTTCGGCCTTCCGGCCGAAACGCATTGTGACCCAACGGATAACTCGCCAACGGCCGGGACCGGTTCCGTTCCCTGGACCGAGCTCACGATAGGGGCAGGTAGAGAGTCCAAC